>JBCDKL010000114.1:0-9310 GCA_038746695.1 Pseudomonadota bacterium | reverse complement strand
GCAGAGTGGAAACAGGCGGCATGCTCGGGCTCGACCGCGATCAGCTTGACCCGGCCACGCAGCCAGGCCGCGGCACCCGCGATCAGCCCGCCACCGCCGACCGCGATCAACAATGTGTCGAAATCGGCCTCAGCCTCGAATTCGCGCGCCACGGTACCCTGGCCCTCGACCGTCTCGACCGCGTCATAAGCATGGAGGCTCAGGGCCCCCGTCTCGGCCTGCCAGCTCTCGGCTGCTTCCAGCGCCTCGGCATAGGCGGCCCCCTTGACCACCACGTCGCCGCCCAGCCGGCGGATCAGGGCGATCTTGGCGGGTGAGGCAAGTTCCGGCACGAAGATCCGCGCCTTATGGCCGAGTTGCGCCGCCGCATAGGCCACCGCGGCGCCATGATTACCGCCCGAGGCCGCCACAAGTCCTGCCTCGGGCACGTCTCGTGTGAGGAGATGCCAGAACGCCCCGCGCGGTTTGAAGCTACCCGCATGCTGGAGACATTCGAGTTTCAGCACCGCCCCATCGGTCTCGATCACCGGTGTGCGGCGGATATAGGGGGCTATGGCCGCATGGGCTTTTGTGATCCGTTCGGGTTGGATTTGCACGGGTGAGATCTTGTTCATACCACTCCCTTGCCATGGGCCCTGACCTTGGGCAAGCGGCAAGAATGGCAGGTGACGCTGCGAATGGTGCTAGGCTCGCGCTACTTCTGCTCCTTACCGCTTCAAACAGAAGCCACGCCCAAGGGTGCGTATCCACGCCATCATTGGAAGAAGGGTGGCTGGCGAACGATCAGAGGAAGGCTGAAGCTGGCAGATAACAGGATGCCACAAAGTGATGAGCTAGGAGGTTCCGAGGTTCCGTATCGCAAACTGTCGCTCTCAGGCCTTCGTTTGGCATGATCGGATCTCTCGCGTAGCGTTCCTCGCGTTCTGTTACGCTTGACTGGCCTGCGCGCTTCAATCCCCACCAAGCTGCGATCAGCCTTGGGTCACTGGCGCCGCTTGCCCCGCTTCCGGCGCTTCGCTAAACGGACCGCTCAGTTGAGAGGACCGCTCGCATGCCCCATCATCTCCGCTATGACGCCCCGGATTTCGAGGAACAGTTCCGGGCGCTCCTCACCGCCCAGCGGGGGCCGGAGGCGGATGTCAGCGGCGCTGTCGCCGAGATCATCGCCGAAATCCGCGCGCGTGGGATCGATGCAGTGGTTGATTACACCCGCCGCTTCGACGGTTGGGATGCGACCGAGGAAACGCTGGCATTCACTGCGCAGGAGATCGATGCCGCAATCGCCCTGATCCCAGCGGCCCAGCGAGACGCCTTGACCCTGGCTTCCGAGCGGATCCGCGCCTATCACGCGCGCCAGCTTCCCGAGAATGTCGAGTGGGAGGATGAGGCAGGCGTCACGCTCGGCTGGCGCTGGGGGCCGGTGGATGCGGCGGGGCTCTATGTGCCGGGCGGGCTCGCCTCCTATCCCTCCTCGGTCCTTATGAATGCCATCCCGGCGGCCGTCGCCGGTGTGAAGCGGCTGGTGATCACGGTGCCGACGCCGGGGGGAGAGATCAACCCGCTGGTCCTGCTGGCCGCCCGAATCTCGGGCGTCACGAAGATCTATCGCATAGGTGGAGCGCAAGCGGTGGCGGCCCTGGCCTATGGCGCGGGAAAGTTCGCCGCCGTCGACAAGATCACCGGCCCCGGCAACGCCTATGTGGCCGAAGCTAAGCGCCAGGTCTTCGGCCATGTCGGGATCGACAGCATTGCCGGTCCATCGGAGGTGCTGGTGATCGCCGATGGCGCTCAGGATCCTGCCTGGATCGCCATCGACCTGATGAGCCAAGCCGAGCATGATGAAAGCGCGCAGTCGATCCTGATCACCGACGATGCTGCCCTCGCCGAAGCCGTGGCGGGCGAGGTTGACCGCCTTTTGCAGAGGTTGGAGCGCCGTGAGATCGCGGGTGCTTCATGGCGGGACCATGGCGCGATCATCGTCGCGCGCGATCTTTCGCAGGCGGCGGCCCTGTCGAACCGCCTCGCGCCCGAGCATCTGGAACTCTGTACGCAAGACCCCGAGACGCTGGCAGGCGAGATAACCCATGCCGGCGCGATCTTCCTAGGCGCCCATACGCCCGAGGCTTTGGGCGATTACATCTCCGGCCCGAACCATGTATTGCCGACTGGGCGTTCTGCGCGGTTCTCCTCCGGCCTTTCTGTGATGGATTTTCTCAAACGCACAACAATGGCGAAGGTCTCTCCCCGTGGGCTGGAGGCCATCGGGACGGGCGCAGAAGTGCTGGCCGAGGCCGAGGGGCTGGAGGCGCATGCGCTCTCGGTTCGTGCCAGGCGTCATGCGCCATGAGCGGATTTCTGCCCAGTGACCGGATCGCCAAGGTCCGCCTGGTCGAGGAGCGGCCCCGTGCCCGCACTCCCGAGATCCAGCAGGAACTGGACATAGCACTCTTCGATCTGTCCGAGGAGAATGCCTTTCGGATCGCGGGCGAAGCACCGCCCGGCCCCTATCACTTGGGTATTGGCATGGCCGAGCGGTTATTGGGACTGGAGGTGACCACCGAGGCGGGCGATCCGGCCCTGGCCTTGCAGCTTTCGCTGTCGCCGTTGCGGGCCACGATCCGCGACTATTTCGAGATCTGCGAGAGCTACTTCGATGCGGTCAAACGCCTGCCGCCCTCGAAGATCGAGGCGATCGATATGGGCCGGCGCGGACTGCATGACGAGGGTGCGCAGATTCTACTCGAGCGGCTCGAGGGTAAGATCGCCACCGATCTCGCCACGGCCCGGCGGTTGTTCACTGTGGTCTGCGCGCTGCAGTTCCGGGGGTGAGCGCGGCGTGGCGGGGCTGCCTGGCTCGGTCCTCTTCTGCTGCGATCAGAACGCGGTGCGCTCGCCCTTGGCCGAGGCGGCATTGAAGGCCCGGCACGGCACAAGAATCTTCGCCCAATCCTGCGGGATTTTCGGCGAGATGGAGACCGATGGTTTCATGATTGCCGTGGCCGCCGAGATTGGCATCGACATCGCGCGCCATCGGGCGAAGAGCTTCGATCAGATGGAGGCTTGGGGCGACGATATCGGCGCCTATGACCTAATCGTGGCACTGTCGCCCGCGGCCCAGCGGCGGGCGCTGGAATATACCCGGGTCGCGGCGGTCGAGGTGGTCTATTGGCCGACCCTCGATCCAACGGCATTGGGCGAGAGCCGGTCGCAGAAACTCGTCGCCTATCGCCAGACGCGCGATCAGGTGATGGCGCGTCTGGCCGAGGCGTTTCCCTGACCGCTCAGTTCCGCGAGGGATAGATCCCCTGCAAAACCACGCAATATCGGATCACCATGTAAGGGTCGCGGATCCCCACTGCCTGACCGTTCCCAGCACTGCTGGTCGTGCCGTCCACGGTGACGCTGGCCGAGTTCGCACCCATCGCCGTGTCGGTCTGGGGACCATAGCTGGGGTTTTGGGTCACGCCATAGGTCTGGTTCAAAGGGACGGTGGCCGAGGCTGTACTGCTCGAGCCCAGCACCTGCCCCGTCACCGTGCCTGAGAGGACATGCGTATGGCTGGGCAATTGCGCGGAGGACAGCCGAACCTGCTCGACCCCGATCCGGGCGCCGAGACTGCGGGAGATCAGCCCTGGCCCGGTGCCACTATGCATCGGTGCCCGCCCGCGCATATCCGGCAGGGCGAAGGTCCTCCGCCCGTCGCCACCATAGAGCGTGCCATAGAGCGAGAACAGCGCATCGTTCTGGCCCGGGGCCAAAAGAGCACCGTTCGCCTCGGCTGTGCCGCGGGGGCAAAAGCTCCAGCCGCCCATGATGATATCGCCAACAACGAGGGTCTGTGCCCCGGCCTGTCCTCCCATCGGTAGGGACAGTGCTGCTGCCAGAAGGCCGATCGCGGCCTGTGTTCTCAGGAATTTGGTCATGGTCGTCATCCTTTCTCGGATCCAGGGCGTCAGGAGCGCGAGGGGTAGATCCCCTCGAGCGCGATGCAATAGGTCAGGCCGAGATAGGGATCGCGGATGCCGAAGCTCTGATTGTCTCCGGCGGCGCTGGTAGGCAAATTTTCAAGTGTCAGTGTGACCGAATTGGCCGCCATCGGCGCACCGATCGCGGGGGCGTAACTCGGGTCGATGGTCACCGCCGGCAAATTGCCAGTGGGATCGGTGGCCGAGGCCGTGGCACTCGAGCCGAGCGCCCGGCCGCTCAGTTGCAGATCAGTGTCATGGCTGTGGGCGGGCAACTGATCTGTCACAAGCGCGACCTGTTCGGCTCCGCCTGCCTGCCCCTGGGAATAGGGGGGCAATCCTGGGCCGCGGCCCTCGCCTATAGGGGTGCGGGCCTGCAGATTGGGGATGCCGAAGGTTGTCCTGCCATCGCCTCCATAAGTGGTGCCGAGCAGCGAGAACAAGGCGGTGAATTGCGAGACCTGCAAGAGCTGCCCATTGGTGGGGATGCTGTTTCTGGGGCAGAAATTCCAGCCGCCCAGAAAGATCTGGCCGATATAGTAGTCCGGTTCGTCGGCCGGTGCAGGCGTCAGCGCTCCAAGACCGAGAACGGCGCCAAGTGCGATGGCCAGCGATGCAATGCGGATTGTCATAGAGTTCTCCTTCCGGTCGGTTCAGTTGCGCGGCGGGAAAGTGCCGATAAGGGCGATGCAATAGGTGATCACCTGCACCGGGTCCTGCAGCGTGAAACTCTCTCCCTGTCCCGCGGCCGCGGTTTCGCCCGAGATCGTGAAGCTGGCCGAATTGCTGGCCAACGGCGCCGAGACCTGTGGCGCATAGGCCGGTGTCTGAACATTAGCCGGGAAATTGTCTGCGGGCGTGGTGGTCGAGGCAGCACCTGTCGAGCCGAAGAGCCGTCCCTGATAGGTGCCGCTGAGCGTGTGGGAATGGCTGGGCATTTCAGCGATGCTGAGCGTGTGGGTCTGCGCCCCGCCCTTCTGGCCGAGCTTGATCGTCGAGGTGTTCGAACCGGTTCCCATGGCCACCGGGCTGCGTCCGCGCATGTCGGGCAGGGCGAAATTGCTGCGCCCGTCGCCGCCGAAACTGGTGCCGAGCAGGGCGTAGAGCGCGTTGTTCTCGTTGATCGGAAGGATCTGGCCGGCCAATTCAACACTGCCGCGCGGGCAGAAAGTCCCGCCAACCATGAAAACCTCGCCCAGAAAGCGATCCTGTGCGGCTGCGCCATTGGTCGCCAAAAGGCCGAGCAGCAAGCCCGTCATCGCCGCCTTCGCGCGCCTGGCCAAAAATGAAATGAGTGTCATAGGAAAGCCCCCTTAGCTTTTGCCGGAGCACGGCAAGATGCGCGCGCCCGATTTCCCCAAGGCACGACCGAGACGGCCGCGGAGAGGGCCTCGCACCCCCCTCATGTGCAAGTATGACACAGATTTCATCAGCCACAGCGGGAAATGCCCCTGTGTTATTCGTGGTTTTCGGGAATGCCACGCGCAGGTTAGCAATCAAGCGCTTGAAATCGCGCCCGGCCCGCGCCATGTTCCGCGCCTGTCAAGACCTGATCAGGAGAGACCATGGCCAAGGAAGAGATGCTCGAATTCCCCGGGGTCGTTTCCGAGCTTTTGCCGAACGCGACGTTCCGGGTGAAGCTCGAGAATGGCCATGAGATTATCGCCCATACCGCTGGCAAGATGCGCAAGAACCGGATCCGGGTTCTGGCGGGCGATAAGGTGCAGGTGGAAATGACGCCTTATGATCTGACCAAGGGGCGGATCACCTATCGCTTCAAGTGAGATAACCGGGAGGGGCCGCCCCATGCGCTTCGACCCGAACCACGCGCCCACCCACCCTCCCACGCGCGCTTCGTGCCGGATCGCATGGGGCGGCGCTCCGCCATCGCGCGCGCAGTCCTTGGGCGGGTGTACGGCGCTGTGACGTTGCGGTTGATTCTGGGCAGCGCGTCGCCGCGGCGACGGGATCTTTTGGCGCAGATCGGCGTGGTGCCCGATGAGCTGCGCGCTGCTGAAATCGACGAGACGCCTTTGAAGGGCGAGCTGCCCCGGGTCTATGCCGAACGTATGGCTCTGGAGAAGAACCGCGCGGTGGCGGGCGAGGGGCTTGTCCTGACCGCCGACACCGTGGTCAGCGCCGGGCGGCGCATCCTCGGCAAGCCCGGCGACGCGGCCGAAGCGGCGGAGTTTCTGCGGCTTCTCGGCGGGCGGCGGCACCGGGTGACGACCGGTATCTGCCTCTCGCACGGGGCCGAGATCCGCCAGCGCACAGTCGAGACCCGGGTGAGACTGAAGCGCCTCAGCGCTGCCGAAGTCGCCGCCTATCTGGCTTTGGGAGAATGGCAGGGAAAGGCCGGGGGCTATGCCATCCAGGGCCACGCAGCTGCGTTTATTCCAGATATATCTGGGAGTTACAGTAATGTCGTCGGCCTGCCCCTGACAGAGACCCTGGGCCTGCTGCAGGGCATGGGATATCGGGTGTGAAGGGCCGCGTCCTGCTGCTCGACCAGGGACATGCCGCGCTTTTGGTCGATGGCCGGTTAGAAGATCTGCTGCTCGAGGATCCGGCCGGTCATCCCAGCCCAGGCGACATCTATCGCGCGCGGGTCGATCGGGTGATGCCCAATATGGGCGGGGTGTTTCTGCGGCTGGGGCCGGATCTCCAGGGGTATCTGCGCGAGGGCAAGGGGGTGAGATCCGGCACGGAGATGCTGGTCCAGGTCAGCGGCTATGCCGAGCCGGGCAAGGCGGTGCCGGTCTCGCGCCGTCCCTTGCTGAAGAGCCGCCGGGTGATCCTGACACCGGGTGCGCCAGGAGTGAATATATCGCGCTCGATCAGAGACTTAGAGATACGTTCCAGCCTCGGCGAGGTGGTTTGGGACGAGCCGGATATCGGCCTGATCCTGCGCAGCGCAGCGCGGGCCGCGAGCCCGACGGATCTGGGGGCCGAGGCGGCGCGGCTCCTATCGGCGTGGCGCAAGATTGAAGAGGGCGACGGCGGGCGGCTCTGGCATCTCAGCGGCACGGAGATGGCGTTGAACGAATGGACCGACCCGGTGCCGGATGCGATCCATGCGAAGGGGATGACCACGCAACTATTCAAGATCGTTGTAGAATTATTCGGACGCGATCCGCTGACCGAGGATGATCCCTTCGACCGCTTAGGGGTTTGGGAGGCGGTGGAGGCGCTCTCGTGTCCTGAGCTGCCGCTTCCCTCCGGCGGGTCGATGGTGATCGAGCCGACCCGCGCGCTGGTCGCGGTCGATGTGAACGCCGCGGATGGCTCGGCCATGACGGCCAATGTTGAAGCGGCTCGGGAACTGCCCCGCCAGCTCCGCCTCCGCGGGCTCGGAGGCCAAATAGCTGTGGATTTTGCGCCGCTCAAGAAGATGCACCGCAAGAAGATCGAGGAAGTGTTGAAGGCCGCGCTGCGCCGCGACCCAGTCGAGACCCAAATGGTCGGCTGGACCCCGCTGGGCCATATGGAGCTGAACAGGAAACGAGAGCGCAGACCGATTATCTCCTGAACGGCACCCTGAAAACGGTGGAAGTTCTTCAGTATCTCCTGGTTAGTCCTTTGATGACTCATCCGGTCAGGTCGGATCAAATCACAATCCGTCGGCGAGGATCGGGGTCGACTTGTCGATCCCTTTCACAGCGGCAACTGGCTTGTGCACGCGCTTGCCCTTGGGCAGGCCGGTCGCTGCCGTGTCGATGCCGCGCTTGAGATCCATCGGGTTGGCGCCTGCCGCGTTCGGCAGATCGACCATTAGGTCTTGGATCTCGAAATTGCCAAGCCCGCCTGCGGCCTGGTCGAGGGCGTCGTCCGCGAGCGTCTCGGGCGTCTTTTGATCGGTCATCTGGGTCTCCGTTGCTGATCTGAGCGGAGGTTAGGCGGACCGGGCCCGGGCGTCTGTTATGATCGTCACACCCCGCTTTAGGTCCAGGCGAGCGCTGTGCCGATCCGGATGGAGCTCTGCCCGCGACCTCCTGCTCCCAGAAGCTCTCGCCAAACAGCCAATAGGAGGCGGCGGCGATCATCAGAACCTCGAGCCCGAGAATGGCGACATAGATAAAGCCCAAACGCTCTGTCTTCAGCGCCTCGATCTCCATGAAAACGCCGAGCATCATAGTGGCGAAGATCACGAACCCGATCAGAGCGGTCGGCGCCTGCCCCCAGAACTTCATGGCGATCATGCAAACAGCGTAACAGGCGGCCGAGGCCAGCACGAAGATAGGCATGGTCATGGTCATCGCTTCTCTCCAATTGCTACACGTTATGGGAGCAGGACGACGCAAGGGAAGCCCGGTGGCTGTGAGGATGATTACATAGTGGAGCGAGCCTAATCACGTCATCTACAAGATGAGAGATACCAGCGCTCTGAACCAAGATTTGCACAACATTTGGGGTGCGACATCCCAGTCAAGAATACTCCTCATGATCATATTTTGTGGACCGGGGTGCAAAAATGCGCTACATCTCTATTAAGATCTGAACGCAGGCACAACCTGTTATTAGGATCTTTTGGCGGGTGGGAAACCACTCGCCCTTATCTTTTTACGATGCCGAGATCGTCGTTGGTCGATGCATTAACGTTTAGCACTGGCACTAGGCGTTGGAAGTACTTCGGAGCTCCCTTTCGCCTTACATAACTATTAGGCTTCAGGTGCTGCATAAAAAAATATGCTGCGACATCACAACACTGTATTGGGAGAGACGATTTTGAGTCCCTCTCAGATGGATCCTCAATAATTCGATTGATTGGTATGTTCTATATCCTCGATCATACTTGTTGGAAATCAGATTATACACTGACATACGCCTCATAATTCGGTTGAGTTTTTTTCCAGAAGTCGCGTCGGTGAAAACTGTACCAAAAGATCGCCTGTATCCGCCAGGAAAGTTCCCATGTGCAAGAGTGTTCTCAAATCTCTGGAATAATGTTCCCCATGCGACTTGGAAAATATCAAAGTCTTCGGGTTTTCCTCTCTTGTCGATAACGATGTTGGTTAGTGAAATGAAGTTCATCTTCGCCATTTCATCAAGAAAGTTTCTCATGATTGCCAGACGCTCATGCTTCTGAATCCCAAATTGGTTCTTTCGCAGGAACTCTGCTGCGTGAAGCTCGGATCGAAGTGGTAAACCGTATCAATCTCTTATAGTGCGTCGAAAAGCAATCAGTCTATTAATCAGATTACGCCACTCACTCTCGTGAACAACAAGGCCAGTAAGGCAAAAGAAGTCGGTCTGCTCCAAATTATTCCCAGAGTCGCCGCTCTAATCGACATACATCAAATACAAATACTATCCATCCATCTTCAACGCATTAATGAACGCCTCCT
>JBCDKL010000113.1:0-9335 GCA_038746695.1 Pseudomonadota bacterium | reverse complement strand
GGATAGGGATAGATGTAGTGCAGGCGGATCCAAGCACCGAGCCCGCGCAGCCCCTCGGCCAAATCTCGGATATTCGCGCCATCTTCGCGATCCACGCCATAGGCCGAGCTGTCCTGGCTGATCACCAGGATCTCGCGCACGCCGCTCGCCACCAGCCGTTCCGCCTCACGCAGAACCGATGCCATCGGGCGCGAGACCAGACGGCCGCGCATCGCCGGGATGATGCAGAACCGGCAGGAATGATTGCAGCCCTCCGAGATCTTCAGATAGGCGTAATGGCGCGGCGTCAGGCGGATCGCACCCTCCGGGATCAGATCGATCTTCGGATCTGGGGCCGGCGGTACGGCGTCATGCACCGCTTCGAGCACCTGCTCGTATTGATGCGGGCCGGTGACCGCCAGCACATTGGGATGGGTTTCGCGGATCGCGGTCTCATCGGCCCCCATGCAGCCGGTAACGATCACTCTGCCATTCTCGGCCAGCGCCTCGCCGATCGCCTCGAGACTTTCGGCTTTAGCGCTGTCGAGAAAGCCGCATGTGTTCACGATCACCGCTTCGGCGCCCGCATAATCGGGCGCGATGGCGTAGCCTTCCGCGCGCAATCGGGTGAGGATGCGTTCGCTATCGACCAGGGCCTTGGGGCAACCGAGCGAGACCATGCCGATCCTCGGCTGCCCGGGCCGGGTCAGGCCGGGGCGCGCCAGAGCCTCGAGCCGCGGCGCGGGTGCAAGATCGGGTCTAAGCTGCGGCGGGTTCTGGCTCATGCCGCCTGCCTTAGCCGCATCGGAGCGCCAGGGAAAGCCGGAGATGGGCGCCCGAAACCGGGAGCCCACGCAATCGCTCGCCCCTGGGTCAGTAGTTCAACTGGTAGCTTGCGGGGACGAAAGAGAAGCCCTCGCCCTTCGTCTCGAGGAAGCCGACCGCTGAGCTTGGCATGTGGTAGCCGACAAACGGGATCTTATCCGCAGCGATCTGGCCAAGGATCGCCTTCCGCTGGGCCACCGCTTTCTCTTTGTCCATGTCGAAGCGGACATGCCAGTCGGGTCGCTGCAGCGACACCACATAATGGTTGCAGAGATCGGCGATCAGCATCAGCCGCGCGCCCTCGCTCTCGACGTTGAACACCGTGTGGCCTGGCGTGTGACCAGACCCATCCACCGCCTCGACGCCCGATACGACGCTGTCGCCCGGTTTAATCATCGTCGTCTTCTCGGCCAGTGGCACGACATTTGATTGCACCAGCTTGCCGACCCGCGCAGTGGCTTCGGCCTCGGCCTTCTCGACCGGCGACCAGAAATCATACTCGGCGGCAGGCATCACATAAGCGGCATTGGGGAAGGCGGGCGCACCGTCCTCCATCAGACCACCGATATGGTCGGGGTGGAAATGGGTCATCACCACATGATCGATCTGATCGGCGGAATAGCCCGCACCTGCCAGCCGATCCAGCAACAGGCCCGCATTCGGGCGGCGACCGGTAACGCCGCCATTGCCGGCATCGAACAGAATCAGCTCATTTCCTGTGTTCACCAGGGTGACGGTGAAGGGTATCTCGAGTTGCTCGGCGGGAAGGAAATTGGCCGTCGCCAAAGCTTGCACTTCGCCTGCCGAGACATTCTCGCCAAAAATCGGATGCGGACCAGGGATCTGCACGGCGCCGTCCTGGATCGTGGTCACCTCGAACGCACCGATTTTGAAGCGGTAATGGGTGGGCCGGCTGACGCCCAGCATCGGCGCCGCGGCCATCCCCGGCAGGGCCGAAAGCGAGGCGGTTGCGGCAGCGCCGGCCATCAGGCCACGGCGAGAGATCGAGAGTGGCATCGGGTTTCTCCCTTAGATTGCGGATCACGCTCCTAAAATGGAACTGGTTTCCGCTGGGAACAGGGGCCGAGCGGGGATTTCGCTAAATTGTGTCGACCGGGATTGTGTTCATAGGCGCCCCGAAGCCTTGGCGTGATACGCCGTGACGGGTCTTGTCCCAATAAAATGGCGCAATGAAAAACTCGATGATCGCTTTCCAGGCGGCGATCGCGCCTATGGTCCAATACAACGGAAGCAACGGCACCCACAGGATCAGATCGAGCGCGCCGCGCCGTCTGAGCGCCAGGACCGCACAGCCGAGCATCACCGCCTGGCCGACTGCCAGCGAGACTCCTGCAGGCCAGATCGCCCAGCCGGGGACCGAACTGCTCCAGATCCCCTCACCAGTCACGACCCATCCGAGCAGCGCCGTCCAGAAGAGTGGGATCGCCAGATAGGCGGTCGCCCCGCCCAGAAACAAGACATTCAGCCCAAAGAACCCCAGCGGGCCCAGATCGCGCCAAAGCTGCCCTGGCGCGCGCATATGCGACAACCAGGTAAAGAGATACCCTTTCAACCAGCGCGAACGTTGCCGGATCCAGGGGAAGATACGGCAATTTGCCTCCTCCTCGGTGACCGACAGATCGACCTCTGCCCTCAGACCCGCGCGGGCCAAACGCATGCCAAGATCTGCATCCTCGGTCACGTTATGCGCGTCCCAACCGCCGAGAGCACGAAGGCTCGACCGGCGGAAATAGACCGAGGTGCCGCCCAAGGGGATTGGCAGACCGAGCGCGCGATAGCCGCGGAGCAGCACCTCGAACCAGATCGAATATTCGATGAAGAAGCTCCGCGTGATCCAGTTCTCCCGCGCATTGAAATAGCTGAGCTGGCATTGCACACAGGCGACATCGCTGGGGGCCGAGCGCAAAAGCGCCGCCACCCGAGTGAGCTGATCCGGCGCGGGCCGGTCCTCGGCATCGAGAATGCCGATGATCTCGCCCTCGGCATGGTCGAGCGCGTAGTTCAGAGCACGCGGCTTGGTGCGGGGCAGCCCATCGGGCACAACCATCGCGCGGACCCAGCCCGGTAAATCAGTCGAGGCGACTGCCGCTCTTGTCTCCCGGTCGCTGTCCTCGAGAAGCAAGATCACCTCGGTCAACTCGCGGGGATAGTCGAGCCGGTCGAGCGCGTCGATCACCGCGCGGACCATCTCCGCCTCGCGATAGAGCGGCACCATCAGGGTGATTTTCGGCGGTGCACGCTTGCCAGCCAGGTCGATGATACCCTCTGCCGGGGCGGGACCAGGCTGAGACCGCCTGCTCGCGAACAGCGCGCAGAGACGCAGAACAGTGGTCGCGGCATTGATTAAAAACAGAACGACCAGACCCATCGCCACGGCCAGCGGCCCGCCGAAGACCACGGTCAGAACGATCGCGGCCAGGCCGAGCCCAAACCAAATCCGCGCCCGATCGAGACCGCGCACACTGAATTCCGTGGGCGTGCGATGTGCGGCCCTCTCGGCCGCCGCTTCGGGCAGATGCCCGGCGAGTGCTGCTTCGAACGCTCTCGGCCCAATCATCGCGAAAAAGGCAAAAGGTGCATCTGGTGCCAGGGCGGCCAGCCCCTCGGCAGCGCGGGAAGGCTCGACCACCGCATAGGTGGTGATGTTGCCAAGCCGCCGCCAGGGCAGGATCTTGTGTTCGAGATAGATCTCCAAGGCGTCCGGATTGAAGAGCTCGGGATCGGGCGGATCGGTCGCCGGTGTGATGGTCCCGATCGACCATTGCTGCGCCAGGGCCTCGGTCAGCGTAGGCTCATCTACGGCGTTTTGTGCGGTCAGAACCTCGCCAAGGCGCAGGCCTGTGCTGGTCTGCCGTGTCAGGGCCGCTTCGAGACGCGGCTGATCGATGGCCCCCATATCGGTGAGAATACGGCCCAGCGGGGCCGTGTCCAGACGATCGACCCCGCCACGGGCCCTGCGGCCCGGTGCCAGCATTTGTGCCATCGATTAGGCCCCGATCGGCCCGCAACAGAATTTGCGGCAGTCTTTAGATAAAATTTAGTGGTTAACAGATCGTTAACCACTCAACCTGTCATTCAGACTTGCGCGCTGCCATCGCCGCAACGAAGCGGTCGAAGAGATAGGCGCTATCCTGCGGGCCGGGGCTGGCCTCAGGATGGTATTGCACCGAAAAGACCGGCCGGTCTGCCAGGCGCAGCCCGCAATTCGACCCATCGAAAAGCGAGATATGGGTCTCGACAACGCCTTCAGGCAGAGTTTGAGAATCTACGGCAAATCCGTGATTCATCGAGGTGATTTCAACCTTTCCGGTCTCAAGATCCTTCACCGGATGGTTTGCACCGTGATGACCGGTCGGCATCTTCACCGTCTGGGCACCGAGCGCCAGGCCCAGCATCTGATGGCCGAGACAGATGCCGAAGATAGGTTTCTCGGCGGCCATCACTCCCTGGATCATCGGCACGGCATAGACGCCGGTGGCGGCAGGGTCGCCCGGCCCGTTCGAGAGAAACACTCCTTCGGGATCATGCGAGAGCACCTCCTCCGCAGTCGCGGTGGCAGGGAGAACCGTCACCTCGCAACCTGCAGAGGCGAGGCACCGCAGGATGTTGCGCTTTGCCCCAAAGTCGACCGCCACCACACGATGCATCGCCGACTGCTGACGTGGATAGCCATCGGGCCAGGCCCAGCGCATCTCGTCCCAGCGGTAGCTCTGCGTGCAACTCACCTCCTGCGCGAGGTCCATTCCCTCCAGCCCGGCGAATTCCCGGGCGGTGGCGATCAAAGCCTCGGTGTCAATCGCCCCGTCCGCAGCATGGCCGATGGCGGCATGGGGCATACCCTTGTCGCGGATCGCCCGGGTCAACCTGCGGGTATCGACCCCTGAGATCCCGATCCGGCCGCGTCGGGCGAGCCAGGCGCTCAGATGCCCGGCCGAACGCCAGTTCGCGGGCTCGGTCACATCCCACTTCACCACCATGCCACGGGCCACGGGATCGGGGGCCTCATCATCCTCGGAGTTCACACCGACATTGCCGATATGCGGGAAGGTGAAAGTGACAATCTGCTCGGCATAGGAAGGGTCGGTCATGATCTCCTGATAGCCGGTCATCGCGGTGTTGAAGCAAAGCTCTCCGACCGCAATCCCTGTCGTTCCGAAACCGTGACCCCAAAACAACGTGCCATCCGCCAGCGCGAGACAGGCGGAGGGGCCCTGGGGCTGTCCGAGGATCGGCGTGCTCGTCTGGCTGAGGGGGATCATGCTGCGTTTTGCTCCGTGACTTTGTCCGCCTACGCAACCGCCTGACGCGGCTGAGAATCAGAGGTTTCCCCTACTTCTGCTCCTCTTTCAGCGGCGCACGCTAGGCAGGTGCCCCGACTCTGTCAAGCACGATCGAAAAGATTTTTATCGAGCGATATCAATATTTTAACTAATTCTCTCGCACTTGCAGCGCAGGGGGCGCTGTTGTACGCTCCGATCGGAGTGGATGAGATGGAAAGAGGCAATGGACATGCGGGCCAAGCTCAGCGAAGCGCTGAAAGAGGCGATGCTCAACAAGTCACAGATCCGGGTATGCACGATCCGGCTGATGCTTGCGGCGCTGAAAGACCGCGAGGTGGCGTTGCGCTCGGAGGATAGCTCGGAATGCCTAGATCAGAGCGACATCAACGCGCTTTTCGCCAAGATGGTCAAGCAACGCGAGGAGTCGATCCGCACCTATGAGGAGGCTGGCCGAATGGAGCTGGCCGAGCGGGAACGATGCGAAATCAAGGTGATCCGCGACTTTCTTCCGAAACCGCTGAGCGGCACTGAAATCGAAGCCGCGATCAAGGCGGCAATTGTGGAAACTGGTGCGAATTCGATCCGCGATATGGGCAAAGTGATGGGCAAACTAAAGGCCGCCCATGCTGGGCAGATGGATTTCGGCGCTGCGGGCGTGCAAGTCAAAGCGGCCCTGGCCTGATCGGATGACCGGGGGCTCCTCCGGCGCGGCGCTCACTGATGATCAGATCCAGGAGCACTATGCCAAGGCGCGGGCAGCGCTCCGTGAGGCGCAGGCGGGTCTGACCGCCTCTCATGAACAGTTCCGTGCTCTCAGCCCACATGTTCTGAACGCATCTGGGCGTGGGCAGATCAACCAAGCGTTGTGGGATTGCGAGCGTGCTCTCGGCCGCCGCCCGCATCATTTCAGCCAGTCGGGCCAGGATGCCTTCCTTGACGAGAGGATCTTCGGCGGCAAAACCGGTGGTGTCTTCGTCGAGGTCGGCGGCTATGATGGGATCACCGGCTCGAATTGCCTGTTCTTTGAGATGATGCGCGGATGGAGCGGGCTGTTGATCGAACCCTCGCCGGGCTATCATGCGCTCTGCCAGCAGCGGCGCCGGGTGGAATGCCTGCAATTGGCATGCGGTGGCGAGGAAGGCGTGGCGGAGTTCCTCGACATCTTGCAGGGCATGAAGCAGATGAGCGGGCTGCTCGGCAGTTACGAACCCGGGATACTCGACAAGGTGAAGGCCGATCCACGCCATCAGGGTGACGTGATCGAAGTCGAAATCCGGCCGCTGGGCGCCTTGCTCGACGAACGCGGGATGGCCGAGATCGATTATATCAGCCTTGATGTGGAGGGGGCAGAGATGGACGTCCTCTCCGGCTTTCCCTTCGATCGGATCGCGGTGACCGCCTGGACTGTCGAGAACAATACCGCCGACCGCGACGTACCGAACCTTATGGCCGAGAAAGGCTATCGCAGGGTCGAGGCGCTGGGGGTGGACGATGTTTACATAGCTGCGTCCCAGGAGTGATCCCGTCTACTCCGCCGCCTGAACACCGATCAGCCCACCGGATTGCCGCGACCAGAACCCAGCATAGCGCCCGCCCCGGGCCAACAACACATCATGGGTCCCCTGTTCGGCGATGCGCCCGTCCTCCATCACCACGATCCGATCCATGCGGTTGATGGTCGAGAGCCGGTGCGCAATGGCCAGAACGGTTTTGCCCCGCATCATCGCATCGAGTTCGCGTTGAATTTCGGCCTCGACTTCGCTGTCCAGGGCCGAGGTTGCCTCATCCAGCACCAGGATCGGCGCATCCTTCAGGATCGCACGGGCCAATGCGATCCGCTGGCGTTGACCACCGGACAGCTTGACGCCGTCCTCACCCAGATGCGCATCATACCCCCTGCGCCCGCGCCCATCGCTGAGTTCTTGGATGAATTCATGGGCTGATGCACGTTTGGCCGCAGCGATGGCCGCGTCCTCGCCCGCCTCCGGTCGGCCATAGAGGATGTTCTCCATCGCCGAGCGGTTGAACATCGCCGGGTCTTGCGTGACCGTCGCAACTTGGCGGCGCAGCCCGTCCTGGGTAAGATCGCGCAGATCCCGGCCATCCAGCAGGATCCGCCCCGCCTCGACATCATAGAGCCTCAGCAGAAGCGAAATGGTGGTCGATTTCCCCGCGCCGGAGGCCCCCACCAAGGCAACGCGCTCACCCGGCTGGATCTCCAGCGAAAGATCGCTGATGCCGCGACCGTGCCTGTCGGATTGACCATATTGAAAGGTTACCGCATCGAAGTGGATATGGCCCTTTGTTGCGATCGGCTCGGCGGCATTCGGACGGTCGGTCACGTCATGGGACGGGGTCAGAGTGCGCATCCCGTCCTCGACTGTGCCAATGCTCGAAAAGATCGTGATCGCGGTGAAGGAGATCCAGCCCGACATCTGGCTGAGCCTTGCCGCAATCATCGCTGACATGGCGATCACGCCTGTTGTTGCCTCCGACGTGCTCCAAAGCCAAAGCGCGAGGCCGATCAGCATGACCGGCAAGATCCCTCCGAGGATCGAGAGCCATGCGCGGAACGCCCACATCACCCGGCCAAATGCCATCTGCTTGATCCTGTGACGCTCAAGAGCGTCGCGTGCCGCCTCCTCCTCGCGCCCGGCATGTGCGAAGAGCTTCACCGTGACCATATGCGAGAGGCTGTCGACGATCTGCCCGGTCAGCGCGGCACGGGTCTCAGCCCGTTCTTTCGAGAGCTGCCTGATCCTGGGAAGATAGAGCGCGACCAGCCAGACATAGACCGCGAACCATCCAACGAGGATCGCGAGCAGGCGCCAATCGGCACCGGCCAGGATGAAACCGGCCCCGAACACTGCTGCCAGACCGTAGGTTATGGCATTCAGAAACTCGGTCACCGCGGTTGAGAGATCAGTCGAGGTCTGGATCTGTTTCTGGCTGATCCGGCCGGCAAAATCGTCCTCGAAGAACCTGATGCTCTGACCGAGAGTATGCCGGTGCAGCCGCCAGACCCCAAGATTGAAGAGCCCCGGTCCCAACGATCGTGAGACCAAACCGCTGGAGAGGATCATCAGAACCGGGCGCACGGTCAGGAAGAAAAGCAACAAAAACAGCGTTTCGGCCCAATGCTCGGAAAGAAACACAGCCGGGTCCAAGCTGGCCGCCCGGTCGACCAGCCAGCCGATCATCCAGGCCGCGACCCCTTCGGCAAGGCCCAGCAGAACCGAAACCGCAGCCAGCAGCCCAATGGACCCCCAGCTTCCCGCCAGCATCCAGCGCGCGAACGCACCCAAGCTCTGCGGCGGCGGGCCTTGGCCCGGCTCGAAAGGATCAAAAAAGCTCTCAAACCAGCCCTCGGGCTTCCAGGTCACTCCGCCGCCTCCACGCCGATCAGGCCGCCGGATTGGCGCGCCCAGAACCGGGCATATAGGCCGTTTTCAGCGAGCAGCGCGTCATGGCTGCCTTGTTCGGCAATTTGACCGTCTTCCAGCACCACGATCCGGTCCATCCGCTGAATGGTGCTCAGCCGATGGGCGATGGCGATCACGGTTTTGCCTTCCATCAGATGCTGAAGCTCGGCCTGGATCGCCGCCTCAACCTCGGAATCCAGCGCCGAAGTCGCCTCGTCCAAGATCAGAATCGGCGCGTCTTTCAGAACCGCGCGGGCCAGGGCAATCCGTTGGCGTTGCCCGCCGGATAGGCGCACGCCCCTCTCGCCGACATGGGCGTCCATACCGGTCCGACCCTCCTGATCCACCAGATCGGGGATAAACTCATCGGCTGAGACGAGGCGCGCCGCCTGCCAGATCTGCGCGTCATCCGCCTCGGGCCTTCCATAGCGGATATTGTCGCGGATCGAGCGGTGAAGCAGCGCAGTCTCCTGCGTCACCATCGAGATATGGCGGCGAATACTGTCCTGGGTGCAGCTTGCCAGATCCTGTCCGTCGATCCGGACCTGCCCGGTGTCAGGGTCGAAGAAGCGCAGCACCAGATTGACCATGGTGGATTTGCCAGCGCCCGAGCGGCCGACCAGACCGACCCGCTCGCCGCCTTTTATCTCAAGCGTCACCGCTTCGACGCCGCCTGCCCTTCCACCGTATTTATGGGTAACCGCATCGAAACGCATTGCCCCTTCGTTCAAAGCGAGCTCGCCTGCATCGGCGCGGTCCTGCAGGCGGAGCGGCTGGCTGACCATCTCCATCCCTTCCTGCGCCGTGC
>JBCDKL010000112.1:0-9347 GCA_038746695.1 Pseudomonadota bacterium | reverse complement strand
TGCCTCGATGCCCAGGGTCTCGGCCAGTCGGATCATCGCCTCCGCGATCTGGCGCCGATCGTCGCGCAAATGCATGTCGCGCACGAAAGCCTGGTCGATCTTGATTCGGTCGACCTTCAGCATCTGCAGGGTCGAGAGCGACGCAAACCCGGTGCCGAAATCGTCGAGATCGACCCGGAACCCGGCCTGTTTCAGCCCCACCGCAGTGGCGATGATCGGATCTTCCGGCCCCTCGATCAGGGCGGTCTCCAGAAGCTCGGCCGCCACATCCGAAGGCGCCAACCCCGCGCGGTCGACATCGAAGAGCAGCCTGTCGATAAAGCCCTGGTCGCGCAGCTCCGAAGGCGAGAAATTCAGGCTGATCTGCGGGATCTCGCAACCTTCCTCGCGCCAGTGGCGGAGCGCGGCCAGCGATTTCGCAACCATGATCTTGCTCAGTTCCTCGCCCAGATTCGCCCGTTCCGCGGTGTCGAGGAAATGCACAGGGGTGAGCAGCCCGCGTTCGGGATGGCGCCAGCGGATCAGCGCCTCGAAACCGATTACCCCGCCTGAGGTGGCAGCGACCTGGGGCTGGAAGAAGGGCTCGATCTCGTCGCGCGGGAAGCCGGCCTTGAGTTCGCGGACCAGCCGCTGGCGGGCGCGCAACGCGTCGCGCATCTCGGGGATGAAATGCGCGATCCCCTTCTGTTTCGCCTGCGGCATGGCCAGTTCGCACTGCATCAACAGAGCCTCGGCCTGATCGGCCAGCGCCGTGCCCTGGCGGCAGGTGAGCGCGATGGCGGGCTCGAGGATGATCACGTGGCCCGCCACCTCGTGCCGCCCGCTCAACCGCACGCGCAGATCCTCGGCGAGCATCCGCAGTTCGCCCGCTGCGGTCCGCCCGGTGCTGGCCAGCAGGAACGCGTTGGGGCCGACCCGGCCCAAGAGCTCGCCTGGATCCAGCCCTTCGCCCAAGGACGAGGCGGTCAGGGAGAGCACCGCATCTCCCACCTCCTCGCCGAAGAGATCGTTGATCTCGCTGAATTTTGCCAGATCGATCAGCACCAGCCCCAAGGGCGCGCCGGGCGGGGCGGCGGCATCGATGCTCTGCAACATGGTCTTGCGTTTGGGCAGGCCGGTGACCGGGTCGATCCGTCCGGCCCGATCGGCTCTGGTCTCGGCCGCCATGGCCGAGATCTGGGTGGCGCGCAGGATCGCGGCGACCGGGCCGAGCCCGATGAACCAAGGCAGAACCACCAGCGCCGCCGTGACAATCAGGGTCAGTGGGATCGTCCGGGTCAGCCGGGTCTGGCGGGCCTGGATCACCGCCAATGCAGCGGTGGAGACCGCCTCGACCCCCGGCCCCAGGCGCGCACGGTATTGGCCGCGCAAGGCTAGGAGATCCGCCACCACGGGTGCAGCTATGGGCTGGGAGACGACCTCTCCGCCACGGCGCCCGGCCGTGACCTGCTGGGGCGGTATCGAAACAAGGGCCTTGGTCCCCGCACTGAACTGTTCGAGATTCCAGTCGAGCCGGTGCGGCGGAGCCTGCCAGATCGCGGTGGCCTCCTCCTGGCCCTTTGTCAGCCGTCCGAGCGCGGTGACTGCCCGGGTCAGGCGCTCGCCTGCCGTGCTCAGAAAGGCGGCTTCGGTGGCAGACAGGGTGCCAGCACTTCGGCTGTCGAGCACATGCTGCGAGACCATCTCGAACGCCGCCCCGGCCTTGCGCGCCTCGGTCACAGCTTCTGCCAGGACAGCGCGGTCGTGACCCAGGTCCCCAAGCCAGCTTTTCTGTACGAAGACCATTCCCAGAAGCGCGATGCTGAGAATGACCGACATGCCAAGCACGCGCCGGAGAGTCCGAAATGCTCCCCAGCCGTCACGGCTCCAATCACGCTCGCTCCGTTCCGACATGGGCGCAATCTCGCAGGCAACTCTTAAACTTCCGAAAAGCCCCGGCGCCGGGCGATGTCGCGCCAGGCGGGCAGATCGGCCAGAGCGGCAGCGGCATGGACCCCGCGGGCGGTGGCCCGGGCGACGCAATCGGCGGCCAGCATGCCCAGGATCGCAAGATCGCCAATCGGGTCACTCAGCGGCCGTGCTCCGGTGGAAAGCGCGAAGATCGTGTCTCCGTCCAGCGGAGAATGGATCGGGCGGATGGCGCGGGCCAGCCCATCATGGCCCATGATGGCAAGCCGCTTCGCCTGGGGCCGGGTCAGCGCTGCGTCGGTCGCGATCACCGCCAGGCTGGTCGCCGATCCCGGCGGACGGGTGAGGTCGTAGGAAAGCCGCTCGGGCCGCCGGTCCGGCGGGGGCAAGCCGCCGAATTCGGCCTCTTGCTCCCAGGGCCAGGCCCAGAAGTGCGCCATCCCAGGCAGTGTGACCGAGCCAAGCGGGTTGGCCGCCACCAAGGCCGCCACGGTTATCCCGCGCCAGGTGAAGGACGCGGTGCCGAGCCCGCCCTTCAGAGTTCCGGCCTGCGCGCCCATCCCGGCACCCGCATTGCCGAGCGCGATGTCGCGCCCCGCCTTTTGAGCCGCAGCCCGGCCCAGCCGCCACCAGGGCGGATCCTTCCATCCCATGGGCGGCAGCCCGGCACGCTCGGCCAGCGCGAGGTCATAAAGGATCGCCGCGGGCACGATCGGCACGCGGGCCGGGCCGACCTCGACCCCGCGGCCCTGCTGGCGCAGCCAGTCCATCACGCCGCCCGCCGCATCCAGGCCAAAGGCCGAGCCGCCGGAGAGGACCAGGCCATGCACCTCCTGCACCGTGCTTTCCGGGCGGAGCGCGTCCAGCTCGCGCGTGCCCGGCCCGCCGCCTCTCGAATCGGCGGCAGCGGTCAGCCGGGTCTCGGCACTCTCGGCCAGTATCACCGTCACGCCGGTGGGCCGGTCGGCATCCTCGGCCTGACCGACCACCAGCCCCGGCACATCGCAGAGCGCGTTCCGGGCGCCGGGGCGGATCTCTGTTGCGTCCATGCCTGCCCTTTCGGTTGCCGCCATCGCCCGCCAGTATAGGCTGGGCGTCAAACAACGCGAGCGGGGAGCGAGATGCAGGCACTCACCGGGATCCGGGTGGTGGAGTTCGAAGGGATCGGCCCGGCGCCCTATTGCGGCATGCTGTTGGCCGATCTGGGGGCGGAGGTGGTGCGGATCACCCGGCCGAGCGCGGATCGCGGCGCGCTGATCGCCGATACGGCCGATGCGGTGATGCAGCGGGGCAAGCGGATCCTGCCGCTGGATCTGAAGACCGCAGAGGGGCTTGAAGCAGCGCGCGCGGAATTGGCTGGGGCGGATGCTCTCATCGAAGGGCTGCGCCCCGGTGCGATGGAGCGGCTGGGTCTTGGGCCTGCCGAGGTGGCTGAGCTGAACCCGCGCCTGGTCTATTGCCGGATCACCGGTTGGGGACAGTCGGGGCCGCTGTCCCGCTCTGCCGGGCATGACATCAACTATATCGCGCTGTCGGGCGCGTTGGCGATGATGGGCCCTGCCGATCGCCCGCCGCTGCCACCGGCCAATCTGGTGGGCGATTTCGGCGGTGGAGGGCTGTTCGCGGCTTTCGGTATTCTCGCGGGCGTGATCGAGGCCGGGCGGACCGGACAGGGCCGGGTGATCGACGCGGCGATGCTGGACGGGGCCGTCAGCCAGATGGGTTTTCTCTATTCCTGGGCGGCCAGCGGTGCCTGGCGGCCCGAGCGAGAGGCCAATCTGCTCGACGGCGCGGCGCCTTTCTATCGCTGCTATACCTGCGCTTGCGGCGGCTATGTCGCGGTCGGCGCCATCGAGCCCGCCTTCTTCGCCGCGATGATGCAGGGGCTGGAGTTGGACCCGGGCGCCTGGGATCAAACCGACAGGGCGGACTGGCCGAGGCTGGCCGAGACCCTGGCCAAGGCCTTCGCAGGCCAGAGCCGCGACCATTGGGCCGCGCATTTCGCGGGAACGGATGCTTGCGTGACCCCGGTGCTCACCATGTGGGAGGCGGCGGATCATCCCCATAACCGCGCGCGGGGCACTTTGCGGGGCGACCCGCCCCAGCCTGCCCCCGGCCCGCGCTTTGGCGCAGGCCTCGCCCCCCGCTCCGACCGGCAAAGCGGATAAATCCGCCGTGATTTTCATGGTATTTTGCGATCTCCGGCCTTTTCTTCGCGATCAGCCCGGGCCAGATTGAGGGCAATGATTGCTGCGTGCGCGACTTCTCCGATCCGGATCTGCCTGATGGCGGGGCTTCTGGCCCTGGCCGCTTGCGGGCCGCGCTACTCGCCGGATTACTGGGTGGCTTATGAGGCCAATCTGCAGCTCGACGGCAAGCTGCGGACCGAGCGCGCGCCGGCCGATGCGCCCTTCGACCGCTCGGATCTGGCGCTGCATTTCTCGAAAACCGCCTTTGGCCTCGATCCGGAGTTTCTGAAAGATCTCGACGAGGAAGCCCGCGCCGACATCAACGTGATCCGGCGCTGGGGTGGTCCGATCCGGTATGCCGTCTATGGCATTCTGGGCGAGACCGACCGTATCGCCCTGGCCGAGGTGACTGAGCGGATCAGCCGCGCTTCGGGCATCGCCATGACCCCCACCCGCGACCCGGCGGCGGCGGATTGGAACCTCGGCATCTATGTCTTCGGCTATGACGAGCGGCGGGCGTTTCTCGATCATCTGAGGGGCGATGGCGACGAGGCGCTCCATGCGTTGTTCGCGGGGCTGTTCTCGGATGAGGTGATCTGCTCGGGCACCATGCTGCGGCGCACGGATGAGAGCGGCAATCTGACCGCCGAGTTTGGCCACGCGCTGGTGTTCATCCGCGCCGAACTGCCTGACACGCTGCGCCGCTCTTGCATCGAGGAGGAGCTGGCCCAGGGCATGGGGCTGATCCGCGACGATGACGGTGTGCGCCCCTCGCTGTTCAACGAGGACGAAGAATTTGCACTGATGACCCTGCATGACGAGATGCTGATGCGGATCCTCTACGACCCTCGGCTGAAGCCCGGCATGACCAAGGAAGAGGCGATGCCGATCGTGCATCGCATCGCCGCCGAACTGGACCTGCCGAGCCGGTTTTGAGCACAGGGATCTGGCGATGAGCGGATATCTGCGGCCGATTTTTCGCCGCCTCGGCCGGACCGTAAAACTGTCCGTCGCTCTGGCCGCAACCCTGGCAGCCGCGGGCTGCTCCCCGGCCGTGACCGGTGCGGATCTCGCCTGGTTCGAGCAGGGTCTGCGCGCGGAAGGCAAGCTCAGAACCGACCGCGCCCCGGCGGATGCGCCGTTCGATCAGGCGGATCTTGCGCGCAATTTCGGCCTGATCGCTTTTGGGCTTGAGCCGCAATTGAACGATGGCCGCACCGCCTCGATGATGACCCGCTGGGAGGAGCCGATCCGCTGGAACCTCTTCGCCCCGTCGGGCGAACGAGACAGGGTCCGCCGCGACATCACCGCGACCTTTGCACGGATCTCGGAATTGACCGGCATCCCGGTCAGCGAGGAGCCGGATGACAGCAAATCGAACTTCGATATTCTCGTGCTCGGTGCGCGGGATTATGGCGGGCGGGTCGCCTGGGCGCGCGAGCGTGTCTCGGAGAACGATGCCGAGCTGATCGCGGGTTTCCGCAATTCGGAGATTCTCTGCCGGGCACGCACCTATCACGCCAATCGCGACAATGCGGATCGCCGGCGCGGTGGCATCTCCTATGCGCTGATCCTGATCCGCGCGGGCTATAGCGACGCGTTCCGCCTGAGCTGTGTCGAGGAGGAGCTGGTCCAGGCCATGGGCCTTTCAAACGACGACCGCAGCGTGCGCCCCTCGATCTTCAACGATGACGAGGAATTTGCCCTGCTGACGACACATGATGAACTTCTTCTTCGAATCCTCTACGATCCTCGGCTGCGGCCAGGGATGGACGAAAACGAGGCGAGACCGGTCGTGCGGCGCATCGCGGGCGAGCTTTATCGCAGCACGCCGGGCGGGACCGCGGGCAGCGCCGAGGCAGGAGGATAGACATGATCTGGGACATGATCCGCGGCGAGCTGATCGATGTCATCGAATGGACCGATGACACCCGAGACACCATGGTCTGGCGTTTCCAGCGCCAGGGAAATGCGATCAAATACGGTGCCAAGCTGACCGTGCGAGAAGGCCAGGCCGCGGTTTTCATCCACGAAGGTCAATTGGCCGATGTCTTCGGGCCCGGGCTTTACATGCTCGAGACCAACAACATGCCGGTGATGACCACGCTCCAGCATTGGGATCACGGCTTTGACAGCCCGTTCAAATCCGAGATCTATTTCATCAATACCCGCAGGTTCCAGGATCTGAAATGGGGCACGCGCAATCCGATCATGATGCGCGATCCCGAGTTCGGGCCGGTCAGGATGCGGGCCTTCGGGACCTACTCGATCCGGGTCAGCGATCCGTCGAAATTCATGTCCGAGATTGTCGGCACCGATGGCGAAGTAACGACCGATGAGGTGACCTTTCAGCTTCGCAATGTGATCGTGGCGCGGTTCTCGAACGCGCTCGCCTCCAGCGGGATCCCGGTCCTGGATCTCGCGGCGAATACCGATCAAATGGCCGAGTTCCTGCGCAAGCGCATAGCACCCGAGATCGCGGAATACGGGATCGAGATGCCGGCCCTGTTCGTCGAGAATGTCTCGCTGCCCGAAGCGGTCGAACAGGCGATGGACCGCCGGACCTCGATGGGCGTAATCGGCGATCTCGGCAAGTATGCCGAATTCCAGGCCGCCGAGGCGATGCGGGCCGCGGCCGAGAACCCCTCGGGCGGTGGCATGGGCGAGGGGATCGGGCTCGGCATGGGCATGGCGATGGCCAACCGGATGCAACCGGCCAGCCCATGGGGCCAACCCGCGCCACAAGCGGCCCCGGCGCAGATGACCGCACCGCCTCCACCGCCACCCCAAGAAGTGGTTTATCACATCGCCGAGGCGGGGAAGACCAAAGGGCCGTTCTCGCGCGCGGGGCTCGGCCGGATGGTGGCCGAGGGCAGCTTTGCCCGCGACACGCTGGTCTGGGCTCCGGGTTTCGACGGCTGGACCAAGGCGGGCGATGTGGCGGCGCTGGCGCAGCTTTTCACCATCGCGCCGCCCCCGCCCCCGCCGCCACCATCTGCGCCGCCAGGCTGAGGCGCGGCGGTCTTTCCCGCCCAGTCTGAAGTTTGCGGGGGGCAAGCGGGCAGGGCGGCCAACGTGTTCTGAAAGGGTGAGTGACGGGATGGATGCGGGCGACTTCCCCTGTTCGAATTGCGGGGCCTCCCTGGTCTTCGGGCCGGGGACGCGGAGCCTGATTTGCGAGAGCTGCGGCACCGAGAACGAAATCCCGGATCTGACCGCCGGCCCCTGGGAGACGGCTGCCATCCGCGAGCTCGATTATCGGCGCGCGATCTCCGACCGGTTGGCCGCCAGTGATGTCGAGACCACGGTGACCATCTCCTGCCCTGGCTGTGCCGCCGAGATTTCGCTCGACGAAGAAACGCTGGCCCAGGAATGCCCGTTCTGCGCCACTCCGCTGGCCCGCGATGCGACCCATGAGCACCGACACCCAAAACCGGGCGCAGTGCTGCCCTTCGCGCTGACTGAACGCGAGGCGCGGACGCATTTGGGAGAATGGCTCGGCTCTCTCTGGTTCGCGCCGTCGGGGCTGAAGAAATATGCCGAGGCGGGGCGACCGATCTCAGGGGTCTATCTGCCGCATTACACCTATGACGCGCAGGGGGCGGCGCAGTATCAGGGGCAGCGGGGCGATGCCTATTACGTGACAAGGACCCGCACCGTGATGGTCGACGGCAAATCGAGGCGCGAGACCTATCGAGAGCGGCGGATCCGCTGGCGCCCGGTCTCTGGCCATGTGTCGCGGTTCTTCGATGATGTGTTGGTGCCTGCCTCGGAAACGATGGCGCCTACGGGTGACAGGGCCGAAGCCGGGGGGCGGAGCTGGGATCTGGCCGCGCTGGAGCCCTATCGCCCCGCCTTTCTGGCCGGGTTTCGGGCCGAGGCCCCGGCGCGCTCGCTGGAGGAAGGGTTCGCGAAGGCCAAGGACACGATGGAGAACATCCTGCGCCGTGATGTCCGATTCGACATCGGCGGCGACGAGCAGCTGATCACCTCAATGGAGTCCTGGTACAGCGAGGTCACCTTCAAACATGTCCTGCTGCCGGTCTGGCTGGCGGCCTATCGCTGGAAGAACAAACCGTATCGGGTGGTGATCAACGGCCGCTCCGGCGCGGTCAGCGGCGAACGGCCCTACTCAGCCTGGAAGATTGCGCTCGCAGTGGTGCTGGGCCTCGCGGTCGCTGGGACAGTGGGCTATTTCTTCGCGTTGGAGCAGGGCGGCGGGTTCTGATCGTCAGTCTTCGCCTCGCCCTATCGAAGGGCAAGCGTTTCGGTCAACCGGATGATGCGCTGGCATCCTTGCGAAGCACTTGTTCCGGCTCGGCCAAGGGCTCCAGCACGAAGCCCGGCGTGCCGAAATAAAAGCCCTGGAAATAGCCGACGCCCAGATCGGCCAGGATCTGCGCGTCCTCGCCGTTCTGGACATGCTCGGCCACGGTCATCATCTCGAAGCGTTCGGCGATCGCGACCAGGGTCTTCACGAAGAACCGGTCATCCGGGTTGCGGCCGATCTCGCGGATGAAAGCGCTGTCGATCTTGATCATGTCGAAGCGGAAATCGCGGAGATGGCCAAAGGACGTATGGCCCGAGCCGAAATCGTCGAGCGCGAAGGCCACGCCCAGATCGCGCAGATAGCTGATGAATTTGCGGGTCCGGGTGACGTCGAGCACTGCGCCGGTCTCGGTCACCTCGATGATCAGCCGCTCCGCCAGGTCGCGGTCCTCGCGCACCGCGTTGCGGAACAGCGCCATCCATTCCGAATCCTGCATCGATTGCGGGAAAAGATTGATCGAGAGCCGGGCGGAGCGGTGTTTCTTCAAGGTTTCCAGGGCCATGCCCAGGATTTGCCGGTCGATAATTGTGGCCAGCCCCAGGCTTTCCACCGCTGGCATGAATTCACCAGCGCTGAGCACCCGCCCGTCATCCAACCTTATCCGCGCGAGGCATTCATGGAAGGCCACGGTGCGCGCGCCGCTGGAGGCGACGACCGGCTGATAGGCGATGGTGAGCTGGCCCGCGCCGAGGGCGCGCATCGTGGTCTGGGCGATGCGCAGCAGTTTCGAGCGGTGCTCGGCAATCCCCTCCTCACCGCAGGCGAATCGGACCGAACCCACGCCCTGGGCCATGGCCTCGATCAATGCGTCATTGGCCATTGGGCCGAGTTGGTCGAGCTGCGCGTTCTCAACCACCGCACAGCCGACTGAGACGGTGACCGCGACCGGGCCGCTGGCGGTTTCAATCTGTTCGCGCGCG
>JBCDKL010000111.1:0-9435 GCA_038746695.1 Pseudomonadota bacterium | reverse complement strand
GTTTCCTTCGATAGCCATTAAAAGACTTGCGCGCGCCAGCGCGCGCATTTTGGCAGCATGCCATACGGTCAGCCGGTATAAGTCTCGTCGAGCGCGTAACCGGCGGCGCGGACTGTGCGGATAGGGTCGCGGTCGCCACGGCCGTTGAGCGCCTTGCGCAGCCGTCCGACATGCACATCGACCGTGCGGGCCTCGACATAGACATCGCGGCCCCAGACAAGGTCCAGCAATTGCTCGCGGCTGAACACCCGTCCGGGGCGTTGGATCAGGCAGTCGAGCAGGCGGAATTCGGTCGGACCGAGATGGATCTCGCGATTGGCCCGGCGCACTCTGCGTGTCTCCCGATCGAGCGCCAGATCGCCAAAGGTCGCCACCTCGGCCGACAGGGTCGGGCGGGCGCGGCGGAGGAGTGCCCGGACCCGCGCCGTGAGTTCCGGGATCGAGAACGGCTTGGTCAGGTAGTCATCCGCCCCCGTATCCAGACCACGGACCCGGTCCTCCTCCTCGCCCCTTGCGGTCAGCATGATCACGGGAGTGTCCCGCGTTTCGGCCCGGGCGCGGATCTGGCGGCAGATCTCGATCCCCGACAATCCCGGCAGCATCCAGTCGAGCAGCACGAGATCCGGCTGGTCCTCGGCGATCGCAAGCATCGCATCCTCGCCCTCGCGGCTGACCCGAACGCTGAAGCCTTCCTTGCCCAGATTGTATTCGAGCAGCGCCGAGAGCGCTTCCTCATCCTCGACGACCAAGATCCGTGCAGGCATGCCTCTCTCCCCGACTCTCCCTGGCGCCGTCAGAGATCTTCCGGCCGCGGAAGCTCGCCCAGCGGCTCGCCCTTGGGCCGGTCGTCACCCAGATGCTTGCCCTCGGTGACGTAGTAGATCATCTCCGCAATAAAGGTCGCATGATCGCCGATCCGCTCGAGATTCTTCGCGACAAACAGGAGCTGCGAGCAAAGCCCGATCGTTCGGCTGTCCTCCATCATATAGGTGATCAGCTCGCGAAACAGCGAGTTATACATCTCGTCGATATCGACATCGCGTTTCCAGACGCTGACCGCCAAAGCGGTGTCGCGCGTCGTATAGGCATCCAGCACTTCGGAAACCAGGGTCTGGGTCTGCCGCCCCATCCGTACGATCGAGGACGAGATTTTCAGCGGCTGACTTTCGTTCAGATAGAGCGCTCGTTTGGCGACATTCTTGCCCAGATCGCCGATCCGCTCCAGCGTCGAGGCGATTTTCAGCGCGGCCACCACCTCTCGCAGATCCTGCGCCACCGGCTGGCGCAGCGCCAGGAGCTGGATCGTCAGCTCCTCGAGCTTGACCTCCATCGCGTCGATCCGCTCGTCATTGGCGATCACTTCCGAGGCCATCTGGCTGTCGCGGGTCGCCACCGCCTCGAGCGCCCGGCTGAGCTGCTCCTCGGCCATGCCGCCCATCTCTGAGATGCGGGCCGAAATCGTCTTGAGCTCCTCATCGAAGGAGCTGACGATATGCCTGTTCATATCCATGTCATCCTCTCAGCATCGCTAAAGGCGACTGGCCATCCGCCCTATCCGAAGCGGCCAGTGATGTATTGCTGCGTCTTCTCGTGATCGGGATTTGTAAATATCTTGCCGGTCTCGCCATATTCAAGCACTTCGCCCAGATGGAAGAAGGCAGTTTTCTGGCTGACCCTTGCGGCCTGCTGCATCGAATGGGTGACGATCACCACCGAGTAGCTTTCGCGCAACTCGTCGATCAGTTCCTCGACCTGGGCCGTAGCGATCGGGTCGAGCGCCGAGCACGGCTCGTCCATCAGCAGAACTTCAGGCGCCGTGGCGACTGCCCGGGCGATGCAGAGGCGTTGCTGCTGCCCGCCCGAGAGACCGGTACCCGGCGCGTCCAGCCGGTCCTTCACCTCCGCCCAGATCGCGGCGCGCTTCAGCGATTGTTCGACGATATCGTCCAGCTCGATCCTGGTGCTGGCGAGGCCGTGGATCCGCGGGCCGTAGGCGACATTGTCATAGATCGATTTCGGGAACGGATTGGGTTTCTGAAACACCATCCCGACCCGGGCGCGCAACTGAACCGGATCGATATCCCTGGCATAGATATCGTCGCCGTCCAGCCGGATCTCACCCATCACCCGGCAGATATCGATCGTGTCGTTCATCCGGTTCAGACAGCGCAGGAAGGTCGACTTTCCGCAACCTGAGGGGCCGATAAAGGCTGTGACGGCGCGGTCCTCGATATCGATATCGACCGATTTGATCGCCTGGTTGTCGCCATAGAACACATCGACCCCGCGGGCGCGGAACTTGATGTCGTTTTGAACTTCCACGTCTTGCATCTTGGCGTCCCGTCAAAACCGCTGGCTACCAGCGCCGTTCGAACCGTTTGCGCAGCAGCACCGCCAGCGCGTTCATGGCGATCAGGAAGATCAACAGCACCACGATCGCCGCCGCGGTTTTCCCGTCGAACAACCGCTCGGAATTGTTATTCCACAGATAGATCAGCGAGGGCAGCACATTGCCTTTGTCGAACGGGGTCGAGGGCGCTTCCTGGATAAAGCTGTTCATGCCGATGATGATCAAGGGCGCGGTCTCGCCCAATGCCTGGGCCATGGCGATTATCGACCCGGTGAGGATCCCCGGCATCGCCAACGGCAAGACATGATGGGTCGAGGTTTGCAGCTTCGACGCGCCGATCCCCAAAGCCGCATCGCGGATCGAGGGTGGGACCGCCCGGATCGAGGCGCGTGCCGCAATGATGATCGTCGGCAGGCTCATCAGGGCCAGCACGAAACCGCCCGCCAAGGGGGTCGAGCGCGGATCGTCGATGATCGCGCGCAAGAGCCCGTCGAACAATTGCACATCGAACAGCTTCACGCCCGTGATCAAAACCGTGATCCCAAACAGGCCGAAAACGATCGAGGACACTGCGGCGAGGTTGTTGATATTCACCTCGATGAAATCGGTCAGCCGGTTCTTCGGCGCGAATTCCTCGAGATAGATGGCGGCCATAACTCCGATTGGGAAGGCCAGACAGAAGGTCACGATCATCGTCCAGAACGAGCCGACCATCGCGCCCCAGATCCCTGCTAATTCGGCATTGGAACTGTCCGAGGAGGATAGCAGCCTCGTGTTGAGGCTCGAGAAGACGAAGCCCATGCGCTTGAAGGTCTCGACCCAGACGATCTGGCGGTCGTTGAGATTGCGCGAGACTTCGGGCCGGGCGAGATAGAATGCCTCCCATGCCCCCGGCTCGGCCTCGCCGAAGGTCGAGAGAGGCTCCATAACCGCCGCCTTCGCGTCCTCAGGGCCAAGCTCGCTCAGCTTCAACCAGCCGCCACTGGTGCGGATCAGGACGCTGGGATCATCCCCGGTGAGGTCGAACACTGCCGCGGGATCGGCGGATTTGGCTTGCAGCGCCTCGGCCAGCTCACGGGCGCGGTCGCGGCGGGCGATGAAAGCGTCGAGCGCGGATTGGAGCGATGCTGTCTCGGCCCCTTCCTCGTCTTCTTCCGCCTGAGCCTGCGCTGCCGCGGCCAGACTGGCCCTTGTGGCAGCGATGGCGTTTTCCTGTCGGGCGACTTCGGCGCGCGCGGCTCGGGCCTTGATGCCGCGCTGCTCGGCCAGGACCTCGCGCGCGGTGGCCATCGCGCCAGGCTCGAAGGAAAGCCGGATCTCGTCGCCCTCCTCGGTCAGCTCCAGCGGCCCTGCGGTTCCCGCATCCTGAAGCCGGCCGATGGCGCCTTTGAGATACATTTGCACCTCGTCGTCGAGCAGTGCGGGATAGAGATAGCGCTGGCCGATCAGGCCCATATCGGCCTTGACCGCGTCGCCGAGTTCGAGCCCCGCATCGGTCGAGAGGAGACGGCCGAGATCACGGCGCTCGTTTCGGCTCAGATCGCGCTCGACCTTCGCCAGCAGCGCTGTGCGGGTGACCTTGTCGAGGCCGACGCGGACCCGGGGGTTCGGATCGGCCAGACGCGCACGGTCGCCCTCTGCCACCTCGATCATGGTGTCGAGCGAGATGTAGTACTCATAAAAAACCGTCGTCGCCCGGACGATCACAGTCGAGATCAGGATCCCCAGCGCCAGGGCCGCCAGCATGATCGCGGCGATACCATAGGCCTTGAGCCTCCATTGCGCCCAATGCCGGGCGCGCGAGCGCTTATTGGCTGCCTCGGAGGTGTGCTGGGCCGACAGGGCCGTCATATCCACGGTGGTCGTGGCCATCTCTCGAACGCCTCCTCAGTCGTACATCTCGCGATATCTGCGCACGATGCGCAGCGCGATGATGTTCAAAACCAGCGTCACGAAGAACAGAACAAACCCCAGCGTGTAGGCCGGGCCTGCCGCTGTGGAGGCATCGGTGTCGCCTAGGATCAGCATGACGATCTGCACGGTGACGGTGGTCACTTCCTCCAGCGGGTTCCAGGTCAGGTTCGCCCCCTGACCCGCCGCCATGACGACAATCATGGTCTCGCCCACCGCGCGCGAGACGCCCAAGAGCACTGCCGAGACGATCCCCGGCAGAGCCGCGGGCAGGATCACCTTGCGCATCGTCTCGGCCTTGGTGGCGCCAAGACCGTAGGAGCCGTCGCGCAGGCTTTGCGGCACCGCGTTGATCACATCGTCAGACAGCGACGAGATGAAGGGGATGATCATGATCCCCATCACAACCCCAGCCGCCAGGGCCGATTGCGCCGAGACATCCAGCCCGATCGCCTGCCCCGCATCGCGCACAAAAGGTGCCACGGTGATCGCGGCGAAGAAGCCATAGACCACAGTGGGGATCCCGGCCAGGATCTCGATCATCGGCTTGGCCCAGCTCCGCACGCGCGGCCCGGCAAAATCCGACAGATAGATCGCGGCGAACAGGCCAATTGGAACTGCGACCAACATCGCGATCACGGTGATCATCAATGTGCCCGCGAAAAGCGGGATCGAGCCGACCTTCGCGGGGTCCAACTCGCCCTCATGCACGCCGGATAGCGGGCTCCAGGTCGTGCCAAAGAAGAACGCGGCCCATTGCCCGTCGATCTGATCGATGAAGAAATTCAGCGTCTCGCCCAACAGCGCCAGCACGATGCCGATCGTGGTCAGAATGGCGATGGTCGCCGAGATCCACAGGATCCCGCGCAGGATCCTCTCGGCCCGGTTGCGGGCACGAAACCCAGCGTCGATCTGGCGGTAGGTTACGGCGAAGCTCGCCGCCGCCGCGGCCAGCGCGCCGATCGAGACGATCCAGCTCAGAAGCGCGGTCTTTTCCGCATAAAGCTCCGCCACCAGGATGCGTAGCGCATCGCGTGAGGAGACGACCGCCGCTTCGCCCTCGACCGCGATCTTCGAGGCATCGAGGAAGACAAGCTGCGTCTGGATCTCGCTCAGCTCCGGGGCCTGGCTCTGGATCAGCGCATAGACGGCAGAGGTTTTGTGCGAGGTCATCACCATGTCGAGCAGGACGAAAACGCCCAATCCGACGATCAGAACCCAGAGAAGGCAGTAAAGCCCGTGGTAACTTGGCCGAGAATGCAGCGAGGCGTGCCCTGCCGGTGCCACCGCCACGGCCCGTGACCGGCCCATGGCAAAGCCGACCATCGCGAGCATGACGATCGCGAGAAGGGATAAGGACAGCATCACAAAGCCCCCCCGGGGTTTCGCTCTGGACCCCCCGCCAGCAGGCCGTGGCGAGGGGCGTAGGTTTGGATCCGAGGATCCGAACGTGCCAACGGCCGCCGGGCAGAGTTCCCCCTCGCCCGGCGGCCGCAGAGATTACTGCAGCTTTTCGTCGCCGGTCATCACGCTCAGCGAGATCACCCGGGCCGCATTGTCGGCATGCGCATCATCATTCAGCGGGATCAGGCCCTTGTCGGCGAGATAGCCATCGGGGCCCGAAGCACGGTCCGAGACGAACTCGGATCCATATTCGGCGATGCCCGGAACGACGCCCACATGCGCTTTCTTGATGTAGAAATAGAGTGAGCGTGAGACCGGATATTCGCCCGACGAGATGTTCTCGAAGGTCGGCTCGACACCGCCGATGGTCGATCCTTTGATCTTGTCGGCATTCTGATCAAGGAACGAGTAGCCGAACACACCCACCGCATCGGGATTGGCCGTCAGTTTCGAGACGATCAGATTATCGTTCTCGCCCGCATCGACATAGGCGCCGTCATCGCGGATCTCGATATTGTCGCAATCGCCTCCGGCGGCTTCGCACCCGGCTTCGATGGCCAGTTCCTCAAAAGCGTCGCGGGTGCCCGACGAGGGCGGCGGGCCCAGCACCTCGATCTTGATCGCGGGAAGCGAGGGATCGACATCCGACCAGAGCACCGGGTCGCCTTGGCCCTTGGCCAGGGCTTTGTAGAGGATCTCGCGGGTCAGCCCGGTGAAATCCGGGCCGGATTTGTCATTGGCGACCACGATGCCGTCGAAGCCGACAATCGACTCGACGATATCGGTGACGCCGTTCTCATTGCAGAGCTTCCACTCCTTCGCCTTCATCCGGCGCGAGGCATTGGTGATGTCGGGATGCTGGGTACCGACCCCGGCACAGAACAATTTCAGACCACCGCCCGATCCGGTCGATTCAACGACCGGGGTCTTGAAGGAGGTGGTTTTGCCGAAGGACTCGGCCACCGCGGCCGAGAAGGGAAAGACCGTCGAGGACCCGACGATTTTGATCTGATCGCGCGCTGCCGCGTTACCGGCTAAAGCGAAACCGGCCAGGGCGGCGACGGCCGCTCCGAGAAGGGGGGTTTTCATAAATCTCTCCTATAAGGCCTGCATCAGTCTTCTTGTGGCGCCGAGCGATAGAGAGGATCTGCAACACATTTATGACGCTGAGAGCGCTCGATTTTTATTCACAACCTACCTGCCTGCAATCGATCAAAAAGATTCTTTTTGTCCACAAACCGAGCGCGAGGATTTGCCCGGCGTTGAACCGGGTGTGGCGCCTGCATTGGGCCGAAATCTCGAATCACTCGGCGTTATCGGGGCGCTGGTCGGGACTTGTCACAGGAGGCTTCTGGGACCGCCCGACCGTCTCACGCGGCATTGGCATCTGCATCAGGATCGGCGTTGGCACCGTCATCGGCGGTGCGGCGGCTTTGCTCGGCGATCGGCAGCCAGACCGTGAAGGTCGACCCCTCATCAAGGGTCGAGACGATCTCGAGATCCCCGCGATGACGGTTCAGGACATGTTTGACGATGGCCAGACCCAGCCCGGTCCCGCCTTTCTCGCGCGAGCGGCTGACCGAGACGCGATAGAACCGCTCGGTCAGGCGGGGGATATGTTCACGCGGGATGCCCGGGCCGCGGTCGGTGATCGAGATGCCGATCATTTCCGGTCTCTCGGGCGTGTCGGGGGCGAGCGCGATGGTCACCGGATTGCCCGGACCGCCATACTTGATTGCATTGTCGATGAGATTGCGAAACACCTGGGCCAGTTCCTCGCGGTTGCCAAGCACGAAAGGATGCGTGCTGGCCTCAAAGACCTCCAGCGTGACCCGGTCCTGCTCGGCGATCTCGCGCAATGCATCGGCCATCTCGAACACGATGCGCAGCACCGGCTGCGGCTCGCGCGGGGCATTGCGCTCATTGAGTTCGATCCGGTTGAGCGAAAGCAGATCCTCGACCAGCCGCATCATCCGGTCGGTCTGCGCCGACATCAGGTTGAGAAACCGCTCCGAGGCTTCGGGATCGTCGCGGGCATGACCCAGAAGGGTCTGGATGATCCCGGTGATGGAACTGAGCGGTGTTTTCAACTCGTGGCTGGCATTGGCGACGAAATCGCGATGCAGAGCCATGGTGAGGATCGCCTGCGAGACATCCTCGATGACGACCAGAGCCGCAGCCTCACGCTTACCGCGCTCGCTGTCCGCTGCGCTCTCCAAGGGCCGGATATGGGCGCGAAGATGAACATCCTGCGCCCTTGGCAGCGTGAACTGGACTGAGGAGGCCAACTCCTCTGAGACGCCCAGATCGATCGCTTCGATCAGGCGCGGGCTGCGCAGCGCGGTCGATGGCTGGTCGACAAGCGTCTGAATGCCGAAAGTCTCGGCCGCCTTATCGTTGGCAAACAGAATACTCGACCCGCGGTCGATCAGGATCACGCCCATCGGCAGCCGCTCAAGCATCGCCCGGCCCTGGCCCGGTGCGAGAGCCGGGGCCGTCTCCAGCGCCTCATCATCCTCCGTCTCCTCCAACGTGTCGACGGATTGGAGCGCGGTTTCTTGCGGCGAGCGCAGGAAGACCAGTGCCGCCGCCAGCGCCCCGGCCGAGGCCGCCACCACCACGTTCAGAGGATCCTCCCAGACCCAAGTCGCGGCAAAGCCGGCCAGAGCCGCCCCGACGCAAGGGGCCAATCTGCGATCAACAGTGAACAGGGCCATGATCCCACCATTGAAGACGCCTGACCGCGCCGAAAACGCAATCAGGCGAGCCTAGCACAGCGCCGGGTGCACCCCGACTGGAAAAGCATTCGTCCGCGCGTCATATACTCTGAGGTGGAGCATGTACGAAAGGGTGCGGAATGATCCTCTATCGTCTGATTTGCGCGGAGGGCCACGAGTTTGAGAGTTGGTTTGCGAGTTCGAGCTCGTTCGAGGAGCAACAGGCTGCCGGGCTGATTTCCTGCGCCTGCTGCGGCAGCACCGAGATCGAACGCAGCTTGATGGCCCCCGCGGTCCGCCCGGGCGGCAAGTCGGCGGCACTCACCGAACCAGCCGATCAGAAGGCGGCGATGTTGGCCAAGCTCCGCCGCAAGATCGAGGCCGAGTCGGATTATGTGGGACCGGAATTCGCCGAAGAAGCCAGAAGGATCAATCTGGGCGAGGCCGAGGCCCGCGGCATCTGGGGCGAGGCCAGCGGCGAGGAGGCGAAATCGCTGATCGAGGACGGCATCCCCATCGCCCCCCTGCCCTTCATGCGCAGGCTCGACAGCTAGCCGCCCCGACCACGCGGGCCCATGCTGGCCTTTCTCGCCTTAAAGGCGTCTTGCCCCGCTCTGGCCGCTTGGATATAGCTCGCGCGAAACCCGCCGCCCGTTTCGAGCGGAGGTGATCCGCGACCTCCAGGAGCCCCGCGATGCAGGCTGAGAGCCCCGCCCCCGCGCGCGCCGCGAAACCGCGCTTGGTGATGAAGTTCGGCGGCACCTCGGTCGGCGATCTCGCCCGCATCCGCAATGTCGCCGAGAAGGTGAAACGCGAGGTGGCGCGCGGCTATGACGTGGCCGTGGTGGTCTCGGCCATGTCGGGCAAAACCAACGAGCTGGTCGAATGGGTGCGCGACGCCGCGCGCCCGCCCGGCACGAACGGGCCGGGGCTTTACGATGCGCGGGAATATGATGCCGTGGTCTCATCGGGCGAACAGGTCACCTCGGGTCTGCTCGCCTTGTGTTTGCAGGAGATCGGGGTTCCGGCGCGGTCCTGGCAGGGCTGGCAGGT
>JBCDKL010000110.1:0-9485 GCA_038746695.1 Pseudomonadota bacterium | reverse complement strand
CCAGCTTCGGCCATGCGCTTCATTCTCCCGCATTCAGACTTGGCTCACACAGCCGGAAGGAGACACCTCCCCCGGCGCGCTGTCAATCATGGCAGATCGGAGGCCCGGAGCACCTGCGAGGTTTCTGCATCACCGCTGGACGGTAAAAGATCGGCCAGCACCTGAAAATCGCTGACTTGGAGCGGCTTGCGCATGAAGCAGCGCACATTGGGATATGCCTCCGCCCGGCGCTGCTCTTCGGGCTCGAGGGGCACGGTCAACATGATGGCGGCCACCAGCGCGTAATCGGCGCGCAGGCGCTGTGCGGCGAGTTCGAGAAATTCCAGACCCGAGACGCGGGGCATATGGATATCAAGCAAAAGGCAATCCACTGGCAGGTGATCGGGATCGCCGAGATAGTCCAGCGCCTGTTCGGCACAATTGAACGGGATCACCTGATCCACAATACCCGACCGCTCGGCGATGATGCGATAGAGCTTTTGCTCGACGGGATTGTCGTCGAGGATCAGAAGCCGCCCGATTGGTCCTGCCACGCTCACGCGTTGGTCCCTCGCAGGAAAACGGTCATCTCGGCCTCCGCCCCAGGCACAGATTGGGAGTCGATCCGCCCCGTGTTGCAGCGTGCAATTCGTTTATCGCAAGAACGAGCCGAAGCCCGGGATAATCGCTCTTGGTTTGTAGCCGGTAAAACATTTCGAAGATGCGGTCGCGACAATTGGGCTGGATACCCTTCTTGTTATTGCACACTTTGATCGCCACCTGCCCTTCCCGAGCCCCAGAGCCCGAAAAAAGCTGTATTGCCGCGCGTTGGAGATGGCCGCTGACCTTCAACGCATTATCAATCAAATGGTGGAACATCATCGAGATCTGACGCTTGATGCCGATCACCGAAGGCACCGGTTGTATCTCAACTGAGACCTTGTCTGCGATCTCCGGCGTATTCATGTCGTGAAAGAGTTTTTGGGCCAGATTCCGAAGCTCACAAATGGGATAGTGCGAGGTTTCGGCCTCCCACGCGATCCGTTCGATGACCAGGATCTGGGTGGTCCGATCGGCTCCGAACAGCCGCCAGAAATACGGTCTCGGCCGCTCATCATCTGGCTCTTCCGGGTCCCAATACCGAAGCCCGTTGCAAACCGAGGCGCTGAGAAACGCCAGCGCATCGGCATCTCGTTGGGGAAGGTCGGTCCGTTCCTTCTGGAAATCGTGGCTTTCTGCTGCGTCCCGCATCGTCCCAGGCGCCGATCCAATCGGCCGCGTCGTCTTTAGTCGGGACCCTCTGTCGGACCCTGAAGATTAGCGCAGTGGTTTTTATTGCGCTCCGGCGAAGAAACCTACTCCGCCTCCTGGAGCGATTCAACCTTAAGAAGAAGAATGGGGCCGTATCCTCAATCGGTCTCGCCAAAGCCGGTCGAGACCAACTCCTCCAGCGCCTGTATCAGGGAGTCTGCCTCGGCGCCGTTGGTTGTCACCTCGATATGGGCACCGCGATGGGCGGCCAGCATGAGCAGTCCCATGATGCTGTCGCCGCCCACGCTCTGCCCCTCACGGCTGACAATTGCCGCGGCATCGAAGCGTTCGACCGTCTCGACGAATTTGGCGGAGGCGCGGGCATGCAGCCCCTTGCGGTTGACAATCTCCAGCGAACGGGTCGGCATGAAAATCTAGCCTGCGTCGAGGATCTTGGCCGCTGAGTCGATATATTTCTGCCCGGCCTCAAGGGCCTGGGTCACCGCCTCTGCCAGCGGGCGCTCGCGGCATTTGGCCAGCTTCACCAACATAGGCAGATTGGCACCATAGAGCACCTCGACATTTGGCGCGCCCAGGGCGCCGAGGGCGAGATTGGAAGGTGTGCCACCGAACATATCGGTGATCACCACAACACCCTCGCCGGAATTCACCATGACCACGGCCTGATCGATCTCGGCCTGTTTGGCATGCAGATCGTCGGTTGGTTGGATCGCAATGGCGCGGGCATCGGGCTGCGGACCGACCACATGTTCGGTGGCGGCCAAGAGCGCCTCGGCCAAGCTGCCATGGGCGACGATGACCAGTCCGATCATTGCGCCATCCGGGTCGAAATCGGGCTTAGGGCGGGGGTCATGGCACCCCGCCGTATTGCCGTCCTGCCTGGCTCTCTCATCGGTCCAGCTCCCTATGTCTGACCGAAACGGGCCAGCCCTCTTTCTCCAGATGCGCCGCCAGCCGTTCGGCCGTGGCAACCGAGCGATGCCTCCCACCCGAGCACCCAAGCGCGATCGAGAAATACGCCTTCCCCTCGCGCTTATATGCCGGCAGGAGCATCAGGATCAGATCGGCCACCCGGTCAAAAAACCCGCCGAAGAGCGGATCATTTGCGACGAAAACCTGTATCTCGGGATCGCGCCCGTCAAGAGGGCGCAGGTTTTCGTCCCAATAAGGGTTACCAAGGAAGCGGCAGTCCAACACCATATCCGCCTCATGCGGCGCGCCGCGCTTGTAGGAAAACGATTGTAGCGACACCGCCAGCCCAGCCGAGCGGGTCAGGGAAAACCGTGCCTTCAACTCGGCCTTCAGGTCATGCGGGCTCAGATTGGTCGTGTCGATCACCGCATCCGCGCTGTCGCGCAGATCGGCCAGGATCGTCCGCTCGCGGAGGATTCCCGCATTCGGCGTGTCGCCCGGGGCCATAGGGTGTCGCCGCCGGGTTTCGGAGAAGCGCTGCAACAGCTTCTCCTCCGCGCAGTCGAGGAACACCACCAGGGCACCCGCATGCCAGCGCCGGCGCAGCCGCTCGACCACATCGCGCACAGCGCGGGCCGAGAAACCGCGGGTCTGGGTCGCGACCCCCAGCGCCATGGGATGCGAGGTGCCGGAGATTGGCTCGACCAGTTGATCGATCATCCCGAGCGGGAAGTTATCGACCGCCTCATAGCCCATATCCTCAAATGCGGCGATTGCAGTCGAACGCCCGGCACCCGACATGCCGGTGATCAGCATGACAACCGGAGCAAGCCGTCGATCGGCCGTCTTGGGTTCATGGTCGGGCCGGTCGGTTTCGCCGCTCATGATCTCGACATCTGGTCCATCGCATCGCCGTGCTGCCGGCCCGGGAGATGATCGCCGGGCAGAATTTCGCCAGATTGCAGCGCCAGGATCATCGCGGCTGCCAGCCCCGGGCGCCATGGCCGAGAGATGCGCCTGACCTTCAGGCCGAGCAAGTCCTCAAAGACCGGATCGGGGAGCCGCCTCGCACCATCGTGATCGGTCTCTTCCCGAGTAGTGGGCTCGGCTCTTGGGTCCGCGGAAAGCTCTGAATTGAGATTGAGCACCAGTGCCGCCGGAACATCCGCCTGGAAATCCCGGCGGATGATCCCGATCCCGCGCAGCTCGACCAACCCGGCCAGGGTGTCGGGCGGCGACAACAGAACCAGCCCGCCCGCGCAGCGCAGGACCACCCGGTCATCGGCGATCAGATCGGCGCCCAGAGCCATCATCTCGACCGATAGAGAGGTCTTGCCGCTGCCTGCCCGACCGGTGATCAGCAATCCGCGGCCCCGGAAGGCGACGGCATTGGCATGGAGCGCCGCGTCCGGAGCACTCACTCCGGAAGCTCGATCACAAAGCGGGCACCGGCAGGCGGCGCATCCGCCGACGCCCCGGGGGAGCGGACATTCTCGGCCCAGATCCGCCCGTTATGGGCCTCGATGATCTGTTTCGAGATCGCGAGGCCCAGGCCGGAATGGTTGCCGAACCCCTCCGACTCGGGGCGCTCGGAGTAGAACCGCTCGAACACCGAGGCCAGATTGTCGGGCGGAATCCCGCGCCCCTGATCCGAGACGCCCAGCCGGATGCCATGTTCCAGCCGCTCTCCCTCGATCAGGATCCGGCTGTTATCGGGTGAGAAGCTGAGCGCATTGTCGAGGAAATTGGTAACGACCTGGGCGATCCGCCCCTCCAGCCCTCGGGCGATAAACCTGCCCTGGGGCAGCCGGACATCGACGCGAACACCACGCTCCTCACCATGATTGCGAGTGATCCCAGCAAGCATCTCGATCAATTCGCTCAGATCGAACTGCTCCATCCGCTCGCGCACCAGCTCCGCATCGAGCCTCGAAGCGTTCGAGATGTCGGTAACCAGCCGATCCATCCGGCTGACATCCTGCTGGATCACATCCAGCAGTTTCTGCCGCTGCTCTGGCGTCTTGGCATATTCCATGGTCTCGACGGCCGAGCGCAGCGAAGTCAGCGGGTTCTTAATCTCATGGGCGACATCGGCGGCGAAGCTGTCGATCGCCTCGATGCGTTTATAGAGCGCCTCGGTCATCCGGATCAGCGAGCCGGACAGATCGCCGATCTCGTCGGTGCGGTGGGTCAGATCGGGGATCTCAACCTTCTCGGGGTTCAACGGGCGGGCCGCATTGGTCCCCTTGCTGTCCGCAGCCTCGGCCAAACGCCGGATCGGAGCGGCAATGGTATTGGCCAGCAGGATCGACAGAGCGACCGAGACCAGGGTAGCGACGAAGAAAACCTGCAGGATCTTCAGCCGCTCGTTGCGCAGGATCTCATTGATCGCGCCGCCTTCGGTCGAGAGCTGCAAGACCCCCAGCACGGTCTTGAACTGCCTGACCGGCAGGGCAACCGAGACAATGAGCTGCCCCTCGGAATTGACCCGTACCTCATGAGCGGGCTGCCCGCGCGAGGCCGAGATCACCTCGCGGTCATTCGAGATCCCGGCGGTGGGGATCTCGTAGTAGATCGGCAGATCGTCGTTGAAAGTTTCCAGAAAGCGCAGATAGGCGGTCTCGATCCGCTCCATCAGGCCTGCCGCAGTGGCGGTGCGGGGCGGCGCGATGGTCGAGACTTCGATGGGCCCGCCCGAGGGAGAAAGGTTGCGAGTGTCTCCGGTGAGCCTCCGGCGCCGGTCGAACAGCCTCGCGCGCACTCCAGTCGGTTGCACCAACCGGTTCAGCACCGTATTGGCGACCACGGGGTCAAAGCCCGGATCCTCGCCTGGGGGATTGGCACTTTGCTCTGCGATGGTGATGGCGATGATCTCGCCCTGGATCACCAGCGCATTCACCCGCTCACCGATCAGACCCTGAAGAAAGGAATTCAGGATCATCACGCCAAAGACCAGGATGGCCAGGCCGATCAGATTGAAGAAGATGATCCGGCGCTGAAGCGATGAGAACGGCGCCGACTGGCGCAGCCCTTGCACGATCCGCGCCTTCATCGACCGGGGTCGAGGCTTGCCGTCGAGCCCGGAGAAATCCGGGCTCAGAACCTCAATCGCCTGACCAGGAGCAAGCCGGCGCATTACACCTCGCGATAGCGGTACCCGACACCATAAAGCGTTTCGATCGAATTGAACTCGTCATCGACCTGGCGGAACTTTTTGCGGATCCGCTTGATATGGCTGTCGATGGTGCGGTCATCGACATAGACTTGGTCGTCATAGGCCGCGTCCATCAGGTTGTCGCGGCTTTTCACGAAACCGGGGCGCTGCGCCAGCGAGTGCAGGATCAGAAACTCGGTGACGGTGAGCGTGACCGGGCTACCCTCCCAAGTCGAGGAATGGCGCATCGGGTCCATCTCGAGCTTGCCACGCTTGAGCATCTTCTCGCTTTCCGTGCGCTCCGCGGCGGGGGCGTCGGCGGCTTCGCGGCGGCGGAGTACCGCGCGGATGCGCTCGACCAGAAGGCGCTGCGAGAATGGCTTGCGGATATAATCATCGGCGCCCATGCGCAGTCCGATCACTTCGTCGATCTCCTCGTCTTTCGATGTCAGGAAGATGACCGGCAGATCCGAGGTCTGGCGCAATTGGCGCAGCAATTCCATCCCGTCCATGCGGGGCATCTTGATGTCGAAGACGGCAAGGTCGGGCGGGGTCTGCTTCAGCGCGCTGAGCGCGCTGGCCCCGTCGGAATAGGTCTTGACGTCATACCCCTCGGCCTCGAGCACCATGGAGACTGAGGTCAGGATGTTGCGGTCGTCATCGACCAGGGCAATGCTCGCCATCAGAAGTATCCCACGTCATGCGGCCCGCGCGCCGTCGTTTTCGCCCCGGCGGGCTCGTCGGTTTTTATTTGTGCCATCATGGCACTATCACAATGGCTTGGCAATTTGTCGGCAATTCGGCGCAATTGGCGCGACGATTAGACCGGATTGCACCACTGGGGGACGGCTGCGTCACTTTAGGACTATTAAGAAAAGCTGAAGCTCTGGACGGGACAACCGGGGCTGAGGTAGACACCGGCCTGCTTGGACAGGCTGGGCGTGACTCGCCTTCCGGGCTTCTGGTGGAGAACGCCGCCGTCGCGAGGCAGCTTGTTCTGGCTGTCTCCGGGCATGGGTCAGCGTGTTCGATGATGCGGCCGGTTTGCCGGCATCTGCTCTCGGCCACGCGGTGAGAGCGAGGAGAAATGCATGAGCGAGGGCAAGGACGAGGGGATCTTCAATCCACTGTTCAGGCTTGAGGATGCCGGGATCACGGGGCTCGGCCGCGTGCGCTATAATCTGACCGAGGCGGGCCTGGTCCAGGCGGCAGTCGAACGGGGCGAGGGTGAGCTCGGCCAGGGCGGTACCTTCCTCTGCAACACGGGCAAACATACCGGGCGTTCGCCGAAGGACAAATTCGTGGTCCGCGAACCCTCGGTCGAGGCGGATATCTGGTGGGAAAACAATCCGCCCCTGGCGCCAGAGCATTTCGAGACGCTCTATCAGGACATGCTGGCCCATCTTCGGGGCGGCGCGGTCTTCGTGCAGGATCTCTATGCTGGCGCCGATCCAGAGCACCGGCTGAACGTGCGGATGATCAACGAGCTTGCATGGCACAATCTGTTCATACGCCACATGCTGCGCCGACCTGAGATCGCCGAACTTGCAAGCTTCACGCCCGAATTTACCGTGATCAACTGCCCTAGCTTCAAGGCAGACCCGGCCCGCCATGGCTGCCGCTCCGAGACGATCATCGCAGTCAGTTTCGAGCGCAAATTGATTCTGGTGGGTGACAGCTCCTACGCCGGCGAGAACAAGAAATCGATCTTCTCGGTGCTGAACTTCCTCTTGCCAGGCAAAGGCGTGATGCCAATGCATTGCTCGGCCAATCACGCGGTGGGAGACAGCGGTGCGAGTGCGATTTTCTTCGGCCTGTCAGGTACTGGAAAGACCACGCTTTCGGCCGATCCCCAGAGGGTGCTTCTTGGCGATGACGAACATGGCTGGACCGATCAGGGCATCTTCAATTTCGAAGGTGGCTGCTATGCCAAGACGATCAATCTGAGCGCCGAAGCCGAGCCCGAGATCTTCGCCACCTGCTCGAAATTCGGGACAGTAATCGAGAACATGGTCTATGACCCGCACACCAAGGAGCTGGATTATGCGGATGACAGCCTGACCACGAATATGCGCTGTGCCTATCCGCTGCATTACATCTCGAACGCCTCAGAGACTGGGATGGCCGGAATCCCGAAAAACGTGGTGATGCTGACTTGCGACGCATTCGGAGTGATGCCGCCAATCGCAAGGCTGACCCCGGCGCAGGCGATGTATCACTTCCTAACCGGGTTCACGTCTAAGATGGCAGGGACCGAGAAGGGCGTGACCGAGGCGCAGCCGACCTTCTCGACCTGTTTCGGAAAACCCTTCATGACGCGGCGGCCCGAGATATATGGCGCGCTCCTGCGCGACAAGATCGCCGAGACCGGAGCACAATGCTGGCTGGTGAACACCGGTTGGACCGGTGGCGGCTATGGCGTGGGCTCGCGGATGCCGATCCGGGTGACGCGGGCTCTGCTGACCGCGGCGCTGGATGGCAGGCTGGCGGCCGGCGAGTTCCGCCGCGATCCACATTTCGGCTTTGACGTCCCGGTCGCCTGCGACGGTGTCTCTGGCCCGATCCTGAACCCTCGCCAGACCTGGATGGACACGGCGGAATACGACCGCCAGGCCGCACATCTGGTGGCGATGTTCGCGGATAACTTCGCGCAGTATGAGGCCCATGTCGGTGCGGATGTGATGGCAGTCGCTTTAAAGGCTGCCTGAGGGTCTTCGGGCAGTGCGGTCCCAAACGGAGTCCGGCCCTAGGGGCCGGACACGACGTACCCTCGGCCTTGTCCTCCGGACAAAACCGAGGAGCGGGGACAGGTCGAGATGACCCGCGCCGCCCTGGCCTGTGGTCATGACGTCACCGCGGATGCCGTTGAGGCGATCCTTCGCGAGGGGGGCAGTGCCGCGGATGCGGTGATCGCTGGTGCCTTGGCGGCAATGGTCGCCGAACCGGTTCTGGCCGGTCTGCTCGGCGGTGGGTTCTGCATGCTGACCGAGGGGCGCGAGACGCAGCTTCTGGATTTCTTCGTGCAGACGCCAAGGCACCAGATCTCCGACCCGGATCTGCGCGAGGTCCATGCCGATTTCGGCACGGTGCGGCAGAACTTTCATATCGGCGCAGGCAGCATCGCGACACCCGGTATCGTGCCCGGCCTGTTCGAGCTGCATGCACGGGCGGGTCGCCTCCCAATCTCGGTTCTGGCCGAACCCGCGATCGCCGCGGCGCGCACAGGGGTGGAGGTGACGGACTTCCAGGCTCGGCTCGGCGAGATCGTGGCGCCGATCCTCTCGGCCACGCCATCTGCCGAGGCGCTGTTCTGCTCAGAGGGCGCTACCTTGCCTGCTGGGGCACGTTATCGGAATCCGGATCTTGCCGATGTTCTGGAGGTTCTGACCACCGAAGGGCCCCGTTTCGTGACGGAGGGTGAAATCGCAGCGGGCCTTTGCCAATCGGCTGCGGATGGCGGGCACCTGACGGCGGAGGATCTCAAACGCTATCGCCCGATCTGGCGCCAAGCGCTCGTGCATAGACGACAGGGTGTCGATATCTCGCTGACGCCACCACCTGCGCTGGGTGGCGCGCTTATTGGCCTGACCCTCAGCCTGCTGGGCGATGCGCCGCGCCCGGTCGAAATCGCCGAGGCTCTCGCCGCCACGTCCGAGGCCCGGGTCGCGAGCGGCGATCGGACCGATCGCCTGCTCGACCCCGCTCTAGCCGATCGTCTGCGCGGCGATCTTGCCACCAGGAAGCCCTCGCGGCGCGGCACCACCCATATCTCGGTCATCGATGGCGAGGGCCGCGGCGCGGCGCTGACCCTCTCGAACGGCGAAGGCGCGGGCATGGTCATTCCCGGCACCGGGATCATGCCCAACAACATGCTGGGCGAGGCGGATCTGATCCCTGGGGCGGCACGGGGCGACTGGCTTTCCTGGCCCACCGACACGCGCCTCGCCTCGATGATGTGCCCGATTGCCTGCCGCTGGCCCGATGGGCGGCTCGCGATGCTTGGCTCTGGCGGGTCTAATCGGATCCGCTCGGCCCTGGCGCAAGTCTTGCTGCAGCTCATAGATGGAGAGACTGATCTCGACCGTGCCGTCGCCACACCACGCCTGCATGTCGAGGACCCCGATGCGCTCGATTTCGAACTGACCGGCCTCGACGAGCAGGACCGTCT
>JBCDKL010000109.1:0-9616 GCA_038746695.1 Pseudomonadota bacterium | reverse complement strand
CTTCTCCCCATGCTCCTGTTTGGAGAGGGCGACGAGATCTTCGAAGAACCGCGCCGCGTCGCCGCTGCGCCCCGCGCGCCATAGGAGCTCGCCCGCCTTTCTAAGCCGGTCATAATCCGGCGCCAGGGTGGCGGCACGTTTGTAATGCTCGGCGGCGTCCAGCCAGCGGATCTGTTCCTCGGCAACTTTGCCGCGCTGGAACCAAAACGCAGCGGTCTTCTCCTTCTCCATGTCCAACTGATCCTGCTGGACGGTCAGGCGTTGCTCCTGCAGATCGGTGATCTCGGTCAGCAGGCGTTCGGCCCCGTCGAAATCGGGCGGGTTCTGGTGAAGCGCCGCCTCTGCCGCCTCCGCCAGACCCTCGGGCAAATCGTTGCCATAGCGTGAGAGGGTGATCTCCAACCCCTCAATCACCGCTTCTGCATCCGCAAAAGCCGTTTCGAGATTGGCGAGTTTCGCCTCATAGGCGGCGATGCGTTCGGAGAGCGCTCCGGTCTCGCGATCCGCCTGGCGGAGTTGGGCTTGGAGGTTGTCGCGCTCCCGCTCCAACATGCTCTGATAGGCATCGATGGTCAGGGAGACTTCGATCTTGGGCGCGACCTCGACCTTGGGCGCAACCGCGACATTCACCTCGGTGGAGCTGTTCTGGGTGATGGCTGGAGGCGGGTCCTGGCGCTTCGGCCAGAGCCATTGGAACCAGCCCGTGGCATAGCCGAGCACTCCGAAGAAGACCGTGACCGCCAAGGATGCGAGCGCAATACCCTCACTTGTGAGCAAGAAGCTTAAATCCAATACCGAGCCCTCCAGATCCGAGCCTAGCAACCCAGGCCGCTTCTGTCGATTGGGGCGGCAAGGCAGCCCGGGGGGCGGTATACGCTCCATCCGATGGCACAATCCTGTGATTTTCCAGGGAGATCCTGCTCTCGGCTTGCAAAAACCGCGGCAGCGACCACTTAGAAACTGCATTGGTTTAGGACGGGAGACGCCATTGGACCGGTTCGAGGATATGCGCTGTTTTCTCCAGGTGGTGGAGACCCAAAGCGTGACCCGGGCCGCCGAGGTGATGGGGCTTGCGCCCTCCGCCGTGTCGCGCCGCTTGAAGGAGCTGGAACGCCGGCTGGGCGCCACATTGATGACCCGGACGACGCGGCGGATGAGCCTGACCGAAGCGGGGCAGATCTTCGCCAGCCGGGCCGAGCGGGTGCTGGCCGATCTCGAGGAGGCCGAGGCCGAGGTCTCGGACGCCGCCCATCTCTTGAACGGCACGCTGCGGGTGGCCTGTCCGCTCAGCTTCGGGGTCTCGCATATGACCCCGATCGTGGCCGAGTTCATGGAGGCGCATCCCGATCTCTTGGTTGAGCTGGATCTGTCGGACCGGCATGTCGATCTGGTGGCCGAGGGGCTGGATCTGGCGATCCGGATCGGCACGCTGGAGGACAGCTCGCTGATGGCGCGCAAGGTCGCGGATGTGGCGCTGAAAGTGGTCGCCTCGCCCGCCTTCCTGAAGGCCAATGGCCTGCCCGAGACACCCGAGGACATGGCCGGCTGGCCCGCGCTCTGCTATGTCGGCTCGGCCCGGATGGATACGTGGAGTTACACCGCCCCCGATGGCAGCCAGGGCAGCCAGGCGATGGATGTGCGGATGCGCGCCAATAACGGAAATGTGCTGCGCGACGCTGCGATCCGCGGGCTGGGCGTGGCGATCCAGCCCTGTTTCATCATCTACAAGGCGGTGGCGCGGGGCGATCTGCAGGTGGTGCTGCCAGAGTTTACCTGGCCCAGCGTGACGATCCATACCGTCTATCCGCAGACCCGGCATCTCTCGGCCAAGGCACGGGCCTTCATGGATTTCGTGCGGCTCAAGATCGGGGCCGAGCCGGAATGGGACCGGTTGGGCCAGTGATCGGCAACATGTCTGGAGCTGGGACCGGCCCAGCACAACAGCCCGACGCGGCGAGCTGCGACGAATATCCGAGTGGATCCGCCGGGCGGGCGGGCGATACGCGGGGCGCCAGCACCGCGGGAGGCCGACGGCCCGGCTTGGCGCGGCGCCTGCCGTGATCCCGCGGCCGGTGCTGCGCAAGGTGACCCTGCGCGCTCTCATCACCGCGTTGGTGGTCGGGCCGCTTCTCACCCTGATCAATCAATACGAGGCGCTTACCGGGCCCGCACCACCCGATCCCACCAAGATCGCGCTGACCATGGCGGTTCCCTTCCTGGTGGCTTTCGTCTCGGGATATCTGACCGCGCGCAGTTTTCTCGCCCAAATCGCCGATGAACGCCTGGCAGCTCAGGCGCGAGAGGCCGCCCTCACATCCCAGCTGGCAGCCGCCGAAGCCACCGCCGCAATGCCCTCCACCGCAAAAGCCGAAGTCGCGTCCCGGGATTAGGCCAACGCCCGGGGCACGAGGACGGGGTTGCCTCGCGCCATCGCTTATGTTTGCCTGATCGCGACCACAGGTGAGCCGGCCCATCGGCCGGTCAGGGAGGAACGTATGACAGAACTGCTCACACCCAAACACGGCATCACCCGCCGCGGCCTGATGCAGACCGGTGCCGCCGGCGCCATGGTGCTCGGCCTCGGCCTGCCGGCCCGCGCCGCTCCGAAACAGGGCGGCACGATGCGGATGGGCAAGGCCCATGGCCAGACCTCGGACAGCATGGATCCCGGCACCTGGGAGAACGGGTTCACCACCTCGCTGGGCTTTGCCCTCTATAACCGTCTGACCGAAGTGAATGTCGACGGCTCGCTGATCCCGGAACTCGCGGAAAGCTGGGAGGCCTCGGCCGATGCCAGCCAATGGACCTTTAAGATCCGCGACGCGATGTTCCATGACGGCTCGAAAGTCACCGGCGCGGATGTGATCGCCTCGATGAACCACCACCGCGGCGAGGACAGCCAGTCCGCCGCCAAGCCGATCCTGGCCCCGGTCAAGGAGATCGCGGCGAAAGGCACCGATGCGGTGGTCTTCACGCTGGATGGCGGCAATGCCGACTTCCCCTTCATCCTCAGCGATTATCACCTGGTGATTGGCAAGGCGGGCGCGGATGGCAAGGTGGATTGGTCCACCGGCATGGGATCGGGCTCCTACGTTCTGGAAAGCTTCGAGCCGGGCGTGCGGCTCAACATGACCCGCAACAACAACAATTGGCGCGGCGACCGCGGCTGGTTCGAGCGGGTCGAGATGCTGGCCCTGGTCGATCCCTCGGCCCGGGTCAACGCGATGATGACCGGCCAGGTCGATGCGATCGACCGGGTGACGCCCACCACGGTGGATCTGCTGGCCCGCAACCCCAATCTGCGGATCTCCTCGGTTGCAGGCACCCAGCATTACACATTCCCGATGCGGGTCACCGAAGTGCCCTTCGACAATGTCCATGTCCGCATGGCGCTGAAACTGGCGGTCAAGCGGCAGGAGCTGGTGGACAAGATCCTCAACGGCTATGGCGCGATCGGCAACGATATCCCGCTCAGCAGTTCGCAGCGCTTTTTCAACCACGACATCCCGCAGCGCGACTTCGATGCCGACAAAGCGAAATGGCATGTCAAGCAATCGGGGCTGGACAAGCTGGAGGTCGAACTGCACTCCGCCGATGCGGCCTATCCCGGTGCGGTCGATGCCGCACAGCTCTTCGCGGCCTCGGCCGCCGAGGCCGGGATCACCATCAAGGTGCAGCGCGCGGCCTCCGATGGTTATTGGTCGAATATCTGGAACGCGAAACCGTTCTGCTCGTGCTATTGGGGCGGGCGCCCGGTCGAGGATCAGATGTTCTCCACCGCCTATCAGTCGGGCGTGCCCTGGAACGACACGGCCTGGTCGAACGAGCGCTTCGACGAGCTTCTGATCAAAGCAAGGGCCGAGCTGAACGAGGATAGCCGCCGGGCGATGTATTACGAGATGCAGGAGATTCTGCACAATGATGGCGGGCTGATCGCCCCGATGTTCGCATCCTATGTCTCGGCAATCTCGAACAAGGTCGAGCATGGCGAGCAGGTCGCCTCGAACTGGTCGCTCGACGGCGAGCGCTGGATGGAGCGCTGGTGGTTCTCCTAATCAGAACCGAAAAGCGCAGAGGAAAGGCCCGGGAACACCCCCGGGCCTTTTTTCATGTCTGATCCGTCGCCGAACCGCAGGCACTGATCACAGTGGTGGAGAAAGCACGCCCCAGGCGACGGCCAGCCTAGCGAGAAACAAATGTCTACAAGACCACGGGATTGGGCAACTATCGATGGGACTGGGAGATCTTAGCCACCGTTTCATTATGAAGCATACCGGTCTTCGATCCGCATGGAGCATGCAGTACGCCTCCCTCTCATCCGATGAGTCGGACGTCGAAGATCCGGCAGTTATTTAAGAACCTGACCCAATTCACCCGTTGCGGCGCGGTCATGGTCTTCGGTTTGGCTATATGCCCGTCCGATCCAGATCTAAATCGCGGGCGCACGGCGCGATCGAGTCTTTCCCGAGGGGTTCGCGCTTCATCCTCTGCGCATGCCGGCGGAGACTTGGGAGGTGAGGCAGCATCAGGCTGTGATGAGCCGGCCAGGCGCGGTACGCTATCCCATAGGACAGTTCTCGCGCCGGTTCAGTTCGTGCTCGAGGTGGTGCTGACCGTCGTGTTCGGTGTCGAGTTTGTCAGGCCGAGGCCCACGCCGATGCCGATTGCGCCCAGCCCCAAGGCCGGCGCTGCGATATTCGGGATCGTGGTCGCCAGCCCCGTCAGCGGCGCCTGGGCCACACCGCCGAGCGTTCCGCTGAACTGGCCCAGCAGCGACAAAGCTTCGGGCCGCACCGGGGCCAATGCCAGGGGCAGCAGCTCGCAATCGTCGTCCTCGGCCTCGCAATCGGCGTGGTTGCCGGGTTCGAGCACCACGACCTTGCCCGAGGGCAGGGTCAAGGTCACCTGGCCGCTGTCGAGCCAGACCTGCTCGCCCGCATATACATCTCCACCCGGGGCCAGGGTAAGGGCTGACGCCAGGGCTGCAAGGATCGCAAACACCGGTCTTGAACGCAAAATCTCAGTCCCCTCGACCCTTCCCTCGATAGGCCGGTGCAAACGGCCTGTCTGACGAAAGTCTAACAGGCTTCCCCGCGGCCCGAAAGGCCAGGCTGCGTCCCGGCTTGGGGCAGATTTCGCGTCGGATCGGGTCATGCAGGGAGCGGAAGGCCGCTTATTCCGCCGCCGCCCCCCCGATGGTTAGGCCCGAGATCATCAGGGTCGGCTGGCCAACCCCGACCGGTACGCCCTGACCGGATTTCCCGCACGTGCCGATGCCGGGATCCATCGCGCTGTCATTGCCGATGGCGCGGATATTGCGCAGGGCCGAGGGCCCGTCGCCGATCAGGGTCGCGCCCTTCACAGGGTGGAGGATCTTGCCGCCTTTCACCCGATAGGCCTCGGTCGAGGAGAACACGAATTTGCCATTGGCGATATCGACCTGACCGCCGCCGAAATTGGTCATGTAGAGCCCGTCCTCGAGCCCGCCGAGAATGCTGTCCGGGCTGTCATCGCCGCTGAGCATCACCGTATTGGTCATCCGCGGCATCGGGATATGGGCGAAGCTCTCACGCCGGCCGTTGCCGGTGGGTGAGACCCCCATCAACCGGGCGTTCTGGCGGTCCTGCATATAGCCGGTCAGGATCCCATCCTCGATCAGCACGGTGCGATTGGTCGGCGTGCCCTCGTCATCGATCGAAAGCGAGCCGCGCCGGTCCGGGATCGTGCCGTCATCGATCACGGTCACTCCCTCGGTCGCGATCCGTTTGCCCATCAGTTCGGTGAAGGCGGAGGAGCCTTTGCGGTTGAAATCCCCCTCCAGCCCATGGCCGATCGCCTCATGCAGCAGAATGCCGGGCCAGCCGGGGCCGAGCACGATGTCCATCTGCCCCGCCGGGGCGTCCTCGGCCTCGAGATTGACCAGAGCGATGCGCAAAGCCTCCTCGGCCTGGGCCTGCCATCCGCCGGTCAGCTCCGCCAGCGCATGACGCCCGCCCGCCCCCGACGAGCCGCTTTCGCGCCGGTCGTCCTGTTCCACGATAACCGAGATGTTCATCCGGCAGAGCGGGCGGTGATCGGTCAGCCGCGTGCCTTCGGGGCGCAGGATCTCGACCTCCTGCACCGAATTGGCGAATGAGGCGGTGACCTGCACCACTCTTGGGTCGCGCGCGCGCAGCCAGGCATCGATCTCCTTCAACAGCCCGATCTTGCCCGCCAGAGGCTCGTCGCCCACCGGATCGACCGGGGCATAGAGCCGCCGGTTGGTTCCGGGCGGCGGCGCCGCCAGAACCCCGCCGCCATCGCGGGCGGCCAGCCGGGCGGTCTCGGCCGCGCGCAGCAAGGCGGCTTCGGAGAGTTCGGTGGCATGGGCATAGCCGGCACTCGCCCCATTGACCACGCGCAGGCCGAACCCTTCGGAGGCGTCATAGGAGGCGGTGCGCATCCGCCCATCGTCGAAGACCAGCATCTCCGAGCGGCGGCGTTCCAGGAACAGCTCGCCATCCTCGGCCCCGGCCAGCGCCTGGCGCAGGATGGCCAGGGCACGGGCCTCGTCCAGATGGGTCTCGAACGGGCGGAACGGGTCGGGCTGGCTCATCGCGCTCTCCAGAGATCGGACTTGATCGCCCAGCGGGCTGGACCTGCATTATAAATCAGGCTGACAGACGCATGGCGGCGACTTGCCGCAAAGCACTGTCTTGCATGATTGCCATGACATAGGGGATAGATCTCAGCAGGGAAAGTTTTTCACGGCCACGATCCGGCGCACGCGGACCAGCCGTCTGTTATGGGGAACGACCTATGCCAGGTTTCAGAACATCCGCCGCCTCTGCCGCGGCCTTCGCTACGACGCTGCTTCTGGGCCTCGGCCCGGCCTTGGCGGCCGAGGATGTGGCGGGCAAACCGGTGCAGGATGGCACAGGCTTTCAGAAACCGGTGACGCCGATCATGCGCGACCTGGTCTGGCTGGACGATTTCCTGCTGCTGATCATCACCGCGATCACCCTGTTCGTGACCGCTCTGCTGGGCTGGTGCATCTATCGCTACAACGCCAAGCGCAATCCGGAGCCCGCGAAATTCACCCATAACGCCCTGATCGAGGTGATTTGGACCGGGGTGCCCGTGGTCATCCTGGTGATCATCGCCATCCCATCACTGCGGCTGCTGTTCGATCAACTGGACGTGCCCGAGCCCGATGTGACCATCAAGGCGACCGGCAACCAGTGGTTCTGGTCTTATGAGTACCCCGAGCATGAGATCGAGATGGACGCTTATATGATCGGCTCGGCCGCGACCACGGCGCCGGACGGGACCTTCCCGGAGGATTACGAGCCGACCTTCGACTGGACGCTGAACGACGACACGGCGAAGACCCTGGCCGCCTATGGCTATGAGCGTGACGAATTCTTGCTGGCCACCGATACCCGCGTGCTGGTGCCGGTGAACAAGAATGTGCATGTGCTGGTCACCGGCTCGGATGTGATCCATGCCTGGGCGATCCCCTCCTTCGGGGTGAAGATCGATACGATCCCGGGACGGGTGAACGAGACCTGGTTCCGCGCCGAGGAGATCGGCACCTATTTCGGCCAATGCTCCGAGCTTTGCGGGCTGCAACACTCCTATATGCCGATTGTGGTCGAAGTGGTGAGCCAGGAAGACTATGACGCCTGGATCGCCGAGCAGGTTGCAGCCAAATCCGGCGATGCTCCGCAATATGCCGCCGCCGCGCCCGCCGCTGCGGATGAAGACAACGCGACCGAGTAAACAAAGGCAGCGCGTGACTGACATGGCCGATCTTGTGCAAGCCAGGGGGCTGGACCCCCGCGCCGATGCCATCGCACTCAGCGAGGCCGAGTTCTCCGATTATCTCGCGCTGATGAAGCCGCGGGTGATGCAATTGGTGGTGTTCACCGCGCTGGCCGGCATGGTGGCCGCCCCGGCGGGCGCCCATCCGGTGATCGCCATTGCCAGCCTGATCTGCATCGCAGTCGGGGCAGGGGCCTCGGGCGCGCTCAACATGTGGTGGGACGCGGATATCGACGCGCAGATGACCCGCACCCAGGCCCGTCCGATCCCGCGCGGTCTGGTCGAGCCGGGCGAGGCGCTGGGGCTTGGCCTCGGCCTCTCGGTTCTGTCGGTGATGATGCTGGCGGTCTTCGCCAATCTGCTGGCGGCGGGGCTTCTGGCTTTCACCATCTTCTTTTACGCCGTGATCTACTCGATCTGGCTGAAGCGGGCCACGCCGCAGAATATCGTGATCGGCGGCGCCGCCGGTGCCTTTCCGCCGATGATCGCCTGGGCCGCGGTGACCGGCGAGGTCTCGACCGCCTCGATCCTGATGTTCGCGGTGATCTTCCTCTGGACCCCGCCGCATTTCTGGGCTTTGGCGCTGTTTCGCAACGATGATTACACCCGGGTCTCGGTGCCGATGCTGCCGGTGGTCTCGGGCGAGGCTGAGACGCGGCGGCAGATCTGGCTCTACACGCTGATCCTGGTGCCCGCGCCCCTGGCTCTGGCGATGACCGAGGCGGGTGGGCCCGCCACGCTGCTGACCGCGCTCTACGCGAATGGCATGATGCTGCGCTGGGCCGCCCAAGTTCGCGGCCGCAAAGGCGATGGCGGCGATGGGTTTAGGTCCGAGAAGAAGCTTTTCGGGATCTCGATCGTCTATCTCTTCGCGATCTTCGGCGCGCTGATGGCCGATGCCGCGCTGCGCGCCGGGCTCGAGATCTTCGGCCTCGCCCTTGGCTGGCCGGTTCTGGTGTGAGCGGAGGGCGGCGGATGAGCTTCAAACCCGATCACTCGCTCCACACCAAACGGCGCGGACGCAATACCGGCGTTCTTCTGGTGCTGCTCTCCTTCGTCGCACTGCTCTTCATCGTGACCATCGTCAAGCTGGGCGAGAACGGTGTCGCCGGTAATCCCTCGGCCGCGCAGGGCGGGGCCTGGATCGACGGCTTCCGCGATATGATGCGCGAGGAGGAGTGAGCGCATGACCGCCGATGCCAATGCCCGCAAGATCGCTCTCCGCCTGACTGGTGTCGTGGTGTTCATGGTCGGCATGGCCTTCGCCGCCGTGCCGCTTTACGATCTGTTCTGCCGGGTCACAGGCTATGGCGGCACCACGCAGGAAGTGGCGACCGGGTCGGAAACCGTGCTCGATCGGACCATCACCGTGCGCTTCGACGCCTCGACCATGAGCGGGATGCCCTGGCGCTTCAAACCGGTCCAGCGCGAGGCCGAGTTGAAGATCGGCGAGACCGGGCTTGCCTTCTACGAGGCCCATAACCCGACCGACCGGCCGGTCACCGGCACGGCCAGTTTCAACGTCACCCCGTTCTCGGCAGGGACCTACTTCATGAAGATCGAATGCTTCTGCTTTACCGAGCAGACGCTGGCGCCGGGTGAGACCGTGACCATGCCGGTAAGCTATTATGTCGATCCCGAGATGGTCGAGGATGCCGAGGCGGGCCGGGTCCACACCATCACCCTGTCCTACACGTTTTTCGAGACCGAACCGAGCGAGGCGGCCCTGCCCGCCACCCGAACGGGCGGCTGAAGCCCAGAGGAGACCGATATGGCTGGCGAGAAGAACCACGATTATCACATCATCGAGCCG
>JBCDKL010000108.1:0-9654 GCA_038746695.1 Pseudomonadota bacterium | reverse complement strand
TGCTCTGCCACCATCCCCTGGCACGTGAGACCGGGCTGGAACCCGATCAAGCCGCACGACTGGCCGAGAGCGAACGCGCCGCGCTTGCCGCTTCTGCACATGTCATCGCGACCAGTGCGACCACGGCGGCGGACTTAACAGCGGCCTATGGGGTTCCGGCGGCAAAGATCACCATTGCCCGCCCGGGCACCGATCCTGCGCCGCTGGCGGCAGGCTCGGCGGGAGAGGCTTTGGCTCTGCTTGCAGTCGGAAGCCTTACCCAGCGAAAGGGGCATGACCGGTTGATCGCAGCCCTTTCCGGTCTGGTCTGCTTGCCATGGACGCTCACCATTGCCGGTGATCGACGTGATGCGGAGACCGCCGCGGGGCTGGCAGATCATATCGCCACCGCAGGACTGCAGGATCGCGTAATCCTGGCCGGAGCGCTGGACGAGGCGGCGTTGTCGGCCGCCTATCATCAAGCCGATGTCTTCCTGCTCGCCTCGCATTACGAAGGTTTTGGGATGGTCTATCGAGAGGCGATGGCCCGTGGTCTGCCAGTACTGGCCACGCATTGCGCCGCCGCGGAGGAGGCGACCCAGGGCGGCGCCTGGCTGGTGGCGCCGGAGGAATTGGCACATGCCATTGAGACCATTCTCACCGATTCCACCGCTCGACGCGCCTGGGCCAAGCGGGCGTCGCAAAAGGCAGCCGCATTCGGGCGGTGGAGCGATACGGCGCGGATCGTCTGCGAGACGTTGAGGCGGGTGGCATGAGCTTCTCCGCCGACTGGCTGGCGCTGCGTCTGCCAGCGGATATTGCGGCCCGGAATCCTATACTCGCCGCCCGGTTGGCGGCACATTTCGCCGGGCGGGCGGATCTCAGGATCCTCGACTTGGGCGCGGGCAGCGGCAACAATATGGTGGCAACCACGCCTTGGCTGCCGCGCGGTCAGACCTGGTGTCTGGCGGATGCGGATGCAGCGCTGCTCGATGCAGCCCCAAGTCCCGATTTTGTTACCGTGGAGCACAGGGTTGCCGATCTTGTCCAGGGGATTGCGCCACTACTCTCGCCCCGCCTCGATCTGGTCACCGCCTCGGCCTTCTTCGATCTCTGCGGCGCTGCTTGGTTGGAGCAGTTCGCCGAGGATCTGGCTGCTTCAGGGGCGATGCTCTATGCGCTTCTCAGCTATGACGGGCGCGAGGTCTGGCAGCCGCCCGATCGCGCCGATCCGGCGGTGCTCCACGCGTTTCATGCCGATCAGAAGCGCGACAAGGGCTTCGGGCCCGCTCTCGGACCCGACGCGCATAGCCATCTCGCAGACCTTCTCCGCACGCGCGGGTATGAAGTCTTGGAAGCGCCCAGCGATTGGCAGCTATCGCAGCCGAGGGACGCGGACCTGATCGCAGCCCTGGCGGAAGGCAGTGCCACGGCCGTTCGCCCCGCTTTGGGTGCTTTGGCGGAGGAATGGGGCACTTCGCGGAGCCGGGCCAGCGCTGTCACTATCGGTCACCAGGATCTGCTGGCGCTGCCGCCGTTCTGACCCTTGGCCCGCCCTCAGGCGGCCGAGACTGGAAGCATGTCGCACATGCAGAGCATATCGCCATCCTTGAAACGCATCGTACGCACATCGGGCCGGAGCGCCTGATCCAGCGTCTCGATCGGCGCGAGGTTGAGCCCGGTCTTGCCCGAGCCGAGCACGATCGGGGCGACCATCAGATGCAGTTCGTCCACCACCCCGTCATCGAGGAACCGGGCCAGAGTCTCGGCCCCGCCTTCGACAAGGATGCGTTTCAAGCCGCGGGCGCGCAGTGCCTCGATCATCGCGCCTGGTTGAATATGCCCGGTACTGTCGCAGGAGAGGGGAACGGCCTCGACCCCGTCGGGCACCTTGCAGTCCGGGCAGGTGATCGCCAGCACCCGTGCCGCCCCATCCGACAGCATCGTCAGATCGGTGGGCATTCGTCCGCTGGGATCGATCACCACGCGCACCGGATTGGGCCCTTGCACATGGCGGGTAGTAAGTTTTGGGTCATCGGCGATGGCCGTGCCGACACCGACGATCACCGCATCGACCATAGAACGGATTAGGTGGAGATGGCTAAGCGCCCCGGCTCCGTTGATGTACTTCGAATGCCCGGTCGGGGTGGCGATACGCCCGTCTAGCGACTGGCCAAGTTGGCCAATGACGTAGGGGTCATCGCCTAAGTGGCGGCCGAGGCGGATCATTGCCGTCTCGCCATCATATTCCATGGCCCGATGCTGGGGGCGGTGGGGATCGGTCTTCAGAAACACCCGTTCTCTCCTGCTCTTCCTCGGCGCCCGGGCTCAGGCCCGGAGGGTGGTCGTCTCGGCGGTCACCCCGCCGAGCAGGCCCGGTTGTTGCGGCGGTGCCCCTGCCGTCGCAGTCTCAGGCCTTTTGCTATCGCGCCAAGGCTGCTTTTTGAACCATGACACGAGATAGGCCGTCAGGATTAACACGGCAAAGCCGGTCAAATTGACCAGGGCCCGCGTCCACACGTCGCGCCCTATGACATCGAGCCACCAGCCGTTGAAGCGGCTCAGCACGATGGAGACCATGAAAACTGCCAGGCTCTGCGTGCCGACTTTGCGGATCACTGGCACCACCGCCAGAAACGCATCGCGCACCAGCCAATGCCGGGCCCGATCGCCGATCGCGTGCCAGATGAAAGGGATCAGAGCGGCGAGGTGGAGAAGCTGCAACAGCCCGATCCAACGTCCCGGCACCAAGATCCAGTTGCGTAGGAACCAGCGGTCGAGGGAAGGTGCGAGCGCCTTGATCTCGTCGACATAGGCGTAAGGCGCTGTCAGCACCAGTATTCCGCCGCAGATGCCGCAGATCGCGGCACGCAGGTCAGAGGAGCGGGCCCGCACCCGCCACCCCTCGCTGAGCCGGATCCCCCCCGGACCCACGGCAGCCCAAGCGAGATAGGCCAGTGAAATGAAATGTAGGAAGCGCCAGCCCCCAACCCAGGTTTTCCAGCGCACCGGCTCGATGAACTCCCGCGCCTCCCAGAAAAATACGCCACCCCAGGCACTGGGCAGATAACCGGTAAGATGGGCAAAGATCTTGTTCCAGGCGAAAGGCACGGTGATCAGCACCACCGCCAGAGCGGCATAGACAAGCAGGCGGTTCACCGGCGGAGCAGGAATCCAACCCATGGCGAAGCAGAACCCGGTGAAGAAGACCAACTGCCAGCCGAACGGGTTGAAGAACCAAGTGGCATTGTCGCTCCACGGCATGGCGCGGAAATTCATCCAGAGAAATGGCTCGCCCAGTGCGATGATGGTCTGCTGCCAGGCTGCGATTTCGTCTTCTCGAGCAACAATTCTGGCATAGCCCGCGAGGTTCGCCATCGTCCAAACAACGATCATAAAGGCGAACACCGCCATTCGCCCGCCAAGGCGATGGCAGAGCATGATGGCCGGGATCATCGCAAGGATCACCAGATACATCGGCAAAATATCAAAGAGCCCAGGGATGTAGGTCAGTGTGAACAGACCGATCAGCGTCTCATGGGTGCGGTTGAAGATGCCGTTCACCGGGAACCAATCGGCGTAGACCTTGCCTTCTTCTCCCAGCCCGGTCTGATCCAGTGAGACCATAAGAAGCGCGGTGGCCAGCACCACGCCGATATGCGCCCAATAGACCTGCCAACATCGGAACAGGATGCGCGCAGCCCCCAGAAACCAGCTTTTCTTGACGAAAACCGCGCCGAAAGCGAGGCCCGAGGCCATGCCCGAACAGAACACAAAGATTTCGGTGGCGTCCGAGAAGCCGAACCGAGCAGGAATCCACAAAGTCCAGGTGTTCCCGGGAGTATGCGCCAGGAGGATGATGAACATCGCCATCCCGCGGAAGAAATCCAGGCGGAGATCGCGCGGGCGTTTGCCGGCCTGGATGGGAGGCGCTTTGCTCATGGGAAGACGGTAGACGGTAACCCGGGCCGGGTCACGTACCGGATCTGCCACCGATTGCCTGACGATGGCGCGCGATGGCCTCTAGCCGGCGGTGGGTGAAATTGTCCTCAGCACCGCGCCTTGCAGCACGGGCATGGGTCTCGGCCTCGGCTTCCTCCCAGCGCCCGGCGCGCATCCCGGCCTCGATCAGAAGGCGCGAGAACACATCGCGCTGCGCATGGCTGCCGCCGACTTTCTGCAGCATCGGGCGTGAGAGGCGAAGTTGGTCGAAGGCTAGGGCATAGTTTCCGGCACGAAAGGCGGCCAGCCCTGTCGCACAGGGCAATCCGGCCAGCGCTTGCACCTCATGCATATCATGGTCGGAGCGCTGTGCATCGCTGGCGATCCGCGCCACCAGGGCATCGGCCTCGGCGCTGCGCCCGCAGCCATTCAGAGCCAAAAGGTAATGCAGATCGGCGAAGACCACCGACCCATCCTCGACACGCCCGGCGCTCAGCGCAGCGAGCTCTTCCCAGCGGTCGCCGACGTCCACACCTTCGATCTCGAGCCGCACCAGCATGGCGGCTCCGTTCGATATGTCGCGGTAGTCGTCGGTATGTTCGGGTCTTATCCGGGCGTCATAGAGCTCCAGCACCCGGTCGAATTGCCCTTTGTCGAGATAAAACAGCCCCAGATGCCACCAGACATGATAGCCGAAATTGTTGCAATGCGCCCAAGAGCCGGTGCGCGCCTCTAGCCAGGTGATCCCTTCGTCATTACGGGCCGTCATATCATAGACATGGGCCACCGAATGCAGACCCCAGGCATCGTCCGAAGCGACCTCCAGCCCAGCGCGCCCAAACCGCTCGGCAGAAACGTAATCGCCATTTTCTTCGAAAGCGAAGGACATGCAGCCCTGGGCATAGCCCCAATAGGGGATGGTCTCGCCCGATCGCAGGTATCGCTGCCAGCATGGATTGCTCCATCCCTTTGCGATCACCGAGGATGAACCGGATCGCCTGATCGAGCTTGACCGCCAGCATATCGGTCGGGTGGACCTTCACGATCTCGCCCAGCATCTCGGCAGCCAATGAAGGACGACCGGCGAGAAAGGCGGCCAGCGCCTCGACATAGCCCTGCTCGCGCACGGTCGGTTGGGTCACCGCCGCAGCCCTGCGTGCCTCGGCCAGGGCGTCTCGGGCAACTGGCACCAACTCCGACCGACCGAGCAACAGATAGAACAATCCCTTCGCCGCCCAAGCCAATGCAAAATCGGGATCGGCCTCTAGAACCTTTCCGAGATGGGCCGGCGTCTCCGCCGAATGCGAGAGAAAGGCCCGCACCATCCGATCCCACTCTGCCACGGTCTTGGACCGTGCCAGGGTGATCTCCAACTCCATGGCATCGCAATGCGGCATTGTCGGCTCCTCGGATGGCGAACAACAGGTCTTTAACGTAGAATGGCACCGATCCGGTCCCGGAGCGACGGGCTCTCACCCGTTTGTGACCGGGCGCTAGCGCTGCGTCTGCGAATGTGGTGTGAATCCGGCGCGCGACGGGGAAACGGTACGGTCCTGCGACTGTTTGAGGGCGATTTCATGCAGAGAACCCCGCTGATTGTTTCCGTCATTGCCCTGACCGGGGTGGCAGCGGCGGCGTTCTGGCAACGCGGAGGGGTCTCCGGCGACGGGCCGGCCTATGCCGCCGGGGCAGTCTTGGGCGGTTTTGCAGGTTTTGCCCTCTATCACGCGGCCTTTGGGTTTACCGGTGCCTGGCGGCGCCTGGTACGCGAGCGCCGCGGCCATGGTGTTCGGGCCCAGCTTTTGCTTCTCGCCCTGACCTCTGCGGTGACGTTTCCTCTTATCGGTTATGAGCATCTGACCGGCTGGAATATGCATCCGGTGGTGATTTCGATGGGGCTGAGCTCTGCCATCGGCGCCTTTGTCTTCGGCGCGGGCATGCAATTGGGCGGGGGCTGCGCCTCCGGCACGCTGTTCACGGCGGGCGGAGGTTCCACCCGCATGGCGCTCGTGTTGGTCTTTTTCATATTAGGATCGGTGCTGGCGACAGCGCATATGACCGAGTTCTGGCTGCAACTCGACGATATCAGCGGCATCCCGAATCTGCCTGGAACCTCGCTGATAACGCTCTTCGGGCCACTTGGCGGGCTCGCGGTGCTGGGCGCGCTGCTTGGCGCCATCTGGCTTTATACTCTCAGGGTCGAGCGCCGGACCCACGGTGCTTTGGAAGAGCCTAGCCCGACCGAATATCTCCTCTCAGGGCGTTGGTCGCTGCGCGCAGGTGCGCTGGCCCTGGCGCTGGTCGGGATCGGCTGCTTCATCCTGTTCCAGCGGCCCTGGGGCGTGACGGCGGCTTTCGGACTTTGGGGGGCGCAGATTTTCCAATCGTTCGGCATCCCGGTCGAGAATTGGGGTTATTGGAGCGGCTGGCGCGCCGCCCAGCTCGAGGCAAGTGTCTTTGCGAACCGTACCTCCGTGATGAATTTCGGCCTGATCTGCGGAGCGCTGGCGGCCGCCAGCTTGGCTGGACGTTTCGCACCAGTCTGGCGGCTGAGCCTGCGCGATGTGCTGACAGCCGCGATCGGCGGGCTGATGATGGGTTATGGCGCGAGGCTCGGCTATGGCTGCAATATCGGCGCCTATCTTGGCGGTGTGGTGTCGGGCTCGCTGCACGGGTGGTGGTGGCTGATCTTCGGCTTTGCCGGGTCCTATCTCGGGGTCTACCTGCGCGCTGCTTTGGAGATGGATCCACCTCTGCCCCGCCGCCGCGCCGCGATCTGACGGAGACCGATATGCGCCTCGCCTTACTCTTTTCCCTGCTAGCGGTGTTCCCCGCCAGTGCCGAACCACTGCCAGCGCGCACCGGTTGGGCGGTGCATGACACCGATTTCCCCCATGTCGAGCTGTTCGACCGGCTCAAATCCGCGGTGAAACAGGAGGGGCTGATCGTCGTCACCCGCGCCGGGCCAACCAAGGCAGCCAAGGCACGCGGCATTCAGATCCCGGACAATATGGTGTTTGGGGTCTATAACAATGACTACGCGGTTCGCGCCCTGGCGCTATCGACCGCCGCAATGATCGAGGCACCAATTCGGTTTTATCTGACCGGAGACGGCGACGGCACGGCGACGCTTTCCTACAAACTGCCAAGCACGGTTTTTTCCCCCTATTTCGACGAAGGCGGACCGGAGCTGGAGGCTCTGGCCGCCGAACTCGACGCCAAATTCGCTTCCATCGCGGCAGCCGCGATCAATTGAGGCCGAGCCGCTCTGCGATCTCGCGCGCGACGTAAGCTTCCATCGCCGCTTGATCGCGCCGGAATGCGGCCACGGTCTGCGCGAGCGGCCAAGCCAGCGCCCCGGCTGCACGGTCGGGCTCCCAAACCGGCAGATGCTGCCCAATCAGTTCGGCCAGATGCGGTACATCTCGAGCGGCGGGAAGGTGCCAACGATCCTCGAAACGGGAGGTCCATGCGTCCAGGCCCAGGATCGGTGTCCTGCGCACCAGACCCGCTTGGATCTCCCGCAGTCGATCTGTGGAGGCAGGGATGTCTGGCAGGACGGCGGCATCAAGAGCCCGAAGACATGAGGGCGCCGCGCGGGGGCGCCGGATAACGGGGACCGGGCAGTTGGGCAGATGGACCGTCTCCGCCCCTGGGCCAGCCAGCAGCAACGCACCAGCGGGCATGATATCTGCTGCCCGGAGCGCCTCGACCAGAGTGCGCCAAGCGGCCGCAAGCCTTTCATCCCATCGCCCCCACCAGCCGAAGAGACGCGGTTTTGTGAGACGCAGCGGCCGCTCCACTCCTTCGAACCGAAGGGGCAGGCGCAAGGCATGCTGTCCGTTTGCAGTTACGCTGGCCCGAAGGGTTTCTAGTGGCGTTAACACCAAATCGGCCATCGGTGCGGGCTGGTCAGCGACCTCCTCGAGATCGGCGATCACCAGGGCCGGGAGGATAGGGAGATCGAAGGATTCCCCCGCCAGGCCAGGGGCCAGATGCAGGATATCGGGCGGGGTCTCGGCTGCGAGCAAGGGAACCAGCCGGGCAAGGCTCTGATGATCGCGAAAGCTTGCGAGACGCCTCGGCGTGATGTCTTCAAGCCCAGTCTTGGCCTCTCTGGTTTTGACGGCGAGGTCGATCTGAAGCCCAAGCTGACGATAAATCCGTGCGATTTGCACCAGCCGCCGCGGGCAGTCTCCACGACCTGCCAGGAGCAGAGCCCCGCTCAAGCCCGCTCCTTCTGGGCAAAGGGATCTGCACCAAACGCCGCCAAAGGATCGACAGCCGGGCGCTTGTCGACCCAAGCTGCGGGCAGGGACAAAACTGCCACCACCCGGTCGATCCGCCATCCCGGCCCTTGCGCGGTGAGGCAAACATCGCGTTGCGCCAGATCCCCGACTGCAACAAGAACCGGGCCGCCGACCTCACGCTCGGCGGCAAACCCCGCTGCGATTGGCGGCTCCCCCGCGCCACTGCAAAAGATCCGCCAAGCGAGAACGGCCAAAGGCATGAGAGGGAGGAGCAGATCGACCCCCTGACAACCGATTTCCACCTGCCCCTTCAGCACGGCCTGCCTCTGCGCGGGGCCAGGATCGGCAAGCAACACAACTGGGTCGAGATCTACCGCGATCTCTCCACCGCCGACAAAACGATGCTCTGCAATGTCGAGACATGTAGCCAGATCCGTAAGTAGGCGGTCCAGATCAGGGGCGCCATGCTCGGGGATCTCCACTCCTTCGCGGAGGAAGGCGCCCGCCTCCGACCCCAGTGGTCGAAAGCCCGGCGGCGGCACATCAGCATCGAAGAGAAGCACCGTTCCAGGTGTCGGATAAGCATTGGCGACACAAATCCCCGGCCCTGGAACACTATGCTCCGTCACAGCAATCACCTCACGCAGGCCCCGCGCCTTGCTCCCCGACAGGCGCATAGCCGCAGACGGCGCGATCCAGGTCAGATCGGGCTGGCAGAGCAGCAAGGGCGGCGGCGCCCCATCGGTGCACACCCAGCGGCACCCGAGCGCTCGCGCGGCACCGAGCGCCCAAAGGCTAGTGGCACCTTCAGTCCTCACCGACGGCACCTCATTTCGACCCGCTCTTTGGCAGGTCACCCGACTGTTCCAGCGCTTCAAGCACATCGGCAAGAAGCAAAGCCTTATCGGCCTCGGTCAGCGGCGGATCGGCCATGGCCGCGAGAAACGCCGATTTAAGCGCGGCAAGTTCCGCTTCGAGCGCTACAACCCTCGCCTCTAGATCTTCACTCACCACCCGCCTCCCCATCTGCCTCGGATGCCGCCAGATCCAGCCGCACCGCGCTCAAATGCAACTCGAGCATCCGCGGCCGCGCCAGGATCAGATCGATCCAAATATCGGCCCCCGCATCGAAGTCGAGCTGTGTCGCCTCGAGCGGAAAACGGATATCGTGGCGGCCGTGATCCAACACCCGGTGGGCATGCAGGGTCTCCTTATCGGACTCTTCGGCGATATTGAGCCGCGCATGAAGCGCGACGGGCCGGCTGCTCTCAGCGATGAGGGTCAGGCGCAAGATGTCCGATGTGCGCAACATGTGAGCCTGATCTGCCGCCACTGCGCAGGCCAGCGAACAGAAACTGCCCTCGAACCCATAAGATGTGAGCGAAAATCGCCAAACATCTCTCGCCGAACTCGTCTGCGCCCAGTGCAAGGTCGGCTCCTCAGCATCGTGATAGAGATCGAGCCCCTGGCAGATCGAAGTGCC
>JBCDKL010000107.1:0-9714 GCA_038746695.1 Pseudomonadota bacterium | reverse complement strand
GAACTATGCCGCGCAGCATCGTCGGCACCAGGATCAGGGAGCATCGGCGCAGGGCCGGGATCACCCAGACCGATCTCGCCAAACATATCGGAATCTCGCCCTCTTATCTGAACCTGATCGAGGGGAATAAACGGCGGATCACCGAGCCGCTTCTGCAGAAAGTGGCCGCTGCGCTGGATCTGGGGGCCGAGGATCTGGACGGTGCGACCGAGCACAGGTTGATCGAGGATTTGACCGAAATCGCCTATCTGCCGCCGCTCGCACCTTTGGAGATCGAGATCGACCAGGCAGGCGATCTGATCGGCCGTTTTCCCGGCTGGTCGCGCGCAATCGCGGCCCTGGCCAGGGCCGAGGACGATGCCAACAAGGCCGCCCGCGCGATGGCCGACCGGATCAGCCACGATCCGTTTCTGGGCGAGAGCGTGCACCGCCTGCTCAGCCGGGTCTCTGCGATCCGCTCGACCGCCGAGATCCTGGGCGCATTCGACGATATTGACGCGGCCGATCAGCAGCGCTTTTTCGGTATTCTGGCGGAGGAAAGCCGCGGCCTCTCGGATGTGGGCGAGGCGCTCGCCAGCTATTTCGACCGGCGCGAGCTGGTCGACACCCAACTGACCCCGCAGGACGAGGTCGAGGCGTTCTTCGATGCCCGCCGCAACCATTTCCCCGAGATCGAGGGACTGCCAGCGGCCGAGCTTGAACCGGCGATCGCACGGCTCTTGGCCGAACATCCCGAACTCGAAACCGAGGCGGCCCGCGCCCGCGCCGCCAAGGCGTTGCGCCTCTACGCAGCCGATGCAGCGGCCATGCCATTGGACAGTTTCGGCGATGTGGCAGCCCAGGAACGCTATGATGTCGAGCTTCTGGCCGAGATTTTCAGCACCGGCATTGCTCAGGTCTGCCGCCGTCTGACCTCGTTGCCCGTTGCGCCGGAGAGGCCTCGTTTCGGCTATGTCAGGGCCAATGCCGCCGGGACGATCACCGCTTATCTGGGGCTGCCGGGGTTGAACCTGCCACGCTATGCCGCCTCCTGCCCGCTCTGGGTGCTATATCGCGCGCAGCAGCGGCCCGAGCAGATGCTCCATCAGCATGCGATGTTTCCCAATGGCGAACGGTTCGTCTTTGCCGCCCGTGCGCGAAACACCGGGCCGACCGGGTTCGACCAGCCGCGCCATTATGTAACCGATATGCTGGTCCTCGCAGCGGATCGGGCGGAGGCCACGGTCTACGCCCCTGATCTAGCAAAACCGGGTGAGGCTGTCGGCCCTGCCTGCCGAATCTGCCCACGCAAAGGATGCGCGCACCGGGTCGAAGATCCCTTCGGTGATCCGGTTGCCGGTTGAGCTCTCCTGGTCGCCACCGTTCGGCCACGCCACAGCAGTTGCCAAATTGCGGCATCTGGCGTCTAATCCATGCAAGTTCGCGGCAGTCGGGCAGAAACGGGGAGGATGAAGAGCGCCATGGCCAAGCGCGTGCTGTTGGCTGAGGATGAGCCGAATATCGTGGAGTCGCTTAAGTTCCTGCTCGGGCGGGGCGGTTTCGACGTGACCGTGCGCACCAATGGCCGCGAGGCGCTGGAGACAGCGTTGACCGACCCGCCGGACGTTTTCCTTCTGGATGTCATGCTGCCCGAGATCGACGGGTTCGAAGTGCTCAAACGCCTCCGCGCGAGCCAGTTCGGGATGCGTGCCCGGGTGATCATGCTAACCGCCAAGGGCCAGCGCGAGGAGCGTGACCGGGCCTTGGCCCATGGCGCCGACCTCTTCATCTCGAAACCCTTCTCGAATACCGACCTGATGCGCGCGGTGACCGATCTCGCCAACCGACAGCCGGTCTGAGCCCCGGATGCAGGACCGCGCCCGGCACGAGCGCCTGAGCCGCCGCACCCGGGACCGGGCCGCGGTGATGCTGATCCTGGGCGTGCTTCTGGTGATGCCGCCCTTTGTCGGGATTTTGGCATCTGACGCACGGATCGGCTCAGTCCCGGTGACGCTTCTGGCGTTGTTCGGCCTCTGGGCAGCACTGATCGTTATGGCCTGGCGGCTCTCGCGCGTGCTGGGGGCCGCGCCCGACGACCAAGAGACCAAGCAATGAACCCGCAAGTCGATCTGCTGCTGGCGATCTGCGTGGTCTATGTCGGGCTGTTGTTCTGGATCGCCTATGCGGTGGATCTGCGGGCGCGGAAGGGTCGGCTGAATTGGCTGCGCTCGCCGGTGGTCTACACCTTGTCGATCTCGGTCTATTGCACGTCCTGGACCTTCTACGGCGCGGTCGGGTCGGCGGCGCGCAACGGGTTGGAGTTCATCACCATCTATCTCGGCCCCACTTTGGTCTTTGTTGGCTGGTGGTTCTTGCTGCGCAAACTAGTCCGGATCGGGCGGACCCAGCGGATCACCTCGATCGCCGATCTGATCTCGTCGCGCTACGGCAAAAGCCCGAGCCTCGCGGTCCTGGTCACCCTGATCGCGGTCACCGCCACCACGCCCTATATCGCGCTGCAACTGCAATCGGTGACGCTCAGCGTGCAGGCGATCACCGGCGAGGGCGGGGCGGCAACCATTGGTTTCTGGGTCGCGGCTGGGATGGCGCTCTTCACCATCCTGTTCGGCACCCGCAATCTCGACGCGAACGAGCGTCATCACGGTGTCGTTGCCGCCATCGCGGTCGAGGCGATCGTGAAGCTTTTCGCGCTCATCGCGGTCGGGGTCTTCGTTGTCTGGGGCATGGCAGGCGGGATCGGTGGGATCTTTGACGGGGTTGAGACCGAACGCATCCTTGGCGGGGCCGAGGTTTTCGGCCCGCGCTGGGCTGCGATCACCTTCCTTTCGGCCACCGCCATTGTCTGCCTGCCCCGGCAATTCCAGGTGACCGTGGTCGAGAATATCGACGAGCGGCATCTGGCGACCGCCTCCTGGTTGTTCCCGCTCTATCTCTTCGCGATGTGCCTTTTCACCGTGCCTATTGCGATGATGGGCCTTCAGGTAATGCCGGCGGATGCCAATCCTGATCTCTATGTTCTGACGCTTCCCCTGATGGCGGGGCGCGAGGATCTGGCGATGCTGGCCTTTATCGGTGGGTTTTCCTCGGCAACTTCAATGGTGATCGTGGCGGCGATCGCGGTCTCGACCATGGTCTCGAACCATATCGTCGTGCCGGTCGCGCTGAGTTTTCTCTCGCCGGGTGCCGAGGGGTGGGGCGATCTGCGCGGCCTGGTGCTGGTCGCACGACGGATCTCGATTGCCGTGATCCTCGGGCTGGGCTTCGTCTATTTTCAGCTCACCGGGGGGTCAGATGCGCTGGCGGCGATCGGGCTGATCGCTTTCGCCGGGGTTGCGCAGTTCCTGCCTGGGCTCTTGGGCGGGGTCTTCTGGCGTGGGGCGACCCGGACCGGCGCTTTGACCGGTCTGGCGGCGGGGGCTCTGTTCTGGACCTATTGCCTGTTCCTGCCCAGTTTCGACGGAGGGTTTCTGCTCAGCGCCGCTACTCTGGCCGAAGGTCCTTGGGGGATCGGGGCGCTCAGGCCAGAGGCGCTGTTCGGTCTCACCGGGCTCGACCCGCTGGTCCATGCGCTGATCTGGAGCCTCGGGGTCAACACTGTTCTATTTCTCACCGTCTCGGTCCTGACCGAAGCCGGTCCGCTCGAGCGGCTGCAAAGCGCGCAATTCGTCGATGTGTTCCGTGCATCGGGACAGCAGCAGACCCGGTATGAGGGCCGCTCGGCCAATCCCGAAGATCTCTTCATCTTGGCGCAGAGGATCCTGGGGGCGGAACGCGCGCAGCGTCTGTTTGACCAGATTGCGCGCACCCAAGGCCGCGCAACTGGTCTGCCCAATCCGACCACTCCGATGATCGCCCGGCTCGAGCGCGAGCTTGCCGGTGCCGTCGGCGCGGCCTCGGCCCATGCCATGGTGGGCCGGATCGCCGGGCAGGGTAATCTGAGCATGACAGAATTGATCAATATCGCCGACGAGACCCAGGCGCTGATCGAGACAACGCGGCAATTGGCCGAGAAATCGGCCGAGCTGGAACGTGCCGCCAGCCAGCTCAGAGAGGCGAATGAGCGGCTGCGCCGCCTCGACTCGCAGAAGGACGACTTCCTAAGCCAGGTAAGCCACGAGCTAAGGACGCCGATGACCTCGATCCGATCCTTCGCCGATATCCTCCTGGATGAGGACGGAGTCTCGCCCGAGCAGCGCGCGCGCTTCACCAAGATCATCCATACCGAGTGCATACGGCTGACCGGCCTTTTGGACGAGATCCTCGATCTCAGTCAGTTGGAGGCAGGACGGCATCCTCCGGCGCTTTCCGAGATCGATCCCGAGCAGGCCGCCCGCGAGGCGATCGACACGATCACCGGGCTCGCGGTCGCCCGCGGCGTCCGGATCGAATTTCAGGGCAGCGCCAGCGGCCCGGTCGCGGCCAATGAGGACAGGCTGCGCCAGGTTCTGATCAATCTCCTGTCGAACGCGATCAAGTACAATGCGGCCTCCGATCCAGTGATCGAGGTAACGCTCGGCGAACGGGCCGGACGGACTTTGATCGACATCTCCGACAATGGCGGCGGTGTAACGGCGGACGAGGCGCAGACAGTTTTCGACAAGTTCGCCCGTGGAGAGCGGGCCGACCGCGATCAGGGTGCGGGGCTTGGCCTGCCGATAAGCCGGGCGATCATGCGCAATATGGGCGGCGATCTGACCATCGAGTTCCGCCCAGATGGCAGCAGCTTCTTCCGCGCGCGGCTGGCCCAGCCGGAACCGGCGGCCAAGCGCAAACGCGCCTAAACCCTAAGCCCCTTGCCTGTCCCCCGGCCCGCATGCCAAGCGGAACGATGCCCGCTCCAGACATGAAAACTACGTGGGAGACCGAGGATGCGACAGCCGAGGCCGCGCTGACGCTTTGGACGCTGCCTGAGGACGCCATCTGCCATTTGATCAATCTGTCCGAGAGCCGGACCTATCTGGTCGAAATACCCGGCTGGCACTCGATTCTCGGACTTCACATGGCGGGTTGCTAGCATGTCGGGCCGCGATCTTGCTCTGCACGCTTTTGCTCAGGACCCGACCCAACGCGAAGATCAGCACCTCGCTGGGTTTTTCAACGGTCTCGGACGGATCGCCACCCGGACCTGCGCGCATGTGGAGTGCTGGCTCCATACCGCAGGTTCTACTCGATCCGCCTGGGATCTCGCCGCTTCGGCGAGTCTTCTTCAAGAGTGGATGCATCTGCGGGATCTGTTGGCGGCTTGTCTGAGGGTCTATTGCCGCCTCCGCCACTGGCCCGCCGTGGATACCGCCGAGGTCGATCGAAGCGGTGTACCGTTTCAGCGGATGGCGCTTCTTGCATGGACCGGCATCCAGATTAACTTACCAGAGCGCCAGGCAGGAGCACTGCATTGTACCAGAAACACGGCAGTGCTGGCCGAGCGCTATCTCACTCAGTTCGGCTCTGCTTCTCCATGACCCCAACCGACGCTCAGATCGCGAGGGCCATCCTGAGCTGCTGTGCCGAGCGCGGCCCGGGCAAGACCATTTGCCCCTCCGAACCGGCCCGCCTGATCTGCCCCGAGGAGGATGCCTGGCGCGCCCTAATGCCCGAGGTCCGCCGCATCGCCGCTGACCTGGCCGCCGAAGGCAGAATTGCCGTCACCCAGAAGGGCCAGCCGGTCGACCCCGGCATCGCGCGCGGCCCTATCCGGCTGGGCTTGCCTCAGAACTGACGCAGATAGCGCCTGATCTCCCAATCCGAGACATGGTTGAGATAGCTTAGCCACTCGTCGCGTTTAAAGCCGAGCCAGCTCTCGAACATGGCGTCATCGAATACTGCCTTCGATAGGGGATCCTTCTCGAATCCATCCAGCGCCTCATCCAGCGTGCGGGGCAGAGTGGTGATCTTGCGCCGTTTCAACTCGCGCGCGCTTATCAGATACATGTTGTCGGTATTGGGCTCGCCGGGATCGAGTCCTTCCTCGATCCCCTCTAGCCCCGCGGCCAGTACCATCGCCGCGCCAAGATAGGGGTTGCAGGCACTGTCCGCCGCGCGCAGCTCGACCCGGCCTCCACCCTTGGGAATGCGCATCGCATTCGTGCGGTTGTTGTTGCCGTAGCAAGCGAAGATCGGCGCCCAGGTGAAGCCCGACATCGAGCCCTGTTTGACCAGCCGCTTATAGGAGTTCACCGCAGGTGCCACCACCGCCATGATCGCCGGCAGATGTCGAAGCACGCCCGCGAGGAACTGATAGCCGAGCGGGCTGAGCCCGCAGCCGCGCGGATCATCCTCGGCCTTGAACAGATTCTCGCCTGTCTTGGCATCCGCCAGCGACATGTTGAAATGCGCGCCCGAGCCGGTGCGGTCGCCGAACGGTTTGGGCATGAAACTGGCGAAAGCGCCATGCTTGCCCGCAATCGCGCTCGCCATCAGCCGGAGAAACACATAGCGGTCCGCCATCGTGCGGGCATCGGCATAGGCGAAATCGATCTCGACCTGGCCGATCCCGTCCTCATGGTCGAAGGAATAGACATCCCAGCCGAGCGCGTTCATCGCGTCGACCAGTTCGCTCAGCCAGTCGAAATTATGCAGAAGCCGGGTTGTGTCATAGGCAGGCTTCTCGAGATGGTCGAGCCAGGAAACTGGCTGGGGCGCGCCGCCTTCCCCGCCTTTCGCCTCGCTGTCTTGCCCTCCTGGCGAACGGAAGACGAAAAACTCCGCCTCCATGCCCAGATTCATCCGGTATCCCATCGCCTCGGCCCGTGCCATTTGCCGGTTCAGGATGTTGCGAGAGCAAGGCTCGAACGGTTTGCCCTCACACCAGAGATCGGAATGGAACAGTGCCACTTCCTTGCGCCAGGGCAGGATGGTGCAGGAGGCGGCGTCCGGCATGCAGGCCACCTCCTCGTCATGGATCTCCTGCGGCACGCCGTCCAGGGCAGCACCGGTGAACATCTCCGAGCCCGCCATCATCTGCGGGAGATGCGAGAGCGGCACGAATTTCGACTTCGAGACGCCGTGCATATCCACATAGGAGGCGATGCAATGGCGTATGCCCGCCCCCTCCAACCGGGTCTGCATCGCGGCGATCGGGTCGGTCATGGCGGGGTCGGTCACGGGCAGGCTCCTTCGATATGTAATCGCATTGGAGCCTAGCCGGAGCACGCCAGCCTGGCAAAACCAGATAAGGGACTGATCGCCTGGAAATTCCGGAAAGCCAAGATCGAAGCGCCGCGAAACATGCGCGCGGCGCTTAAACTAGGCGAGGTGCCCTCAGATCAGCTGCACCGGCCGCTGGCCGACCGGATCGCCGCGGTGAAGCCCGAAAGCGAGAACGTGTCCACTGTCGTGGTTCCTCGCGAGGACAGCCCCCGCACCTGCGCTTTCGCGCCCGCCCGGAACCGTTGCACCGCGGTGTCGTCCTCGGCCGAGGAGGGCAGCCAGGCATTCTCGCCATCGGTGAACATTTCCTGCTTGCGCGGGCCGACGGTCACATCGACTTTCGAGCCCGGCTGGAACGGATAGCCGGCGATGAACGAGACTTGATTCTTCACATTCTGCCCCGGGCGCACCGCCACCATCAGGAAGATATCGCCCCGGTTCACGGTCACTGGCTTGCCGTCGCGGGTTGCGGCGCTCGATTCGGGCACCGATACGATCCAGCAGACCTTTTCGGCCCCCTCTCCGGCGACGAAAACCGCCCAATCCTTCTGTACATCGACCCGGCTCTGCGCCTGGGCCCAGGCCGCACCCGGCGCCAGGGATGCCGTCATTGCAACGGCAAGGGCGACGGCCATTGCCGAACCGCCGATCACTCGCAAAAATCTCATGCTCGCCTCACTCGTCCGCGCTCCCCGGATCTTGATTGCCCGTCGGGAAAAAGTTTCGCATCGGTATTTGTTCCTCTGCCTATTCCAGAGCATACTGCAAGTGTACCGGCGAATTCCACCCCGGTGCTTTGGGTTTCTGACCCTAGGCGGCTAAATTCGTACCGATCGGATTGGGAGGGCGCGTTCGAAATGCGAGACAGCAGGTCCCGCCGACCTGGCAGCGCGGTGCGCTAGATGGCCCCGCGGCCACATCCTGCGTCTGCACAAGACGCCTCGACTGAAGCCCCGCGTGGCCGGGCTCGAACGGATGTCGTTGCTGACACCTGCGTCGATGGATGTGCTGTTGATTTGTTGGCGGCTGACAAGACCGCGACCGGAACTCCTTGCCAATGCCGATCCGGCGCTAAAGAGCCTGCCGCCACTCTCTGGACCGAATGGACCGATGAAGCGCTCATCGCCGAGATTGCCGCGCATCAGAGCAAGCCTGCCCTGGGCGAGCTGTTCAAGCGCTATGCCGGTAAGATCAAAGCCTTTCTGATGCGCGCTGGTGCCGCCGCCGATATCGCCGAGGATGCGACCCAAGATGTCATGGTCACGCTCTGGCGCAAATCCGGCAGCTTCAATCCCAGCCGCGCCAGTGCTGCAACCTGGATTTATACCATCGCCCGGAACCGGCGGATTGACCTGCTGCGCCGGGCCTCGCGTCCCGAGCCTTCCGAGGACGACCCACTCTTCCGCCCCGAACCCGCGGAAAGCGCCGAGACGATGATCGCCGGGGCCAATCGCGACGCCGTTGTGCGCGAGGCGATCTCGGCCCTTTCCGAGGATCAGCAGGCTGTTATCCGCATGGCTTTCTACTCGGGCCTCTCGCATTCCGAGATCGCGGACATGCTTGACTGCCCGCTCGGCACTGTGAAATCACGCCTCAGGCTCGGCTTTGCGAAGATTCGCGAAACGCTGGGCCAGGATTTTGCGCAGGAACTGACCGAAACCTGACCGATCCTCGCATCGGCGGTGCTCGGCCTACCGAGCGACAGGAACGCCGCATGACTTCCAGCGACCCCGTGCCCGCAAATCCGGTGCTGACCGAGATCTGGCTCGGCCCGGTTCTGGAATCGGTGCATCGCGGGACCGTGGTGGTTTGCCGGTCGAATGGCGAAGTGGTGGCGTCCTGGGGCGATCCGGACCGGGTCATTCTGCCGCGCTCTTCCTACAAGATGCTCCAGGCGCTCCCGATGGTCGAAAGCGGTGCCGCGGCGCGGTTCGGGGCCGAGCATCTCGCCATCGCCTGCGCGTCGCATCAAGGGGCCCAGATTCACAGCCGTCTGGTTGGGCGCTGGCTGACCGAGATGGGGATGGGCGAGGGCGATCTCCGCTGCGGACCGCAATTGCCCAGCGATGGCGACACTCGCTATGCCTTACGTCAGTCCGGCCAGCTTCCGGATCAGACCCATAACAACTGTTCGGGCAAGCATTGCGGGTTTCTGACGCTCGGCGCGCATCTCGGCGCCGGGCCTGACTATATCGATCCGGACCATCCGGTGCAGGCAAAGGTGCGCGAGGCCCTGGCCGAGATGGCGGCGGAGGAGATGGGGCCGCATGCGATCGATGGTTGCTCCGCCCCCAACTACGCGATGTCTCTACGCGGGCTCGCCACAGCCATGGCGCGCTTTGCCGATCCTGCCGGTCTGGTCGAGGTCCGGCGCGCGGCGGTCGAGCGTCTCTATGCCGCAATGGCCGCGCATCCCGTGCTGGTCGCGGGCGAGGGGCGGGCCTGCACCGCTCTGATCCGCGCCGCGGCGGGCAAAGCGGTTGTCAAGACAGGGGCCGAGGGCGTGTTCGTTGCGATCTTGCCGGAGAGCGGCCTGGGAATCGCTTTGAAATGCGATGACGGGTCCAG
>JBCDKL010000106.1:0-9720 GCA_038746695.1 Pseudomonadota bacterium | reverse complement strand
TGATTCAATCCGATATCATAGAGCACCGCCGAAGAAGCGAAGCTCGCGATATGCCCGCCATACTCGCTGGATTTCTTATTGCGGCGGACGACTGTAGCCATGGCATTCCAGCGGTTGATCGTGCGGATCCGCCATTCCAGTTCCACATCGGCCGGGAAAGGCGCCTGCTGATCTCTGGGGATCGTGTTCAGGTAAGGCGTGGTTGCACCGAAGGGCAGCGATGTCCCGCGCGAGCGGGCGGTGGCGACAGCCTTGTCGAGCAGATAATGCGCCCGGTCGCCGCCATCGCGGTCGATCACGTCCTCAATCGCTTCCAGCCACTCTTTGGTTTCTACTGGGTCGATATCGGTTTGATCCATCGGTTCTCTCCCTGAACTCGCATGGCGCATGGCGCCGCGACCATTTTGGTCTGTTTTGCTTACCTATCGGAACTCATGCTGCGTCGCAACATGGGCCTGGATGCGGAAAATCAGGTATGTGCTGGGCGCATACCTTGAGTCATCAGCACCTTCTTTTTTGCATAGCGTGGATAGGCCATTAATGGGGCGGCTTGCGTCTGTCGTACCGGCCGAGATGCATTTCGAGGATCGGCGGGAAGACACGTTCGCATGGCCTTCTGTCTGGCGCAGAGCGCCTGGCCGGGCCTGGCAAGGCAATCCGCAAGGTCTGCAACAAAGCCGCCAGATCTGGCCGCTGGGTGACTGTGACCCGCCTTTCGCGGTGAATCAAGGCGCCGCGCCAAAACGCCAAGCTGACAGCGAGAGCCGTCAAGCGCGACAGAACGCTGCTTGACCCTTCGTTATCCTACCTTAACAGTGGGTTTCACTGGAAAACGAAAAGGCGCGACATGGATCGAACCTCGGTGCTGCCCCCGCTCAGGGCCGTCCAACAACGTTGCTCGGATTGCAAGATCCGGCACCGGGCGGTTTGTTCGCTGAGCGGTCCGCAGGAACTCGCCGAGCTCGACCGGATCAAATTCTACCGCGATTTTGATCCGGGCCAGGAGATCGTCGGCGAGGGCGAGCCGATCGACTCGCTCGGCTCGGTGGTCGATGGAGTTGTGGCGCTCCACAAGACCCTGGAGGACGGGCGCCGGCAGATGGTCGGACTGATGTTCGCCTCGGATTTCATCGGCCGCCCGCTGCGCGCCATCGCACCCTACGACGCCATCGCTGTCACCAAAGTGCGGATGTGCTTGTTCCGGCGCAGCAAGTTCGAAGAGGTTTTGTCGCGGCAATCCTCGCTGGAACATCGGCTGCTGGAGATGATGCTGGACGAGCTCGATTGCGCCCGCGACTGGATGGTTCTGCTGGGCCGCAAGACCGCGCAGGAGCGGCTGGCGAGCTTTCTGATGATCCTCTCCCGGCGCAGTGCGCGGCTCGACAAACAGCCGCTGATGGACGGCATCCGGATCGAGATCCCACTGACCCGCGAGGCGATTGCCGAGTATCTCGGCCTCACCATCGAGACGGTCAGCCGCCAGCTGACCAAGCTCCGCAAGGAGGGCCTGATCGTTATGGAGGATCAGCGCCACATCCGGATCATGAATCTCGCCCGGCTGGCCGCGATCACCCAAGACGACCCCCGCGCCGCCGACGAGTATGACGGCAATAGCACCGGGAATACCGGCCTGATCGGCTGATTTTGACCGAGATCAAAGCGACCGCACCCCACCCCTGTCACTGCTAGCCCCCGACCAGACACAGATCGCCTTGGCAGGGCGTAGGGAGGCCGTGATGGGAATCGCCGTCAAACTGACATTCTGGGGCTTTGTCGCGATCTACGCGATGATGGGCCTGAATTGGGGGCAGGACTTGGCTTTCCAGGTCAATGCCCTGGTCCTGCTTCTGGTTGCCTTCACCGGGTTCTTCCTGGCGATGCGCGAGAAGCCGGTTTATGTCGGTTTGGACGAGCCCGATGGCAGCGGCTATTTCGACTATGTGGTCCGGGCCGGGGTGATCGCCACAGCGCTCTGGGGCGTGGTTGGCTTTCTGGCCGGGACCTATATCGCGTTCCAGCTCGCCTTTCCGATGCTGAATTGGGATCTGCCTTACACCTCGTTCGGGCGGTTGAGGCCCCTGCACACTTCCGCGGTGATCTTCGCCTTTGGCGGCAACGCGCTGATCGCGACCTCATTCTATATCGTCCAGCGGACCTGTGCCGCGCGGCTTTGGGGCGGGGGGCTCGCCTGGTTCGTGTTCTGGGGCTACCAACTCGTGATCGTTCTGGCGGCAACATCTTATGTCTTCGGCGGCTCCGAGGGCAAGGAATATGCCGAGCTTCCATGGCATGTGGATCTGCTGCTGACGGTGGTCTGGGTCGCTTATCTGGCGGTATTTCTGGGCACGCTGATCAAGCGTAAAGAGCCGCATATCTATGTCGCCAATTGGTTCTTCCTGGCCTTCATCGTCACCGTGGCGATGCTGCATGTGGTGCGCAATCTCTCGATGCCGGTATCGTTCTGGGGCTCGAGCAGCTACTCTGCCTTTTCCGGGGTACAGGATGCTCTGACGCAATGGTGGTATGGGCATAACGCGGTTGGCTTCTTCCTGACGGCGGGCTTCCTGGGCATGATGTATTACTTCGTGCCGAAACAGGCGGAGAGGCCGGTCTACAGCTACAAGCTCTCGATCATCCACTTCTGGGCGTTGATCTTTCTCTACATCTGGGCGGGCCCGCACCATCTGCACTACACCGCTCTGCCGGATTGGGCGCAGACGCTGGGCATGGTGTTCTCGATCATCCTGTGGATGCCGTCCTGGGGTGGGATGATCAACGGGCTGATGACCTTGCAGGGCGCCTGGGACAAGCTGCGCACCGATCCGGTGCTGCGGATGCTCGTGGTCTCAGTCGGCTTCTACGGAATGGCGACTTTCGAAGGCCCGATGATGTCGATCAAGGCGGTGAATTCGCTCAGCCATTATACTGACTGGACCATCGGGCATGTGCATTCCGGCGCGCTCGGCTGGAACGGGATGATCACTTTCGGCGCGCTCTACTTCCTGGTGCCGCGGCTTTGGCAGCGCCAGAGGCTTTATTCGATCACCGCCGTCTCCTGGCATTTCTGGCTCGCGACCATCGGGATCGTCCTCTACGCGGCGTCGATGTGGGTGACCGGGATCATGGAGGGCCTGATGTGGCGCGAGACCGATGCCAACGGTTTCCTGGTCAACTCATTCGCCGACACAGTGGCCGCCAAGATGCCGATGTACATCGTGCGCGGCCTCGGCGGAGTGCTCTATGTCACCGGCTCCGTGATCATGGTTTGGAACCTCTGGATGACGATCAAAGGCCAAGTGCGGCCCTCGGAGACCACGGCACCGGCGCATGGCTCGGTCGTGGCGGCAGAGTAAGGAGGGCGGAGCAATGGCCACGCAAACCACCAGCACGCAGCGGATCCTCAAAGCCCATTCCAGGATCGAGAAGAACGCCACGCTTCTGCTGGTTCTCTCGTTCCTGGTGGTGACGATCGGAGGGATCGTCGAGATCGCGCCCCTGTTCTATCTCCAGAACACGATCGAGAAGGCCGAGGGGATGCGGCCCTACAGCCCGCTCGAGCTGGCCGGGCGGCAGATCTACATCCGCGAGGGGTGCTATGTCTGCCACAGCCAGATGATCCGCCCGATGCGCGACGAGGTGGAACGCTACGGCCATTACTCGCTGGCTGCCGAGTCGATGTATGACCACCCATTCCAATGGGGATCGAAACGCACAGGGCCGGATCTCGCGCGGGTCGGCGGGCGCTACTCCGACGATTGGCATGTCCTCCACATGAAAGCCCCACGCGAATTGGTGCCCGAGAGCATCATGCCCGCCTATCCCTGGCTGGCCGAGACCAGGCTCGACCCACGCAGCGCGACGGCGCATCTGCGTGCCAACCGTGCCGTGGGCGTGCCCTATACAGACGAAATGCTAGCCATGGCTCAGATCGACATGGCCATTCAGGTGAACCCCGACCATGACGAATTCGACGCGTTCCTGGAGCGCTATCCCAAGGCCCAGGTGCGCAATTTCGACGGTCAGCCGGCGCTGACCGAACTCGACGCCATGATCGCCTATCTGCAGATGCTCGGCACTTTGGTGGACTTCTCCACCTATGACGCCGAAGCGAATTACCGCTGAGAGGAGCGCCAAGATGGACACGTATACCCTGCTCCGCGCTTTTGCCGACAGCTGGATGCTGCTGGCGATGACGCTCTTCTTCATCGGCATGGTGCTCTACACGCTCAGGCCCGGTTCGCGTCAGGTGCATGCCGATATCGCCGCGATCCCACTGCGCAACGATGCGCTGCCGGAAGTGGACGTGCCGAGCGAGGCGTGGGCGGAAGCGCCCGCCAAAACCGCCTGCAACGGACGCTGCGAGACATGCAGGCTGAAATCCCTTCAATTCCTCGATCCCGATGAGGAGGCCAAGCGATGAGCGACCGCGAAACCGACGAGGAGACCGGCACCGAGACCACCGGCCATGAATGGGACGGGATCAAGGAACTCGACACCCCGCTGCCGCGCTGGTGGCTTTATACGTTCTATGTCACGATCGTCTGGGGCGTGCTCTACACCATCGCCTATCCAGCCTGGCCGATGATCTCCTCGGCAACGGCGGGGGTTCTAGGCTTCTCAACCCGGGGCGAGCTTGCCGAGATCATCGCCGATCATGAAGCCGCGATGGCCCCGATGATGAACCGCATCGCCGAGGCGGAATTCACCGAGATCGCTTCGAATGCCGAACTCGATCAATTCGCGCAGGCCGGCGGAGCGGCGATCTTCCGCACCTATTGTTCGCAATGCCATGGCGCCGGGGCGGCGGGGGCGGTCGGCTATCCCAACCTGCTGGATGACGACTGGCTCTGGGGCGGCAGCCATGATGCGATTTACGAGACCCTGCTGGTCGGCATCCGCTGGGAGGAGAATTTCGACACCCGCCTCTCGATGATGCCCGCCTTTGGAGACGACGAGATCCTGTCACGCGATGAGATCGCCTCTGTCGCGGATTATGTCCTCTCGCTTTCAGGCGCGGCTGAGCCCAATGCCGATGGCGCGCTGCTCTACGAGGACAACTGCGCGGCTTGCCATGGCGACGATGGCGAGGGGGTGCCGGATCTGGGGGCACCGACCTTGAGCGACGCGATCTGGCTCTATGGCGGCGACCGGGCAACGGTGATCGAGACCATCACCCATTCCCGCGCAGGCGTCATGCCCGCCTGGAACACGAGGTTGACGGAGGCCGAAATCAAGCAGGTTGCGCATTATGTCCACAGCCTGGGCGGCGGCGAATAATCGCCCTCCGCCCGCGAACTGGACCCAAGCAATGGCACCCCGTCCCCTCTCTCCAGCGCAAGCCGGGATCAATTTGTCGCGCCGCAAGGCGCTTGATCTCAATCAAGGACGCCTTTGCTCGAAACCTAGACGATGTCAGCAACCGGATCGAAAGAGGTCGCAAGCCGTGCCCGCAGATTCGCAGCCAGCAGCGCTTTACGCTGCCCGCGAGCCAGTCTTCCCGAAAGCTGTCTCCGGCACGTATCGACGTCTTAAATGGGCCATCATGGCGGTGACCCTGGCGATCTATTACCTGGTCCCCTGGATCCGCTGGGACCGCGGCGCGCATCTGCCGGATCAGGCAGTGCTGATCGATCTCGCCAATCGGCGGTTCTTCTTCTTCTGGATCGAGATCTGGCCACAGGAATTCTACTATGTCGCCGGGCTCTTGATCATGGCGGGGATCGGGCTGTTCCTGTTCACCTCGGTGCTGGGCCGGGTGTGGTGCGGATATACCTGCCCTCAGACGGTGTGGGTCGATCTCTTCCAATATGTCGAACGGTTCATCGATGGCGACCGGAACGCGCAATTCCGCCTGCTCAAACGCGGGTGGGACGGGCAGAAGATCGCCCGCCGGGCGCTGAAATGGAGCACCTGGCTGTTGATCGCAATGGCCACTGGCGGGGCCTGGGTGTTCTACTTCGCCGATGCACCGACGCTGTTTGTCGATCTGTTCACCGGCCAGGCGCATCCGATCGCCTACACCACTGTCGCCATTCTGACCGGGACAACCTTCGTTCTGGGCGGGTTCATGCGCGAGCAGGTTTGCATCTATATGTGCCCATGGCCACGCATCCAGGCTGCGATGCTCGATGAGAACTCGCTGACCGTCACCTATAAGGACTGGCGTGGCGAACCCCGCGGCAAACACCGCAAATCCGCAGCGGCGGAAGGGCTCGGCGATTGCATCGACTGCAATGCCTGTGTCGCTGTCTGCCCCACGGGCGTTGATATCCGCGAAGGCCAGCAGGTCGGCTGCATCACCTGCGCGCTCTGCATCGATGCCTGCGACGATATCATGGCCAAAGTGGGCAAACCGCGCGGGCTGATCGATTATTGCTCGTTGGCCGATGAAGACTTGGAGCGTCAGGGCAACGCGCCGATCCCCGCCTGGCGCCGGGTGATCCGGCCGCGCACGATCCTCTACACTGCGCTCTGGGCCGGGATCGGGGTCGCCATGGTAGTCTCGCTTTTCTTGCGCGATACGATCGACATTACGGTCGAGCGGGACCGCAACCCTCTCTTCATCACGCTTTCGGACGGCTCGATCCGCAATGCGTTCGAGGTCCGCGTGCAGAACCGCAATCACGATCCGAACCCGTTCCGCCTGTCGGCTACGGTCGAGGACGGAACCCATCTGCGTCTGACCGTGCAGGGCGCGGACGCGACCGCGATCCTGATCCCGCCCGATACAAGCCGCAAGCTCCGGGTCTTTCTGACCGCCCCGCGGGGCGCGGCGCAGGGCCGGGTGCCGGTCACGCTCTGGATCGAGAACCTCTTCACCCATGAGCGCAGCCCCTACAAGACCCATTTCCAGGCCCCGGATTGAGAGGAGCACGCCAATGCGCCAGACCAAACCCCTAACCGGACGCCGGGTCCTCCTCATCGCACTGGCCTGTTTCGCCACCGTGATTGCTGCGAATATGACGATGCTGATGGCCGCGACCGGCACATTCCCGGGCCTGGTGGTCAAGAATGCCTATGTCGAGGGACAAGGCTGGAACGCACGGGCCGCAGCGCAAAAAGCCCTCGGATGGCATGCGGAGTTCGCCTATCGCGACGGCGCGCTCAGCGTGGCGCTCGGCGATGGGTCAGAGGACTGGCCACTGCTCCTGACCATCGGCCGGCCGACCCGTGACGATGAGGATCAGCGGATCACGCTCGCCCCAGGCCAACGCCGGGCGGATCTGACGCTGACCCCAGGCGCCTGGCGGATCGAGGTCGCCACACTGGATGGCCCGGCCTATCGGGCCTCGGCCCAGCTTTACGTGCCCGAGCTGCGCTGATGCCGCTCGACCGCCCCCCCACCGAGCCGATCGAGCTGATCCTGCCCAGCATCAGCTGCGGGGGCTGCATCGCGCCGATCGAGCGGCGGCTGACGGCGATCGAAGGCGTGAGGACGGCGAGGGTCAATCTATCGAACAAGCGGGTTCGCATCGAAACCCTGCCCGGCGGCCCCGATGCTGACCGATTGGCTGCGACACTTGCCGAGATCGGGCATGAAGCGCGCCAGCTCACCGCCGCATTGCCGCGCAGCGAGACACGCGATGCGGAAGGTCGTGATCTGGTGCTGCGCCTCGGCGTGGCCGGGTTTGCGGCGATGAATGTCATGCTGCTCTCGATCTCGGTCTGGTCGGGGGCCGAGGCGGCGACGAGGGATCTGCTCCATTGGGTCTCGGCGCTGATCGCCTTGCCCGCGATGGCTTATTCCGGGCTGCCGTTCTATCGCAGCGCGGGCCGTGCATTGACGGGCGGACGGCTAAACATGGATGTGCCGATCTCGCTCGCGATCCTTCTTTCGGCGGTCAGTTCGCTGATCGAGACATCCTATGGCGGCCAGCATGCCTATTTCGACGCAGGCATCATGCTGATCTTCTTCCTGCTGATCGGGCGTTACCTCGATCACAGAACCCGGGCGCAGGCGGGCTCGGCAGCAGCCGAGTTGAGCCAGCTCGCTGCTCGTATGGCGGTCCAAATCGCGGCCGATGGCACGAGGCAGAGCATCGCGACCGCCGATCTTCGCCCCGGTATGCGCCTGACCGTCGCCCCGGGCGAGCGGATCCCTGCGGATGGTGTGATCTCCCTCGGGCAAAGCGATCTCGACCGTGCGCTGGTGACCGGCGAAAGCGTGCCCGAACCTGTCAGTCCAGGCGATACGATCCACGCAGGAATGCTCAATCTGACCGGCCCGCTGGAGATGGAAGTCACGGCCACCGGCGACGGCACCCTGCTGGCCGATATCGCGCGCATGGTCGAGGCCGCTGAGCAAGGGCGCGGCCGGCTCGACCGGCTGGCGGATCAGGCGGCCCGGGTCTATGCGCCCGGCGTGCACTTGGTGGCCTTGGCCGCCTTTGTGGGCTGGTATTGGCAGAGCGGGGATCTCTTGACCGCGTTGGGCATTGCCACCGCGGTTCTGATCATCACTTGCCCCTGCGCCCTGGGCCTGGCGGTGCCGACGGTGCACACGGTGGCCTCATCGCGGCTTTTCCGCTCCGGGATCTTTCTGAAGGATGGCGGCGAGTTGGAGCGGCTGGCCCAGGTCGATACCGTGGCCTTCGACAAGACCGGCACCCTGACCGATGGCGCATCACAGATCGCCTCGGCACCCACCCCCGATCACCCGGCATGGCCGGTTGCGGCTGCCTTGGCACAGGCCTCGCGCCACCCGCTCGCCATTGCGATTGCGGCAGAGGCCGAGCGGGTCGGAGTGCGCCCAGCAAGGATTTCCGATCTGACCGAGCATCCAGGCCAGGGAGTATCGGGCCAAATCAAGGGGCGAGAACTACGTCTTGGCCGCCCCGATTGGGTGGGCCACGCGCCGGGAGGGAGCGACGGTGTTCTCGTCTCTTTACCCGATGGTGGCAGGGCCAGTTTCACCTTTTCAGATACGCTCCGGCCCGACGCGCGGGAGACGGTGGCCGAGGTCGTCGCACTCGGTCTGGACCCCTGCCTGATCTCGGGCGATGCAGAGCGTCCCGTCGCTCGGGCCGCAGACGCTGCCGGGATCGCCCGTTGGCACGCCCGCCTGCATCCTGGCGACAAGCTCGATCTCTTGGCGGAAATGCAAGCCGAGGGGCGCCGGGTGCTGATGGTAGGCGATGGTCTGAACGACGGCCCGGCGCTGGCTGCAGCCCATGCCTCGATCTCGCCAGCCGCTGCTGCCGATGTCGCCAAGGCCGCCGCCGGCCTGGTCTTCACCGGTCAAAGGCTGGGCCATGTTTCCCTGGCACTGAGGGTCGCACGGGCCGCGCGTCGGCGCACCTTGGAGTGTTTCGCGATTGCCGCGGTCTATAACGCGCTGGCCATCCCGCTGGCACTGTCGGGCCAAGTCACCCCGTTGATCGCAGCGGCGGCGATGTCCGGCTCCTCGATCGTGGTTGTTCTGAACGCGCTGAGAGTGAGGAACGTGACATGACGGTTATCGGCTATCTGATCCCAGTGTCGCTGTTCCTCGGCGGGCTCGGTCTCGCTGCCTTCATCTGGTCGCTGCGGGCCGATCAATACACCGACCTGGAAGGAGACCAGCACCGCGCCCTGTTCGGCGAGCATGACGACCGCCCCTCGGGAGAGTGAGTATCAGAGCGGCTCTCGAAGCCATCCATCCACGAAACGGACCGAGCCGCCGCAACCGGCGAATCGGGCCACGCGGTTGAGTTCCGCCTCGAACCGCGCCTGCCGCCCCTT
>JBCDKL010000105.1:0-9785 GCA_038746695.1 Pseudomonadota bacterium | reverse complement strand
TTCAGCGAGACTGAGTTCACCTGGGACGGGATCACGCAATCGAACCGAAATCCGCTGCTGACGCTCGGCATCGGTTCGGATGGGCTGAAGACCGGGCGGACCGAGGAGGCGGGCTTCGGCCTTGCCGCCTCGGCCAAGCGAGGCGAGCGCCGGGTGGTTTTTGTGGTGACGGGTCTCGACACCGCTGCACAGCGCAAGCAGGAGGCAGAGCGGCTGGTCAACTGGGCATTCCGTGCCTTTGAAGCGCGTGCACTTTACCGCGCGGGCGAGCCCCTGGCGACGGCGGATGTCTGGATTGGCTCCTCCGCCACGGTGCCGCTTGTTCCGGAACGGGATGTGACGCTGCTTGCGCCCAGCGGGCGATTGGATGAGGCGCGGCTCTCGATCCGCTACCAGGGCCCGGTGAGCGCACCGATCGCAGCCGGTGCGCGGCTCGGCCAGATCGAGCTAACCGCGCCCCAGATGGAGCCGGTCACGGTGCCCCTGGTCGCCAGCCATTCGGTGGCTGAGGGCGGGTTCCTCGCCCGGCTCGAAGCCGCCGCTGCTTTGCTTATCGAGCGCATCCTGCCAGCCGACGGGTAAGCGGGTGCCGGGCCTGTTCCTGACGGTCGAGGGGATCGACGGTGCCGGCAAATCGACCCAGGCTCGCATGCTTGCGACGCATCTGCGCGGGCAGGGGGCCGACCTTGTCGAAACCCGCGAGCCCGGCGGCTCGCCCGGGGCCGAGGCGATCCGGCGCCTGCTGGTCGATGCCGATGGTGGCGATTGGTCGGCTGAGAGCGAACTTCTTCTCTTCACCGCCGCGCGTCGCGACCATGTCGAGAAGACCATCCGCCCCGCACTTGCGCGCGGTGCCATCGTGATCTGCGACCGCTATATCGACTCGACCCGGGCCTATCAGGGCGATCTGGGCGCCGAGATTGAAGCGCTGCATGACAGGCTGATCGGGCTCGACCCGGATCGCACATTGATCTTCGACATTTCCCCCAGCGATGCGCTGGCCCGGGCCGAGACGCGGGCTGGGACAGGAGGCGAGACAGCCGTCGAGGACCGGTTCGAGCGTCGCGGCCTCGGCTTTCAAGAAGAGCTCCGCACCGCTTTCCACTCCATCGCCGCGGCCGAGCCTGGCCGAGTCCGTCTGATCGATGCGAAGGGCACGCCCGAGGAGGTCTTCGCCCGCACCCTTGCAGCCGTCGCGGATCTCATCGATGGCTGAAGAGGTGGAAGAGCGAATCGAAACCGACCGTGTGCTCGGCTGCCCGCATCCGAGCCATACGAGGCGTTTGATCGGCCAGGATGCGGCCGAGCAGGCGTTTCTGGGTGCATGGCGGGAAGGCAGGCTGCACCATGGCTGGCTGATCTCGGGGCCCGAGGGGGTCGGCAAGGCGGTTCTCGCCTATCGCATTGCCCGCGCGATTCTGGCTGAGGGGCCTGACCCGGGCGCCGCCCCTAGCCTGTTCGGCGACGGTCCTACGGTGCCTGCGACCCTCGACATGCCAGAGGATTGTCCCATTGCCGCACGCATCCGCGCGGGCGCCGAGCCGCGTCTATCCGTGCTCCGCCGTGGGCTCAACGATCGGACCGGCAAGCCCCGCACCCAGATCGTCGTCGAGGATGTGCGCAGCACCAAGGGGTTCCTCCAGCTCAGCGCGGCGGATGGCGGCTGGCGGGTGGTGACTGTGGATCCCGCCGATGCGCTGAACCGCTCCGCCGCCAATGCACTGCTAAAAATGCTCGAGGAGCCACCAGAGAAGGTGCTGATCCTGCTGATCTGCCATGCGCCAGGGGGGCTTTTGCCCACAATCCGCTCGCGCTGCCGCAGCTTGCATCTCGGTCCGCTGGATCCCGAGGATCTGGCCGAGGCGCTGACACAGGCTGGGGTCACTCCAGCGGTGGAGGACATAGCCGCCCTGGCCGAGCTTGCCCGCGGGTCGGTCGGACGCGCGGCCAGGCTGACCGCCGCCGATGGGGTGGCGCTTTATGCCAGGCTCTGTGGGCTGGCCTCCGAGGGCCGTTTAGACCGTGCGGGCATGGTCGCGCTGGCCGATATCGCTTCCGCCAGGGGAGGCGAGCAGACCTATCCCCTGCTGATAGACCTGTTCCAGATCCTGATGGCCCGCATGGCGCGGATCGCGGCCACGGGCGCGCCCTTGCCCGAGGCAGCGCCCGGCGAAAAGGCGTTGGCGAAATGCCTCGCGGCCACCCCCGGCGCGGCCCGTCCCTGGGCCGAGCTTGCAGCCCGCGCGGCCGAGCGGTTCCGCCATGCTGTGGCGGTCAATCTTGACCCGGGCCAGACCATCATAGATACCTGCTTGGATATCGACGCCACCTTGATCAAGGCGCGCCACAGCCTCTGATCCCCCGCCGGAGCTCTCAATGACGCCGACCCTGGTCGACAGCCATTGCCATCTGGATTTCCCGCATTTCGACGACATCAGAGGTGAGATCGTGGCGCGCGCAGTGAAAGCGGGTGTGACCCGGATGGTGACGATCTGTACGCGGCTGAAAAACGCTCCAAAGGTCCAAGCCATCGCCGAGGCGCATCCCGAGGTGTTCTTCGCTGCGGGCAGTCATCCATTGCATATGGCAGAGGAACCGATGGCGACGGTCGAGGAGTTGGTCGCCCTCGCGGCCCATCCAAAACTGGTCGGGATCGGCGAGACCGGGCTCGATTATCACTACACGGCCGACACCGCCGGGTTGCAACAGGAGAGCCTGCGCCTGCATATCGAAGCGAGCCGCCAGAGCGGTTTGCCTCTGATCATCCATTCCCGCGCAGCCGATCACGACATGGCCCGGATCCTGGCCGAGGAGCATGCCGCCGGACCTTATCCTTGCGTGATGCATTGCTTTTCCTCGGGCGCTGAGCTGGCGCGGACCTGTCTCGATCTCGGCTTCTATCTCTCGATGTCGGGGATCGCGGCCTTCCCGCGCTCGGACGCTCTCCGCGAGATCTTCGCCGCCGCGCCGCTCGACCGGATCCTGGTGGAGACCGACAGCCCCTACCTCGCGCCGCCACCCCATCGCGGCAAGACGTGCGAGCCGGCCTATACCGCGCTGACCGCGGAACAAGGCGCCGAAGTGATGGGGGTCAGCTATGCCGAGTTCTGTGCCGCGACCACCGCTAATTTCGACCGCCTCTTCGCCAAAGCCGCCCAATGGACCGGTTGAGGTTCACCATTCTCGGCTGCGGTTCCTCCGGCGGCGTGCCACGGATCGGGCCGGAGGGGCCGAATTGGGGCGCCTGCGATCCGGAAAATCCCAAGAACCGACGCACCCGCTGTGCGCTTTTGGTCCAGCGGATCGGGGCAGCGGGGACGACGACCGTGCTGATCGATGCGGGCGCCGATATCCGGCACCAGTTGATGGCCGCCGGGGCGGGGCTGCTCGATGCCGTTGTCTTCACCCATGACCATGCCGATCATGTCCATGGGATCGACGATCTGCGCATGGTGGTCTTTAACCGCCGCGCTCGACTGCCTGCCTGGATGGATGCGGCGACGGAGAGCACGTTGATGCGCCGCTTCGGATATATCTTCGAGCAACCCGAGGGCTCGTCCTATCCGCCGATCATGGAGCGCCACCTGATCGACGGGCCGTTGGAGATCTCGGGCGCCGGGGGCACGGTCCGGCTCGAGGGCTTCTATGTGCCCCATGGAGAGATCGACGCGTTGGGTTTTCGGGTCGGGCCGCTGGCCTACCTGCCGGATGTCTCGGAGATGTCCGAAGCGGGATGGGCGGCGGTGCGTGGGGTGCCGTGCTGGATTCTGGATTCGCTGCGCTGGACCCCGCATCCCAGTCACGTCAATGTTGAGACTGCGTTGGAGTGGATCGCCGAGGCAAGGCCGGGCGAGGCGATCCTCACCAATCTGCATGTCGATCTTGACCATGCGGCGCTGGATGCCGCAACGCCAGCCAGTGTTTCTCCTGCCCATGACGGGTTGGTTCGGGAATTTCCGATCTGATCAGAACCGTATGGTGATCTGTTGCGGCGCGGCGCCTTCCCGCTGTGTGTCCACCGTCAGTGTCCCGCTCTGCTCCTCGCCCTCATGCTGCGAGATGAGGCCGTAGCGCCCGGCGAGAAGGTTGGCGAGCAGCCAGGGGCCGGGGCAGGTCGTCTCCAGCAGTGTGGTCCCGCCCTGAGTTAGCGTGATCTCGATATTGCCCAGGAACTTTCCGTCCGGTGTCGCATAGACGATCTTCAGCGTATGGGGGAAGGCGGCTTCCTCCTCGACCGCTTCATCGCCGATACCGGAACAGAGAAAGCGCATGTCGAAAGCGCCCGCCTGAGGCACGGGCAGGATCGCCAGCATTGTGGCCAAGGCAAGCGGTAACAGAAAGGCACGGGTCATTGCGATCTCACGGGTCCACCCGGCACCAATGCCGGAATTGCTTCCAAAATGAGGTGTCGGCCGGGCGATTTAAATAGCTCTTTGACATTGCGCGTCTCCTGGCGATCATCGCAGCCAAAAAACAGAGGGGAGAGAAACGATGCGGCCCTGGATGGCGTATCTGCTGTGCTTTATCGGGGTCTGCGGCCATGCCTCCAGCGAGTTCGTGGCCAAAATCGCCGATACTCCAGGGCCAGAATTCTCAGTTTGGCGCTTTTTGGTGGGCGGTCTGGCGCTGCTCCTGCTCTGCCAGATCTGGCCGGGTCAGCGCGATTTGATCACACCGTTGCGGGAGCGGGGCTTTCGGATCTTGGCGCTTTCCTGGGCTGGGATGGCGAGCGGGCAGCTCTTATTCCATTGGGGGTTGGATTTCACTTCGGTGGTGCAGGTGGCGACGATGGTCACCGCGATGCCGATCCTTTTGGTTGTCGTCGACCGGGTGCTGAATGGCGTGCCGATGACCAAGCCGAAACTGGTCAGCGGGTTGGGCGCGTTCCTGGGTGTGGCGCTTCTCTTGACCAACTCGGTCGAGGCGGGGTTCAGCTTTGGCGGGCGTGATCTTATCGGCACTCTGATGGCGTTGGGCTGTGCGCTGCTGGGCGCGATCTATCTGGTGCTGGCCAAGCCTTTGGTCCAAGCCTACGGCCCGGTCAGGATGACCACGTTCAGCTTCGTCATTGGGTTCTTCTATCTCTATCTCGTGGTCGGTATCGGCTGGGGCATCTGGGTCGACCCGCTGTCTTTGCCCGCTAAGGAGCCGATGCAGATCGTCGGTATCCTGACCATCGGGATCTGGAACACCTGCATCGGCTTTGCGGTCTGGCTGGCGGGGCTGGCTGCGGCGCCCGACAGCCAGAGGGCGAACTATCTCTTCTTTCTCAAGCCGGTGATCGCTGCCTTCCTGGCGGTGGCGATCCTGGACGAGACGTTGAGCCTGCTCCAGATCCTCGCCATTGCGGCGATCTGCGCCTGCGTGGCGCTGGAATATCTCTGGACCCAGCGTCGAGCCGCTAAGCCCGCCGCTCAAGCGCATTGACTTCAAAGGAAAAACTGTTGGTAATGCGCCTGTGACTCGTTGACACGCCCGGTAAGAAGGTGTGCGGGTGAAATGAAAACGACATTTCCTTGGGAGGGAATCCAATGAAGTTCAACTTCCTGGCGAAGCTGGGGACCGCTGTCGCGGCCGCGGCGATCCTGATTTCGGCGCCTGCCGCCGAGGCGAAGAAGGTGCGTTGGAAATTGCACGCAGCCTTTGGCAAGAATGTCGCCGTGATCGGCCCGCCGCCACATCGGATCGCCGAGGCGGTCAAGCGCATGTCGGGTGGCGATTTCGACATCAAGGTGTTCGAACCCGGCGCACTGGCAGGCGGCTATGCCTATTATGACCCAGTAAGCCAGGGCGCGTTCGACGCGGCCTTCGGGACTCCGGGCGCCAACCAGGGCAAGAATTCGGTCTTCGCCTTCGCATCGACCTGGCCCTTCGGCCCGGCAGCGCCTGAGTTCGTCGCATGGTTCAAGTATGGCGGCGGCAAGGAGCTGGTCGAGAAATACTATGCCCGCGACAATATCAAATACCTGCTCTGCGGCATGATCCCGCCCGAAACCTCGGGTTGGTTCCGCGAGGAGATCACCTCGCTCGACCAGCTCAAGGGCCTGAAGATGCGCTTCTTCGGCGTCGGCGCAAAGGTGATGCAGAAATTCGGCGTCTCGACCCAGCAGCTTGCGGGCGGAGATATCTATCCAGCACTTGAACTCGGCACGATCGATGCGACCGAGTTCTCGATGCCCGCCATTGACCGCTCCTATGGCTTCTATCAGATCGCGAAGTTCAACTACTTCCCGGGATGGCACCAGCAGTCGACCTCCAACGAGCTCCTGATCAATATGGACAAGTGGAACGAGCTGCCCGAGGAGTATCAGGCGATGCTCGAGACCGCGTGCGACGCCTCGATTGCCGAGATGATCGCGGATGGCGAAGCCTCGCAATTTGAAGCGATGATCGCCAATGAGGCGGACGGCGTCCAGAATATGATCTGGCCGGCCGAAATCCTCGACCAGCTTCGCGGCGCCTGGGAGGAAGTGCTGGCCGAAGAACTGGCGACCAATGCCGATGTGAAGGAACTCTGGGACAGCTACACCCAGTTCCACGAGGGGTATAAGGTCTGGGGCGAGCGCGGCTACCTCAAGTAACCGCCTATCCATCCTTCGAACGAGCCCGGCGCGCGGAGTACTGCGCGCCGGTTTTCTCGCCCAGCCGCGCCATGCCCGCGGTCCGGGCCGGCTCGACAGATCGGATCTGCACCATGGATGTGATTCTCAACGCCGCCAATGTCATGGATCGTCTTGCGCGGAGGGTCGGCAAGTTGGCCGGCTGGCTGATGATGCCGTTGATCTTCGTGATCGTCTTCGACGTGGTCACCCGAAAGATTGATGCGACGCGGCTCTATTTCTCGGATTTCTCGATCGAGTACGGCTATTCGGTCTCGACCATCCTGCAGGATCTGCAATGGCATTTCCACGGGGCACTGATGATGCTGGTCTTCGGGTTCGGCTATCTCGCCAACGCCCATGTCCGGGTGGATATCTTCCGCGAAATGCTGCCTAGGCGGCGCCAAGCCTGGCTGGAGTTCATCGGACTGTTGATCCTGGCGGTGCCCTTCTTGGTGCTTATGATCGCCTATTCCTGGAACCTCGTCTCGCTCTCCTACAGCCAAGGCGAGGGGTCTGAGTCGCTGACCGGCATCCCTCAACGCTGGATCATCAAGAGCTTTGTGATCATCGGCTTTGTCTTCGCGATGATGTCGGTTCTGGCCACTTTGGGCAGGTTGTGGGTCTTCTTGAAAGGCACGCCGGACGAGCAGGACAGGGCGCTGGCGGGCCTCGCGATCTTCACCGATGTGCAGAGCGAGTTGGACAAAGCCCGCGAGGCCGCCGAACGGGCCTTGCGCGACGAAGAAGAAGCCCGGAAACGGGCCGATAACGGGGGCTGAGCGTATGGAATTCCTGGCCGAGTTGTGGGAGCCGATCTACGACCATCTCTATGATTACATCGGCGCATATATGTTCCTGGTGCTGGCGCTCACGCTGTTCACCGGCATGCCGGTGGCCTTTGCGCTTGGTGGGGTCTCGGTCGGGTTCGGGCTTTGGGCGATCTATCTCGAGATTCTGGATTTCGCCGTCTTCTTCCAGGTGATCCAGAGGGTCTGGGGCGGAGACGGGGCCTCGGGCGCGGTGCAGAACCCGATATTGGTCGCAATCCCTTGTTTCGTCTTTATGGGGACGATGCTGGAGAAATCGCGGGTCGCCGAGGATCTGCTCAACATTCTCCAGGTCATGCTCCGCAGGGTGCCGGGCGGTCTGGCGCTGTCGGTCACGGTGATGGGCACGATCATGGCGGCGACGACTGGGATCATCGGCGCTTCGGTGGTGATGATGACCCTGCTGGCGCTGCCCACCATGCTCAAACGTGGATATTCCCCGTCGCTGGCCACCGGAACGATCGCGGCGTCGGCGACTTTGGGAATCTTGATCCCGCCTTCGATCATGCTGGTCCTGATGGCCAATCTTCTGGCGGTCTCGGTCGGTAATCTGTTCGTCGGCGCGATCATCCCGGGGCTGCTGCTCTCGGGCCTCTATTTCACCTATATCGTCACGGTTGCGAGCATCAATCCGAGCCTTGCGCCGCCGATCGCCGAGGATGAGGTCGATCTCAAACCCTCGAACCGCACCAATATCATGACATTCCTGGGCGCCTCGCTGCTGGCGGTTTTCCTAGCCTATGAAGGCGAGGTTCTGGGCCTGAACGAGGATATCAACTGGCCGATCCTCGGCTTCCTTGCGGTCTTCGCGATCTCGATGTGGATCGGCAAGCGCGAAGGAAATTCGCTGTTTGGCGGTATTCTGAAGGGCTTCGTGCCACCGGTCTTTTTGATCGTGCTGGTGTTGGGTTCGATCTTTGCTGGATGGGCCACGCCGACCGAGGCCGCAGGTGTCGGCGCCTTCGGCTCGCTGATCCTGGCCGCGGTCAATGGCACGCTCAGCCGTGACGTGCTGACCGCAGTGGTCCACCGTACCGCGCTGACCACGGCGATGATCTTCTTCATCTTCGTCGGGGCGACCGCCTTTTCGACCATCTTCCGCAACGTCTATGGCGAGGATCTGATCATCGAGTTCATCGAATGGCTCGAGCTTGGCCCCTGGCCGCTGCTGTTGCTGCTGATGTTCGTGGTCTTCCTGATGGGGTTCTTCTTCGATTTCCTCGAAATTACCCTGATCATCCTGCCGGTCTTCGCGCCTGTGATCAAAGCTCTGGCGCCCGAATTCGCCACCCATGTCGGGCTGGAGGCGCCGACCAATCAGGCGCAGATCCAATATGTCGAGGCGCAGGTGATCTATTGGTTCGCTATATTGGTGGCGGTGAATCTACAGACCAGCTTTCTCACCCCGCCATTCGGTTTTGCGCTGTTCTATATGAAGGGCGTGGCGCCGAGCGCGGTGAAGATGCAGGAGATCTATCGCGGGATCATCCCCTTCGTCACCCTGCAGGTGATCGGAATTCTGCTGGTGCTTGAATTCCCGCAGCTCGCATTGTGGCTGATGAACTACGTCTTCGGCTAGCCGCGCCGATCTCACAGCGACTAGAAGGGCGCGCTCCGGTAGGTGCGCGCCCTTTTCGATTCCACGTGATCGCCTGCCATCCCATCGAGAGTATCCAATTTGTTCCTGTTAAGTTCGTGTTTATGGAGAATTTTAGCAATTACTACACCGCTTATTCCCCTCAAATCCCATAATATCCCTTGCAGAACCATAAGAACCTCAGTAACACTTCAGTCATGGCACCCGCCGGATCAACAAAATAAAGCAGGTTCATACAGGCACTCCGGCGGGTGCCCGATGAACAAAGAGCAAGAGAGACAGACGCAGGCAGAACAGAAAACACGCGTGATCTCCGAGGGACAGGGGGCGGACTGGCTGAGACCCGGTCCGCCCTTTTCCCTTTCAGCCGGGGGCGGAGCAGACGATAATGGCCGAGCTCAACAAATACTTCGTAGGCTCGTTCGAGCACCGGCTCGACGCGAAGGGCCGCGTGTCTCTGCCCGCCGTCTTCCGCGAAGCGCTGCGCGAGCAAGGCTCACCCAGTGAATTCGTCCTGCTGCCTCCGGATGAGAAACCTTGCCTGCGGGCGATGTCTCAGGAAGGCCATCACGGGGTGATCCGGAAACTGCGCGACATCGATTACGAGTCTGAGGAGGAAGAGGAGGCGACCCGGCAGCAGTATATCGCCGCCGCCCGCATCGTCTCGGTCGAGGATACTGGGCGCTTCGTGCTTGGCCGCGAGCACCGGGCCGCGATTGGCTGTCCAAATGGCGGCGACCTGATTTTCCGCGGCGATGC
>JBCDKL010000104.1:0-9825 GCA_038746695.1 Pseudomonadota bacterium | reverse complement strand
CCCTTCCGCTGCGCGTTCCAGGGCAAAGCGGCAGCGCGCCTCCTCGCCCCCCAGCGGAAAATCATGGCGCGGTTTGCCCGCAGCAAGAGGGCCAAGAAGGTCGATATAGAGGCCATAACCGACCAGTTCCTCGGCCTCGGCAATCAAACGGCTGGCCTCTGGCGTGCGCCAAGCAGCCTGACCGGGGCCGATCCCAACTAGGCTGACCCGCCCGCGGCGGCGGCCTTCGAGGGCGGTGATCGGGCCGGGCGCCAGGGCAAGTGCCAAGGTCGCATTGGCGGTCTTCTGCTTTTCGACGAGTAGACATCCTCCGGGTCCCGTTCCGGCCAGGGCTGCAGCCTCGGCAACGCCGTGGCAACCGACTTCGGCAAAGACCACGTCAGAGGGGTTCGCGAGGCGGGATGTCTCCGCCTCCAGTTCCGCGGCGGAAAAGAGACGGAGCGGCAGCCCGTGGCGGTCAGCCAGGGCGAGGATCGCCGGTTCATCGGCTTTCAGGTCGATGGTGTAGAGGGCGCTCACATCGCTTATCTCGACCATAGCGTGCGTCAGGGCGGCCTGGAACAGCCCCTCGATCTCTTCGGGCGGGCAATTGCGGGCACATCCGATCCCGAGTGCGAGCCGCTTGGCACGGTAGAGCAATGGCAGCGCCCCGGCAGCGATGACCCGGGGATGGACATCCGCTTCCCGGGCCAAGGGGGTGGGATCACGGCGAAAGCCCGGGCGGATGCGATGCCATGAAACGGTGCCCTCTTTCTGCCGCAGAGCGCGGCCTTTGGCCGTCAATGTGCTCAGCCAGGCCGCGTGGTCGTCGTGAGCCACGGAAAGCTCGGCACCCGAGAGCGCGGCGGCCATCACCCCCTTTGCATCGCCTGGATTGGTGAGAGCCCAACCCGGTGGAGGATCGTCCAGCGCCAAGCCGAGGGAGAGATCGCCCGCTGTGGTGATCTGCGCGTTGGCGCCCAGGATTTCGGCGATTTCGCGGGCCAAACGGTTGGCGCCGCGATGACCGCCGAGCAGCGGAATGGCCGCGGATCCATCCTCGGCCACGGCCACCACCGGCGGCTCGGCCCGCTTGTCCGATAAGAGCGGCGCCACAGCCCGGATTAGGATCCCGGCGGCGCAAACGCCGACGACGGAGATCCTTGCGGCGAACAGATCCCGGACATGGTCGAGCGCATTGGGGAAATGCGCGTCGGCATGGGTCACCCGGCCTGCCCGGCCATGCAACGGGGCGCCGAGTGCCTGGGCGAGACGCCCTGCGGTGGCTGCTCCGCTTTCCGTCAAAGCTATGACGACGGGGGTTTCGGTCATCGTGCTCCCCCAAACGCAGCCTCGCAGTCGAACCAGGACCTTGACACAGAGCTCGAGACGCCTCGCGCAAGGACTAGCCGCCTCGGGTCGGGCAAGAAGCCATGCTGGCCGCCAAGGATCAACTCAGCCATGGATCGGCTCCGCGATAGATCAGGATCATCGAGAAATAGGGTGCCTCCGCCGGGGCATCTGCCAAGGGCAGCGCGCGGGCATTGGGCAGAGAAGCCCGCTCGGCATAGACCGCCTGGGCGTTCAGGCCCATCTCTTCGATCAGGCGGCGCAGGCGCGGGAGATGACGGCCGACCTTCATGATCGCCACCGCGTCTGCGGCTTCGATCCGGCGGCGCAGCGCCTCATCGGGCAGGGGCCCCGGCAGAACTGTCAGCACATCGTTGCGGGCAACCAAAGGGCGCGCCGCCGCCGCAGCGCAGGCGCCGAGCGAGGAGACACCGGGTACGATCTCCGCCGGAAATCGCCCAGCAAGCCGGGTGAAGAGATACATGAACGAGCCATAGAAGAACGGATCACCTTCGCAGAGCACCGCTACATCGCGGCCCTGGGTCAGGCACGAGGCGATCTGCTCGGCCGCCTCGGCATAGACCTTCTGCGCGGGGAATCTGTCCGGGCGCATCGGGACGATCATCGGGATCTCCTCGGCAGAGTCTGGGATCAGGTCCGCGGCGATGCTGCGGGCAAAGCTTTCGCCGCTGTCCGGTGCGGGATAGGCGATCACCTCGGCAGACCCGATCAGACGTGCGGCTTTGAGGGTGATCAGCTCGGGATCGCCCGGGCCGAGCCCAATACCGAACAGCCTGCCTTGGGCATCAGGCCCGGGCAGCTCGGTCATCGGACCAGGCTCCACTGCGTCACCGGCATCGCAGGACGCCAGCCGGTCAACCGACCCACCGGGTCGGCCCGCGTAATGACGATCCGGGTGAGATCTCCGCCATGCGCGGCATGGAGTGCGAGAAGGACGGCTTCGCTTTCCAGCGTCACGGCATTGGCGACCAGACGGCCGCCTCTGGGCAAAGCCGCCAGCGCCCGCTCGGCCAGCTCGGGCGACAGCCCGCCGCCGAGGAAGATGGCATTCGGGCGGCGCAGATCGGGTTTCGTGCCGACCGGGGCCGGGATCCCGTCGAGCGCTTCAGGAGCACGGCCTTCGATCAGGGCCAGCGCCGGGGTGCCCAGCGTCTCGGCATTCTGCCGTGCCATGGCAAGACGGTCGGGATTTGGATCAATCCCCAGTGCCTTGGCATCCGGGGCCGCCCGCATCCACTCGATCGCAACCGAACCGCATCCGGCCCCAATGTCCCAGAGGATTTCGCCGCGCGCGGGCATCAGCCGCGAAATCGTGACCGCCCGCACTTCTCGCTTCGTTAGCATGCCGTCATGGGCGAAGGCCTCGTCCGGCAGGCCCGGGAGACGGGGGAGGAGCGGGTCCGGCATCCCCGTACAAGCGACAGCGAGGGTGTGGAACGCAGGGATCTTTGGGGCAGTTTCAGCCCAGGTCTCGGCTGTCCCATCGATCCGCTGCTCCTCGGGCCCGCCGAGATGGGCGAGCACATGCATGGCGGAGGCACCGAAGCCGCGTTGGGTGAGAAGCCTGGCGATCTCCACAGTTGTATCGGCGCCAGCGGTTAGGATCAGAAGCCGTGCGCCGGGCCAGAACCAGGGGATGATCTGTGCTGCCGGGCGGCCATGGGCGGTCAGAGTCTCAACATCTGCGAGCGACCAGCCGAGCCGGCAGGCGGCCCATTGGAAGGCGGAAAGTTGCGGGTGGAAGGTAATCTCCGCACTTGGAATCGCCCTGGCAATACGCGCCCCAACCGAGAACCAGAGCGGATCTCCGGTCGCCAGCACTGCCATGGGACGCCCGCGGGATGCCTTTATAGCCTCGATCATCGCATCGAAAGGCGAGGGCCAGGAGAGACGTCTGGCCTGTGTGAACGCTGTCAGATCGTGATGACGGTCGCCACCCAGGATAGTCTCGGCGCCTTCGAGCGCCCGGCGGGAAGCGGCAGAGAGCCCAGCGGCACCGTCCTCGCCGATGCCAATGATATGGAGCCAGGCGGTCATCTTGGGTTGCTCTTGCAGAGGGGCCGCGGCCATGCGCGTGGCCGCACACGGGGCGCTCGCGCGCTGCTCGCAGGCCGGGAAGAGTGGGCAGCGTTGCAGGTTGCAGATGACCGGTCCTCGAAGCGGAGGAGCGGCCAGGCCGATTTGGGGCCCGCGTTCGGGGGTGAGAGATCGCCTCTCATTGCGGCGCCTCCAGCCCTGCGGCCAATGCGTTAACAGCGGCGGCGGCCATGGCGGAGCCTCCCTTGCGGCCGCGCAGGACCAGATAGTCGACTCCTCTTGGCCGCGCGGCAAGCTCGGATTTCGACTCGGCCGCGCCGACAAAACCGACTGGGAAGCCCAGGATCGCGGCGGGTTTTGGCCATCCCGCATCGATCAGTTCGAGCAAGTGGAAAAGCGCGGTCGGCGCGTTGCCCACGGCGACCACAGCTCCTTCGAGACGGTCGTGCCAGAGCTCGACCGCGGCGGCCGAACGGGTGTTGCCGATGGTTTTGGCCAAGGCTGGGACTTGGTGGTCAGCAAGGGTACAGAGGACTTCGTTCTGCGCCGGGAGACGAGCACGGACGACGCCGGACGCAACAGCCTGGCAATCGCAAAGCACTGGGCGGCCAGAGTCCAGGGCTTGGCGGGCGGCCGCTGCAAGGCCGGGGGACCAGGCGAGCCTGGCAGTGATCTCGGGCATCCCACAGGCATGGACCAAACGAATCGCGACTTCGATCAGATCGGCGGGGAGATGATCGAGCCTCGCCTCAGCCCGAACAGTGGAGAAGCTTTCAGAATAGATCGCTGCCGGGTCGCGCAGATAGGTCAGCTTGTGCAGGTTGTCGCCTGGTCGGGGCTCCGCGATTGGGTATGGCGCTGGATCCTCGGCCAAGCCTGGGCCGAGATGGAGCGCCTGGTGCGTGGCATTAGGGCTCGGCACTGGTTCCTCGGCTCTACGGCCATGGCGCAGCCAGTCCTGGGCGCCAGCACCGAGGATCCAGCCTTCCTGTTCAGCCACAATGCGGCGCTCTGCTGGACTCAGGTTACACGGCCCCTGGAAGAGCACGGGCAAGGCCGCCTGAGCATCGAGCCTCGCATAGGCTGCCACCGCCGCCTTGACCTGACCGGCATCCTTGATGGTCTCGCTCGGATCGGGTGGGATCATCGAAGGGTATATCTCGGACAGAACGATGGGGCGCGCCGGGGTCTGCAAGCCTGTCTCCAGCGGCCAGACGGCGATATCTGCGCCAAGATCGAGGTCACGGCGCAGGCGTTCCAGTGCCAGAAGACCCAGCAAGACCTGGCTGCCGACCGAACCGGTGGTGAAGAGCTTCCAGACCGGTTGGGCGCTTGTCTCTGCCCTCTCGACAAGGCGGCGTTCCGGCGGATGGTCTAGGCCGTGGCGTTCCGAGCCGCGGGCTGGCAGGCCTGGGATGTCCCAGCCATGCGGGTGGCCCCAGAACGGTCCAACACCGTCGAAAAGTGCATTGATTCGGGCAGCGACCTCGAAGCGATTATTGGCATTGTCCGGCGCGTCGACGGTCTCGCGGGCGAGCCATTCCCAGACCGCGAGCGCCCTGCCCTCACCGGTCAAGCGTTCAGCGAAGCCCCGCGGGTAGCCGAAGGCAAAGTCGAAGCCGACCAGGACACGCCGCCCAGCGGCACGTTCGGCCAGCAGAAGCTTCCGCAGGCTCTCCGTGGCCTGGGCGCGGGAGCGTTCGTAGACTGGGGCATCGACCTCGACCTGGCCTTCGGAGCCGCGCCGACCGATCGCCCACCAGATCGCATCGGGCGAGGGTTTTGCGGACGTGAGCCGAGAGGCCGCCGACCAGTCGACCATGAGATAGCTGTCAAAGAGCGGATCGCTCACGGCCGGTCCGTCGCTCTCGAATTCTGTGTTCTCAGGCCATTGCGCCAGGAGCGCGATCTCCTTGTGGGCCAGCACATATGTGACCGGGGCAAGGCACCCGAAGGAGCCTCGCGCCAGATGGATTTGCCCTCCGGGTACTGGTTCACTCGCCGACTTTCATGTGTTTGCGCACGCTTTCCGGGCCGAGCGGATGGTCGGCATGAGGATAGGGTGGGTGGTGATGATCATGCTCATGATCATGACCGTGATCATGCCCGTGCCCGTGACCATGGTGATGCCCATGATCATGCGTGTGACCGGCTGCATGATGGTGATGGTCGTGGTGATGATGCGGCTGGTCCAGACGGCAGGCGCCTGTGCAAAAAGACTGGCAGAGCGCGCAATCGGCGACATTCGAACCCGGCGCACTGGCCCCCTGACCCTCGACATGGTGGTGATGGCTTTCCTGCGGGCTGCCGACCTCGGCTTCGAATCCCAGCACTTGCGCGCGATATTTGCACATCGCACAATTCATCGCGTTCTGGCCTTCGAGGATCTCGGTCACCCGCTCGGCAAAAGTGTCGAGCACCTGCGGATGGTCGTTCAGATAGCCTGCTTTGACGAACTGGATCCCGGGATGGGCTGCCGCGACCATATCGGTGAAACCATAAATCCGATCGATCAGGATCCCGGTGAACAGGAAATAGGGAAACACCACGATCCGCTTGAAGCCGAGCATCGTGGCACGCTCCAGACAGGGCTCGATCAGCGGGAAGGTCACCCCGGAATAGCCGGTCTCGGCCCAGCCGAAGCCCATCCCCTCCCACAGCATCCGTGTGATCTTGGCGACGTTGGAATTGGCATCGGGGTCCGAGGCGCCACGGCCGATCACCACCAGGCAGGTCTCGTGCAGGGGGATCTCACCCAGCTCGGCATTGGCGCGGGCGACCGCCTCGCGGACCCGATCCCCAGCGGCGGAGATCATCTTGGGGTCGACACCCAGCTCGCGGCCATATTGCACCTTCACACCATGTTCGGCGGCATAGGTGTTCAGCACAGTGGGGATGTCGTTCTTGGCATGCATGGCGGCGAAGAGCATGCCCGGCACGGCGAGGATATGATCGCACCCCCGGGCGCGGAGCGCGTCGAGCCCATTTCGGATCACCGGATTTGCAAACTCGAGATAGCCGTAATCCACCGGCCAATCGGGCGGGAGGTACCGAGGCAGTTTCTCGGCCAGCACCGCGAACTCGTCCACAGCGGCCTGGCTGCGCGAGCCATGCCCGCAGATCATCACGCCGATGCGGCTCATGCGCGGGTCTCCGCCGGGCAGGCCGCGAGGGCGGTTCGGTCCTGGTAGGCTCGGCGCATCTGGCTCTCCGTTCTCCGAATAGCTGACGCACGGGCGGAGCCCGCCGAACAGGCCCGGAGCAATGGCCCCCGGTTTGGGTCGGCCCGCTTCCGGCTCCGCTCGGCCCCGAGTGACCCGGGGCGCGCTGTTCGTCCTGCGCCCGTGACCTGGGAATACTCCCGGGCCGATCCTGTGCGGGCGCGATTGCTCCCTGCATAGGGGCGCGCTATGTCGGCTTCAAACGAAAAATCGCCCCTTGGAGCGCAGCAGGCGACATCGCCAGGGGCCGAGACTAGCCAAGCTCGACAGGCCAGGAGACCACGGATGCCCACCACGATCACCGTTTGCGACACTTGCCGGTTCAGCGCCGAGGAGAAAACCGCGCCCGACGGCCGAACCGGCGGCGAGATCCTGGCCGGAGAGATCGAACGGCTGGCCAACGGGCTGACCGGTCTCGCCGTGCGCCGGATTTCCTGTCTGATGGGCTGCGAACGCCATTGCAACATGGCGATCTCGGCGCCCGGGAAGCTCACCTATGTGCTGGGCAAGTTCCTGCCGGAGTCGGAGAGCGCCGAAGCGATCCTGGCCTATGCAGAACTCCACCGAGACAGCGAGACCGGTCGAGTGCCATTCAAGCAATGGCCCGAGGGGGTGAAAGGCCATTTCACCGCCCGGGTGCCACCAGTTTGAGCCGCCGATGCTGCCCGGCCTGACCATAGCGCCCAGCCCGCCCGGCCTTGCCCAACAGGTGCAGGCGGCGATCGACGCGAAGACCAAACCGCCCGGCAGTTTGGGTGTCTTGGAAAATCTCGCACTGCGGATGGCGCTGGCTCAGGGTGTTGCGCAGCCGCGCGCCGAGGGGTGCCTGTTGCTCTTCGCGGGCGATCACGGGCTGGTGGCCGAGGGGGTGTCCGCCTGGCCCTCCGAAGTGACCGCTCAGATGGTGGGGAATTTCCTGGCTGGAGGCGCCGCGGCCAACGTATTCGCCAGGGTCGCAGGCTGCCGAGTGATCGTGGCCGATGCCGGGGTGGCAGGCGATCTGCCAGAGGCCGGCGCCCTGCGGCGCGCCGGAATTCGCCGTGGCACCCGCAATGCTCTCCACGAAGACGCGCTGACCAACGAGGAGGTGGTGGCAGCTCTCCAATTTGGGGCCGATCTTGCGCAGGAGGCGGTGGCCGATGGCGCTCGGGCGGTGTTGCTGGGTGAGATGGGTATCGGCAACACCTCCGCCGCCGCGCTTCTCGGCCATGCGGTGACCGGCGTTCCACTCGCAGCCCTGGTCGGACCAGGCGCCGGGCTGGCGCCGGACGCCGTAGGCAGGAAACGCGCTGTCTTAGAAGCTTGCGCCAGCCGCCGCTCCGGTCGTTTGTCGCCGGAGCAGGCTTTGGAGGCGTTTGGAGGGCTCGAGATCGCCGCAATGTCCGGGGCCGTGATAGGAGCCGCCGCTTCCAAGGCCGTGGTCCTGGTCGATGGGTTCATAGCGACCGCGGCCGCTCTGATGGCCGCCACGGCCCGCTCGGACTGCCGTCCGCATCTCGTCTTTGCCCATCGCGGCAAGGAGCCGGGGCATCACGCCCTCTTGCAGGCGCTGGACGCCCGCCCGCTTCTCGATCTCGATCTCCGGCTAGGTGAGGGCAGCGGTGCGCTTCTCGCCCTCCCACTCCTTGAAGCCGCCGCGCGCATGCTGGCTGAGATGGCCACGTTCGACAGCGCCGGTATCGCCGCCAAACCGCCAGCGACTACAGAAGCTCCTCGACCGGCCGATGGTCAAGGCAGCCCAGATGGGGACCGTGCTGATGCGCGCTGAGGCTCTCCTATTCCTCACCGCCCTGCAGTTTCTGACCCGGCTGCCCGTGCCCGCCGCGCCCTGGTCGCCCGACGGATTGGGGCGCGCCAGCCGCTACTTTCCCGCAATCGGCGCGTTAGTCGGCGCTTTGACTGCCGCGGTTTGGCTGGCGGCAGTGGCCGTTCTGCCCGCCCCCGCGGCCGCGGGCCTGGCCCTTGCCGCAGGAATCGCCCTCACCGGCGCGCTGCATGAGGACGGGCTGGCGGACACGGCCGATGCGCTTGGCGGCCATGCCGGGCGCGACCGCGCCTTGGAAATCCTCCGCGACAGCCGGATCGGCACCTATGGCACTCTGGCCCTGGTGCTTTCCCTCGGCCTGCGCTGGAGCGCCCTGTCCGCCCTCGCCCCAGGGCCCGGCGCCATCGCCCTCGTACTGGCCGCGACGCTCGGCCGGGCAGTAATGGTACCGGTCAGCCGCCTGATGCCCCCTGCCCGCAGCGACGGTCTCGGCGCGGGTGTCGCGACCGGTCCGGACCGACTTGGTTTTATGATCGCTGGCATCACGGTTTTGGTGGTTCCCGCCCTGGTCCTTTACTGGATCGGTCCCGCGACTCTGCCAACTCTCGCCGCAACCGCCCTGGTCGCTGTGCTGGCCGCCTCCCTGCCTCTCCGGGCTGCGCAACGCCGGCTCGGTGGCTATACCGGTGATATCCTGGGCGCCGCCTGCCAGATGGCCGAAATCGCCGTCCTGCTCACCTTGGCAGCCCTGCTCGCGGAGGCCGCATGATCTTCCTGCGCCATCCAAAGCCGAAAATCGCACCGGGCGTCTGCTATGGCCGCAGCGATATCGGCCTGACCGAAAGCGCGACGTCCGAGATCGCCGCCGCAGTCAAACGCTTGCCCCGGATCGGCCATCTGGTCAGCAGCCCTGCCACCCGCTGCCAGCGGCTCGCCAGTGCGATCGCCCGATACCATGGGGTAACGCTCCAAACCGATCCAAGCCTCGCCGAGCTCGATTTCGGTCGTTGGGAGCTTTGCCACTGGGACGAGATCCCCCGGACCGAAAGCGATCCCTGGGCCGCCGATCCCTGGCGGGTCGCCCCGCCCGGGGGCGAGACCTTCGCCCAGCTCCACGCGCGCCTCGGCGCCGCCCTTGCCGATCTTTCCGAGGACGCGGTGATCGTCACCCATGCCGGACCGATCCGCGCAGCCAAAATGTTGCTGACCGGCGCCAGTTTTGCAGACGTCTTCGCCGAGAAAATCCCCTACGCTATCCCTCTCGCCCTTAATCGGAGCGCTGCGTGATGGCCCGCGTGACCTTCATCCTCGGCGGCGCGCGATCCGGCAAATCCGCCCGCGCTTTGTCACTCGCGCCGCCACCACATATCTTCATTGCGACCGGCGAAGCCTTGGACGATGAAATGGCCGACCGGATCGCACATCACAAAGCCGAGCGCGGCCCGAGCTGGG
>JBCDKL010000103.1:0-9876 GCA_038746695.1 Pseudomonadota bacterium | reverse complement strand
GGATTGGAAGGCGCTGGAGCGTGGGCTTGTCCAGCGCGCCGAACTGGCCGAACGGGCGCTGGCCGATCTCTATGGCGAAGGCCGGGTCTTGCGGACCGGGGTTGTGCCGCCGGGGCTGATCTTCGCGGCCAAAGGGTTTGCTGCGCATACCGTGGGCTGGGAGCCGCCACTGCGGCATTGGCTTTCGATCTACGAGGCTGATATCGCCCGCGCCGCCGATGGCCGCTGGGTCGTGCTGGCCGACCGGATGGACACGCCCTTGGGCGATGGCTGGCTAATCGCCAACCGGATCGCCACTTCCGAGGCGCTGGCCAATCCGTTCGTCGGCTTGGGCGTGCGCCGTCTCGCCACCCATTATGCTGCCTTCCAATCTTATCTCGACGGATTGATGGGGTGGGAGGGCCGGCTGGCGCTGGTCACCGGGGGCGAGGCTGATCCGAGATTCTTCAGCCATGCCTATTTCGCCCGCTATCTGAATGCCGCGTTGATCGAGCCTGCCGATATCACAGTGCGCGACGGGGCGGCCTTCGTGAAGACGCTCGCCGGGCTGAAGAAGCTGGATATCCTTTTGCGCGGTGCGCCGGACTATGCGCTCGACGCGCTGCACCGGCCCGGAGAATCTGCGCGTGGAGCGCCTGCCCTGTCGATGGCGGCCCGCTCGGGCCAATTGATCGCGGCCAATGCGATCGGCTCTTCGGTACTGGGATATCGCGGGCTGGCGCCGTTCGCACACCGGCTGGCCGAGACGCTGCTGGGAGAGGATCTCTTGATCAACGATGCGCCCTGTCTCTGGCTAGGCGATCCCAAGGCGCGCGAGCAGGTCAGGGCCGAGCCCGGGCTCTGGCGGGTCGAGCCAATCAATCAGCGCACCCGGGCAACCGTTTCGCCCAACTGGACTGAGGATGTGGATATCGAGGCGCTGTTGGATCTGGAGGGCGAACGCTATTGCGCCGTGGCAACCCCGCCGCTCGCCCATACGCCCTGTTGGGAGGCCGGGCGCATGGTTCCCTCGGAATGGATGATGCGCGTCTTCGCCTGCCGCACCCGCGATGGCTGGTCCCTGGCCCCGGGCGGTGTCGCTTCGCGGGTCCAGCCGGGGCATCCGCCGCCGGATCTGGGTTTCGGCAAGGATGTCTGGGTGCTGCCCGACCCTGCCATACGTGCCTCGGCGCCGATTACCTTGCGCGATGTGTTTTCTGACAGCCATCTGCGCCGCACCGGGCGGGATCTGCTCAGCCGGGTGGCTGACGAGCTGTTTTGGCTGGGCCGCAATGTCGAACGGGCCGAGGCGACGCTGCGCGTGTTGGGGATCGCCCTGCAATATTATCTCTCGGGCAATCGCGCCGATGCCGCCCCCGATGTGCTTTGCGAGTTGATCGCGATCCAGACCCAAACCGTCCCAGGCACCCCGACCCGCGATGCCTTCCAGACGGCTTTACGCGGCCTGGTGCAGAACCCGGGCGAACCGGCGGGGATGGCGATGATCCTGCCCGCGCTGCGCTCGAATGCGATCCGTGCTCGCTCTGCGGTTTCCGAGGAGAGCTGGCGCTATATCGACCGGCTGTGTTCTGACCCGCGCTGGCACGAGGATGTGAGCCTGGCGCGCTCCTCCGGACTGTTGCGTCTGATCACCGATGGGCTTGGCACGCTGGCAGCTTTCGCGGGTTCGGCGCAGGAGAACCTGACCCGCAACTATGCTTGGCGATTCCTCGAGATCGGGCGGCGGATCGAGCGCGGCATGGCCACCGCGAAGGTTGCCGAACGCCTGGCCGGGCGGGCGCGTGAGACCGAGGAGATTTATCTGCGCGCCTGGCTGAAACTGTCGGATTCGGCAGCGGCCTATCGCTCGCGCTATATGATGTCGACAGTGGCACCAGCGGTGATCGATCTTCTGGTCCTGGACGAGACCAACCCGCGCGCGCTGGTCTTTCAGATCGAACGTTTGGAAGATGTGCTGAGCCAATTGCCGGCTGACACACCCTATCGGCGGCCCGAGCACAAGAAGGCACTGGCGCTTCTGACCGAGTACCGCCTGGCCGATGCGGAAACCCTTGCAGCGCCCGAGAACGATGGCTCGCGCCCTGGTCTGCATCGATTGACCCGGCGGACAAGGGGGGATCTCGGTCAGGTATCAACCTTGCTCAGCCGCGCATTCTTCGCGCATTCCGATGTGGCTGAGGCGGTCATCAGCCAGGCAAAGCAGGACGAAACCCCGCCCCAATCTGCCAAACCTGCCGGCGGTCGCAACGATGCTGGGGAAGGTGAGGCCGGATGATATATACCGTGACCCATACCACATCCTACAGCTATCAGAATCCCGCGGCGTTTTCGCAGCATCTGATGCGGTTGAGCCCGCGTGCTCATGCCGGGCAGCAGGTCCACTCTGCCGCGATCGCAATCACGCCGGAACCGGATTCGATGCGCCCGCATCGCGATATGTTCGGCAATCTCTCGCATGTGGCTACGGTGACCCGACCGCATTCGACAATCGACATAACCGCCACCTGCCGGGTCGAGCGCTCGGCCCCTTCGGCAATGATCTTCGAGGCTTCCTCCCCATGGGAGGATGTGCGCGACGCCGCCCTCGGCCGCTCAACCCGTCCGGTGCCCGTCGAGATCTCGCCTTTTGCCTTTCCCTCCTCAATGACCCAGGCGGACCAAGCCATCGCCGAATATGTGCGCGCGAGCTTCCCGGAGGGACGACCTGTCCTGGCGGGCGCGCTGGAAATGACCGCACGGATCTACGAGGATTTCACCTATCTGCCCGGTGCCACCGGCTCGGACACTCTGCCGGTCGAGAGCTTTGCCACGCGCCGCGGGGTCTGCCAGGATTTCGCCCATGTGATGCTCGCGGGGCTCAGGGCGCTGCGGATCCCTGCGCGCTACGTCTCGGGGTATCTGCGCACGATCCCGCCCGAGGGGCAGGCGCAGCTTGCGGGGGCCGACGCCTCGCATGCTTGGGTGGCGCTTTGGGATCCGGTCTTCGGCTGGGTTGATTTCGACCCAACCAACAACATGGTGCCGGGGCTCGACCATATCTCGCTGGCCTGGGCGCGGGATTATGCCGATGTCGCACCGGTTTCGGGCATCGTGATCGGGGCGGGTCAGCAGATCCTCAGCGTGGCGGTCGATGTCTCGCCCGCAACGCCGCAGGGCGCCCGATCTGGCTTGCTCCGACCTGGCGGATCGGCGGCGGCCGGTGCATCTGTGCAATCCCAATCACAGCGCCAGGATTGATCCCGGAATGAGCTTGGCAGAGATCGCCCGGCGCTATGCCGATTTCGCGCCGGTTGCGCTGGAGGTCGGCTCCCCCGTTTACGCCAGGCTCTCAACCGATATTGCGCATTCAGAGGCGGCACTCGCCTTTCTCGCCGGCTTGCCGGAGCCGAAGCAGCAACCCAATCTCTTCCTGACAGCGCTGCGCGTGACCTCGGGCCTGCCGGAGGATCGCGACGCGTTGGAGCGGATCCTCTCCGCCCGGGGTCAGGAGATCGCCCGCCTGATGATGGCCCGGCGCACTCAGACCAATGAGCCCCGTCGATGTGCCACGTTGCTGCCTGCTCTCGCCCGGATCCAAGGTCCGATCGCGCTGATCGAGGTTGGAGCGGCGGCAGGTCTTTGCCTTCTGCCGGATCTCTATGGCTATGCCTGGGGCAAGCACACTCTGCCGGGGGAGCCGGTAATGCCCTGCACGGCCACGAGTGCCACGCCGCTCCCAAGGGCAAAGCCCGAATTGGTCTGGCGCGCGGGCTTGGATCTTGCGCCCATCGATATCGACGATCCCGAGGCGGTCGCCTGGCTGCGCGCCCTGATCTGGCCCGGGCTGGAGGAACGGGTGGCCCGTCTCGACGCCTGCCTCGAACTGGCGCGGGCGCATCGTCCCTTGATCCGCCAGGGCGATCTCACCCAGGACTTGCCCGCGCTTGCTGCTGAAGCCCCCAAGGACGCCACTCTGGTGATCATTCATACGGCGGTCCTGGTCTATGTCGATCCAGCGGGCCGCAAACGGTTCGCAGAGACGGTGCGGTCTCTCGGCGCCCATTGGATCGCCGCCGAAGCGCCGGAGGTCTTCGACGGGCTGGTTCACGATCTCCCGGCTGCGCCCGATATGAGTTCGTTCCTGATGGTGGCGGATTTCGAGCCTGTGGCCTGGGTACAACCCCATGGCGCCGAGATCGACTGGTTCGGCCCGGGTGCCCTATCTTCTCCGACGGGCTGACCGGATGCGGCCAGCCCGTCTCCGCCTGATCCGCGCCTGGGCAGTGCTGCTCGGCTCGGGCACCGCCTGGGGTGCAACACAGCTTTGCTCCAAGATCGCGGTCTCGACCGGGCATCCGCCGCTCGGCCTGGTGCTCTGGCAGACGGCGATCGGCGTGGTGCTGCTGGGTGTGGTTCTGGTGATCGGCCGCCACCGCCTGCCGCTGGGACGCGGTGCGCTCATGTTCTACGCGGTCTGCGCGGTGCTGGGGACGGCGCTGCCGCACAGCCTTTCCTTCACAGCGATCGCGCATCTGCCGGTGGGGGTGGTTTCGATTCTGATCGCAACGGTGCCGATGATGACGCTGAGCCTGTCCTGGGCGTTGGGTCTCGACCGGGCCGGGCCACGCCGGGTGCTGGGCCTTCTGCTAGGGGCTGGTTCTGTGCTGCTTCTGATCGCGCCCGAGGCCAGCTTGCCCAAACCGGGTCAGGCGCTTTGGGCGCTGGTCTATCTGGTGGTCGCGCTCTCCTATGCCGCCGAGAATGTCGTGATCGCCCGCTACCAGCCCACGAGCACAGGCGCGGTTGCGGTGTTGTTTGGTCTCAGTCTCGGAGCACTGGCAATGCTCCTGCCCCTGGTCGCCGCGACCGGCGCATGGCTGCCGCTGACGGCGTTCGGGCCCGCGGAACAGGCGCTCCTCACCGGCTCGGTCCTGCATATCGCCGCCTATCTGGGTCTCATCTGGTTGATCGCAGATGCGGGGCCGGTTTTTGCGGCCCAGATCGGTTATGTCGTGACCCTATCCGGCGTCGGTCTTGGGATGCTCGTCCTTGACGAAGCCCACGCGACATGGATCTGGTTTGCGCTTTTGCTGATGCTCGCAGGTATCAGCCTTGTCCGCCCTAGATCAAAGTCGATCTGACGGGTGTGTCCTAAGGATCCTGTCTGATTGAGCGTGAATGCGATCCTTCCGCGCCTTGGACGCAGCCGAGGACCTGGCATTAGGGCGGGCGGGGCTGATCAGCGCCTTTACCTCATCGTCGGTCAGATACGACGCATGCTCAATGGCAATCAGCGCTTCCATTTCGATCGTAAAGAGGTGGATGAAGCCATCGAGTAACCATCGATCTCGCCCAAGATCAAATGCGCCATCGATGAAGGCGTTGCGGGTCAGCTCCTTAGGTACCTTGAATATGGCAATTTTGTCAGGTGAGTATCAGTTGCTTAACCGGCAGACTTGTTCGGTCGAAGGCTTTTCTGATGTGAGCTCAAACTCACGCTGCTGCTGCCAACGCAAACGATTTAAATCTTTACGCAAGGCCTGTTAAATCTGACTCAGATTTTGAGAGTACCGAAACTGATTTTGTTGAGAAATTTCGGCGGACATACGTCTGAGTGTTTACAGAATTCCCTTTATTGTTTAATGGCCGCTTTGAGCCCAATTCGACCAATTCTGCATAGTGCGGAAGTGTCGGATCTGATGAAGAATGCAGAACTATTCAGGATTTTCGATCAGCCTTGCTAAAGTACTTGAAGAATTGCGTCGACAATTTTCTGCCCGCCTTGCGAGGATGGCTCAATAGGAGACACTCTCGAGAAGTCATTCTTGTCTGTGCAAGCCAAATCCAGTCGGATCACCGGAACACCCCGAGTTTCCGCAAGTTTTAGGATTAGCGCATTGAAAGCACCGATCGCAGATGGTGCGTAATTCCTCATTTCCGGTTCTACGAACGGGATTTCCGTGTAAATGGTGCAGGTGCTTACTGCCAGAGCACGTTCCGAAACCGTGTCCAGCATCCAACCATATGCGATCTCAAAATCCTCCAGCGGTGACGCGATGAGTTGCTCAAGTTTTATGCCTTGCGCGGCTCGCGCCAGCAGATGACGTAATTTCATTAGATCATTGCCACCTATGCTCACGACGATATCCGTCGCATGCGTCGGCACTTTCTCCAGCTGACTTGGGGTATCTTCAATACAGTCACCATCTACAGCGACTTTGAACGCAGACCAATTCTTAGGAATTGAACGCCGCATCTGTTCGATCACACCGGGTTCACCTGGAATGTACCCATCATTATCGAAAATGGAGTCACCCATCAGACAAATATGCTTTTCAGTCATCAGTTCGGTCTTTCGCGAATTTCTATGCCGAAGCTGACGATCTGATTGGGCGAAGTCTTGAAACACCAGCCATTGATCGCACTCGGAATTAACGCTTTTTACAAGACGGTAGAGTCAGCGCAGTAATGCGCGACACTTGCTTCATCACCCAATCACATCTTTTACTGCCGCATCGTCGAGCGATGTCCCATCCTCAAAAGTTCCCAACTCCGAACGTGCTATCGAAATCAGCTGCTCGACCAGTGATACATCCAACTCGGTTCCGAATGTATTGATCTTAAGCCTGCGATCCTGATCAACCCGGATTATTTCGGCTGCCACAACTCCGCTGGGAGACAGAAGTTCCACACCTAAGCAATCCCGATGTATGTCGCTCGCAATTTGTGTACGGTATCGGGGCATGCCACAGACTACCATTGCCTCTAACGGCCATCAACCCAACCGTGCGTCTGCTCATGTAGTCTAAGGCTTTATGCAATTACCAATTCGGTGAGACGTCTGAGACTTAGATGTTTGGAATTCCGACGGCTTCGATCTGGTGACGGCTGGTTCCACGTTGAAGGCGATAGGCGTGGTGATCAAGGGTCCAACGCGTGCAGTCTTCCGGCTATTTTTTCTGACCTGAAAAGGAGGCCGGTTGGGGTGAAGGAGGTTCTCTTTGGTAATCTTCGTTCCGGCTTCTCATGGCAAACTTGTTCGGTCTGTGCGCCTGGCATTCAGGTCATCTTGTTCGCCGACAAACAGCTCAGACATATAGTCGCTCGGGACCGATAAAGACTAATGGTAGCGGAGAGGGTCAGGTGTTCCTCCAACCATGAAGTTCAGTCTTCAAGCCCACCAAAAAATATGTTGGGTGCATGAAGGCACTTCGGCGAAAGGCTCTCGAGCGATGTGTCGAAAGAATGAGAACGACAACCGGTCGCTCAACCGGTAAGCATGGTTCACAAGATAGAACCAAATTTTTCATCGCCACTTGCGGTGATCCAGGACGACTGTTCCTGGCCGACACAATATTGAGGCGCCGCAACCCACTGCCAGCTTGACGTGGCCGCTGCACACCGGGGGGCGGGTGGGGTTGGGCGGTGGCTACGTCATGCTGGCAGTGGGCGGCTTCATGCAAGTAGAGGTAAGCGGTGTCGTCCCCGCGGGGGCCGACGCTACATGCCTGGCGCTTGAGGGCGGTCTCAGCCTGTCGCGGCTCGCGTCGCGGCAGTTGTGTAGTTCACACTCAGATCCCGCGACGAGAGGCGCCATGACCAGGTGAGAGGGTTGAACACGAAACCGGTGCGGTCGACGGAGTCGAGCCCTGCGCTCTCCAGCATATCGCAGAGCTCGCTGGGGGTGATGAACTTACTCCACTCATGGGTGCCTTTGGGCAGCCAGCGCATCACATATTCGGCGCCGATGATCGCCATCGCATAGCTTTTCGGGTTGCGGTTGATCGTCGAGGTGATCATCACCCCGCCAGGGCGGAGGAGCCCAGCGCAAGCGGTGATATAGGCTTGCGGGTCGGGCACATGCTCGACCACTTCCATGTTTAGGACTGCATCGAAGCTTTCTCCCTGGGCGAGCAGGTCTTCTGCCGTGGAAACACGATAGTCGATCTCGAGCCCCATCTGCTCAGCATGGAGCCGGGCGACAGGGATGTTGCGTGCGGCGGGATCGACCCCGACCACTTCGGCGCCAAGCCGCGTCATCGGCTCGCAGAGCAGACCGCCGCCGCAGCCGATATCCAGGAGCCGTAGACCGTCGAACGCGTGCTCTTTGCCGAGGTCTCGGCCATGCTGCGCGGCGATTTGGTCGGTGATGTACTGCAATCTGCAGGGGTTGAGCATGTGGAGCGGCTTGAACATCCCTTCGGGGTTCCACCACTCGGCCGCCATTGCTTCGAATTTTGCGATCTCGGCGGGGTCGACCGCCTGAGCCTGGCTGGTGTCCCGCTCTGGCGCGGCCGGGGAGGGGGCTGTATCGGTCATCGCTCTCGCTCTGCTGCCTTGCATGTGGTCTGCCGATGACATAGGTCGGGCTCCGACAGGCTTCCAGCGGCCTGCCGGACATGCCGCAGTCTGCGCGTGTTACCCCCTCGTTGCAGGAGCGACATGGCCGAGACCCGCCTTTATCCGCAGATCGAGCCCTATCAGCGCTTTCACCTGCCGGTGCAAGACGGTCATGAGCTATATGTCGAGCTTTGCGGTCCGCCCGAGGGCGAGGCGGTGGTGGTTCTGCATGGCGGGCCAGGAGCCGGGACGAGCCCGTTCATCCGGCGGTTCTTCGACCCGGAGAGGTATCACGTCGTGTTGTTCGATCAGCGCGGAGCCGGGCGATCGCGCCCGCGGGCCTCGCTGGAAGCGAACACGACCTGGCATCTGGTGGCGGATATCGAACGGATCCGGACACATCTCGGCATCGAGTCGTGGCAGGTCTTCGGCGGATCCTGGGGTTCGACCCTTGCGCTCCTCTATGCCCAGGCCCACCCTGAGCGGGTGGCGCGACTGATCCTGCGGGGGATTTTCACTCTGACCCGGGCCGAGATCGACTGGTTCTATGGCGGCGGTGCCGGACGGTTCTTTCCTGAGGCCTGGGCGGAGTTCACAAGCCCGATCCCTGCGGAGGAGCAGGGCGATCTGGTCGCGGCATATTACCGGCGCCTCACCAGTGCGGATGAGGCGGAGCAGACACGCTTTGCCCGGCCTTGGGTGCGCTGGGAGAGTGCGACAGCGGCGTTGCGCCCGGGGCGGCCCGGGATGGTGGACGGTGCCTATGCCCGTGCCTTCGCCCGGATCGAGGCGCATTACTTCCAGCATGGCGGATGGCTTAAGAGGGACGATCAGATCCTGGCGAATATGGAGCGGATCGGGCGCATTCCAGGAGTGATCGTACAGGGACGCTATGACGTGATCTGCCCGCCGGCGACAGCCTTGGCGGTATCGGAGGCCTGGCCTCTGGCCGAGCTGCACTTGATCGACGATGCCGGGCATGCGCTGTCGGAGACAGGGATCTCGGAGGCTCTGGTCCGGGCCATGGGCTGAGCTAGGAAACTGGTGCTAAACGGCGCCGGCCTTACGGCCGGCAAGACTTTGCCCGGCGCGCAATCCTTGCGAATCTTGCACCGGAGGCCGCACGGGCGGGATCCTCACGGCTTTTACCAGAACTTCCGTCGTGTGTTCAGCTTTTGAGGCGGGTCTCGACCCGTTGACGGGCGAGGCCAGCATCGCGGTCTTCGACATAGAGCAGGCCACAGAGTTTGCGGACCAGCGCGCTTTCGCGGTGGTCGCGGTCGCCATCGGCATAGGCGATCTCCCAGACCGCCTCGATCACCGCAACGCGCTCGGCATGCGGGACAGCCTGTTTCACCGCGCGAGTGAACCGCACCAGATCATTTGCCGCGGCTTCGGCTTCTTCTCCGGCGAGGCGCAGATTTTCGGCTGCTGCATCATCTATGCCGTAATGGCGGGCGAGGACGTCTGTGATTGCCGCCGCTTCGCCCGAATCGTAGATGCCATCGGCTCGGGCGGCGGAGACGAGCAGGGCGGCCACCGCCTCGCGCGCAGCGT
>JBCDKL010000102.1:0-9909 GCA_038746695.1 Pseudomonadota bacterium | reverse complement strand
CGCTGAAAAAGGGCGAGTTGGTCAGACGCGGCCAGAGGATCGGCTCGGTCGCCGCTCCACCTTCGGGTTCGGAAGCCAGAATGCATTTCGAAGTCCGCCGCGGCGCCGAAAGCCTCGATCCGAGGCGTTTTATCGCCGGCTGATTCTTTTCCCCTGCAAGGGTCTCGGGCGCCTTAGGCGCGACCTCTGAGCTGTAATAAACCGCCGAAACATTCCTGCCCGCGCCGCAGCGCGCCCGCAGCCGCCGAAGGCAGGCTGTCGCCACTGTGGCCGGCCTCCGGGTTCCGCTTGCGGAGCCCGGGGCCGGTCGCCCCCGTGAGACCTCTAATCGAGCTCGATACGCACGCCCTTGCGCCCGGCCAGATCTTGCACGAATTGCCAGGCGACCCGGCCCGAGACAGCGCCCCGGGTCTGGCGCCATTCGATCGCCTCTTCACGCATTTCCTCCTCATCCACCGCGATCCCAAACCGGGTGCAGTAGCCGCGGATCATCGCTAGATACTCGTCCTGACCACAGGGATGGAACCCAAGCCACAGCCCGAACCGGTCCGACAGCGAGACTTTCTCCTCCGTCGCTTCCGAAGGGTTGATGGCAGAACTCCGCTCATTCTCGATCATATCCCTCGGCATCAGATGGCGCCGGTTCGAAGTCGCATAGAACAACACATTCTCCGGCCGCCCGGCGATCCCGCCATCCAGCACCGCCTTCAGCGACTTGTAATGCGTGTCGTCCTTGTCGAAACTGAGATCATCGCAGAACAGCAAAAACCGCCGATCCGCCCCCCGCAAACGCGCCAGAAGCCGCCCGATCGAGGGGATATCCTCGCGCTGGATCTCGATCAGAACACAGGATCCCGTCTCCGCATTTGCCACCGCATGGGCCGCCTTAACCAGCGAGCTCTTGCCCATCCCACGAGCACCCCAAAGCAACGCATTGTTGGCGGGCAGACCCCGGGCAAAGCGGAGCGTATTCGCCAGCAAGGTCTCGCGTGCCCGGTCGATCCCGACCAGAAGATCCATCTCGACCCGATTGACCCGCGCCACGGGCTCCAGCCGGTCCGGCTCGGTTGACCAGAGAAAAGCCTCCGCCCCAGTGAAGTCCGGCAGTCCCCCGGGCGGGGGCGAGATCCGGTCCAACGCCGCGGCGATTCGCTCCAGCGCCGCCGCCTGCCGCTCCGCCTCGGTCAACGCCAAGCCTCAGATCTCGTCGAGCTCGGCATCGAGCTTGGCGTCCTGCTCGGCCCGCTTCTTCTCGACCATCTTCACAAGCTGGATCGAGACCTCGTAGAGCGAGTAGACCACCGTGAAGAGCAGAAGCTGCGTCACCACATCCGGCGGGGTTACGACCGCCGCCACGACCAGAATGCACACCACTGCATATTTACGGAAATTCGCCAGCCCCTCGCTGTCGACCAGCCCCGCCTTGCCCATCAGGGTCAGCGCAACGGGGAGCTGAAAACAGATCCCAAAAGCCAGGATGAACTTCATGGTAATTCCGAGATACTCATCCGCCGTGCCGAGAAACCGCATGTCGATCCCCCCACCTTCGGCGGCATCATTCTCGAAGCTCAGGAAAAACTCCATCGCGAGCGGCATCGCGCCGTAATAGGCGAAGGAAGCGCCCAGGGCGAACAGCACCGGGGTGGCGATCAAAAAGGGCAGAAACGCGTTCTGTTCGGAGGTATAGAGCCCCGGCGCAATGAACCGCCAGACCTGCACCGCTATGATCGGGAAGGCGACGCAAAAGCCCGCGAAGATCGACACGGAAACATAGGTGAAGAACAGCTTGTGTGGACCCAGGAAGACGAACTCGCAGGTGCGGCCCTTATCCTCGATCGCCGAGCAGGCAGGAACGGCCAGGAAATTGAAGATCGGTTCGGCAAAGGGAAACATTCCGAGAATGGCCACCACCAGCGCGCCGATGCTCCACATCAGACGGCCGCGCAACTCGACCAGATGTTCGATCAACGGGGCGGAGCTGTCCTCGATATGTTTCTCGGTCATGCGCCCGAAGCTTTCTGCGCCGAATTCTCGGGCCCGCTGGGAGCGGTCTCGGCGGGCTTCATCGCGGCCGGTTGTTGCTCAGCCGATTGGGCATCGGAGGGCTCAGGCCCAATCTCTGCTGCCTGTTGCTCGGGCTTCTGCTTCACCTTTTCGAACTCGGCCAGTGCATCGGTCTTTGGTGGAGCGGTCAACGAGTCCGCTGCCCGCGCCGCTTGCTCCTTGAAGTCAAAGTTGGTCGCCGCGCGGATATCAGAGCCGATCTTTCGAATGTCCTTCAGCTCCTCCATATCCGCTTCCCGCGCGGCATCATCCATTGAGCGTTGGAATTCCCGCGCCATCCCCCGCGCCTTGCCAGCATATTGACCGACCGTACGCATCATCCGTGGCAGATCCTTGGGACCCACCACGATCAGCGCCACAGCGCCGATCAGTAAAAGCTCGGTCCAGCCGAGATCGAACATGGGCCTGCCCTCAGGCTTTCTGATCCTTGGTCGGGGTCACGTCGATGGTCGCGTCTTTGGCGTCCTGGATCGCGTCCTTGGCCTCGGTCACGGCCTCTTTGGTTTCGGCGCCAGCCTCCTCGACCTCTTCCTTCATACCCTTCTTGAAGCTCTTGATGCCCTTGGCGACATCGCCCATCAACTGTGGGATCTTGCCCCGTCCGAACAGCAACAGCACAACGATCAGGATGATGATGAGGCCGAAAGGCCCGATATTGTTAAGCATTCCCTGTTTCTCCTCTGGCGGTGGCCCTTGGCAGCAGGGGCCTCCTCTCCATCTCTCTCCTCCACATATGGGATGACGCGGGCAAGAGAAAGCCCTGAAGCGCGGAAAACCGGGCAGCGGAATTTCGATAGGTGGAGGCTCGTCCGGCTGGTGATCGGCCTCGTTGGGTCATTCCGCTGCCAGACGGTTCTCCACCCCGGCCTGATTGGCACTGGGGAATACGAAGCAATGGTCGCGGCGCAAGCTCAGCCGCACCGCGCTGCCTTCCTCGGGCAGCCAGGCATGGGGAAGGGTGGCGCGGATCTGGCCTCCACCCTCCGCGAGGCGGCATTCGATCATGCTCTCATGGCCCAGGAAACACGCGCGCAGGACGGTGCCGAGGACCGTGTCGGCTACGCCGGCCGGGATGACAGCCGCCGCGCCGGTATCCTCGGCGATCGTCACATGCTGCGGGCGGATCACGACGTCGACCTTCACCCCATCGACCATACCGGGCGCCGGGATCGCGCCGAAAGGCGTCTCCGCCGCTCCGGCGCGGACAACCGCCGGGATGGTGTTGATATCCGAGAAAAACGCGGCTGCCGCCTTGTCCACTGGGCGGTCATAGAGCGCCAGCGGAGCTCCGATCTGCACGATCCGACCACCACGCATCAGGGCGATCCGATCTGCCATGCGCATCGCCTCGGCAGGTTCGTGAGTCACCATCAGGACAGCCGCACCCTCGGATTTCAGGATCGAGAGCGTCTCGTCGCGCACTTCGTCGCGCAACCGGTTGTCCAGGCCCGAGAATGGCTCGTCCATCAGCATCACCCGGGGTTTCGGTGCCAGCGCACGGGCCAGCGCCACGCGCTGCTGCTCGCCACCGGACAGCTGGTGAGGATAGCTGCGGTCATAGCCTTGCAGGCCGACCCGTTCGAGGTAATGCGCCACGGCAGCGGCCCGTTCGGCACGGCGCGCGCCCCGCAAGCCGAAGGTGATGTTCTCGGCCACCGTTAGATGCGGGAACAGTGCGAAGTCTTGGAACATCAAACCGACCGAGCGCGCCTCGGGCGGCTGATGCAGGCCGGGGCCCGACATCTCGACCCCATCCACCGCGACCTGCCCACTTTGCTGGCGCTCCACCCCAGCGGCGATGCGCAGAGTGGTGGACTTGCCGCAGCCTGAAGGGCCGAGCAGGCAGCAGATCTCGCCCGGCGCCACTTCGAGGCTGACCTCCTTGACCGCAGGCCGTCCGTCGAAGCGCATCGTCACGGCGTCGAGTGTCAGGCGCGGCGGCGGGGTCTCAGTATGTCGAGGTGCAGTCACGGTGATCCGACAGTTTTGCTTGGGATTGGAGAACATCTAGCCGCGGCTCAGGGCTTTCGCAAGCAGACGGCGGCGGCGCGCGCTTGCCGGCACACTCGGCAGCGTGCGAGCCTGGAACGCCTCGTTGGGAGCACCGAGCACCGCCATGCACGAGCCGTTGCGCATCACTACACTCACCCCGGAAGACTGGCCACGCTTCCGCTCTATCCGCCTGCTGGCTCTCCAAGATGCCCCAGACGCTTTCGCCGAAACGCTGGTCGAGGCGCAGGCGCGGCGCGAGGCCGAGTGGTCTGCATTGCTCGCTCGCCTTTCTGGAAGAGCCGGCGCTTGTCTCCTGGCTCATACCGCAAACACCGATCTCGGTATCGCGATTGGAGAAGCCTGGGAGGGCCGCCCGGACAGTGCCGGTCTCTTCGCGCTCTGGGTCGCGCCAGAGGGACGGCGGCAAGGGGTGGCGCGCATGCTGATCCGGAAGGTCGCGGATTGGGCACGCCTGCACCGCTTCACCGACCTGCTGCTGGAAGTCGGCGCGGCCAATGCCGGGGCAATCGCGCTCTATAGCGAATCAGAATTCCTGCCAACCGGCGCCCGCAAAAGCCTGCCGCCGCCGCGCGCGCATATAGTAGAGCTTGAGATGCGCCTCGCCCTCTAGCACCTGCTCCCAGCGTATCAAACCGGCTGCGAGATGCACGTTTCCGGCAAGAAGGCGACGTTTCTGGCATGCACTGTGAATTCTGATTCGCTAATTGTCTGACCTATCAACCCGGATCACTCTGCCAGACCTTGGGAGCAGGCCTTGTCGTTCGAGATCTCACCGACGCCACGCGTCCGCCGCAGCCCCTTCTATGAGGCCACCATCGCCGATGGGGTGCGGGCGTTCTCGACCTATAACCACATGCTGATGCCCACCTCCTACGGCGATCCGATGGGCGAGTATTGGCGGCTGATCGAGGGCGTCTCGATGTGGGATGTTGCGGTCGAACGCCAGATCGAAGTGGCCGGAACCGATGCGGCCAAGCTGGTTCAGATCCTCAGCCCGCGCAAGCTCGACAGGCTGAAACAGGGGCGCGGCTGGTATGTGCCGATCTGCGACCATCGCGGAGTGCTGATCAACGACCCCATCCTCTTGAAGCTGGCCGAGGACCGCTATTGGCTCTCCATCGCCGACGGCGATCTTCTGCTCTTCGCCCGTGCGGTGGCGGCCGAACGGGCGCTCGATGTCACCGTCTTCGAGCCTGACGTCGCCCCTCTGGCGATCCAGGGACCGAAGGCCGAGGACGTGGTTGCCGATCTCTTCGGCGACGAGATCCGCGCGGTGCGCCATTTCGCCTTCGAGGAACGCGTGCTGGACGATATTGCCCTGGTTGTCGCCCGCTCCGGCTGGTCGAAACAGGGCGGGTTTGAGCTCTACCTCTCCGATCCAAGCCGCGGCATCGAGCTCTGGAACCGGGTGCGCGAGGCGGGTCAACCTTACGGCATCGGCCCCGGCGCGCCCAACAATATGGAGCGGATCGAGAGCGGCCTGCTCTCCTGGGGCGGCGATACCGACGACAACACCAACCCGTTCGAGGTGCGGATGGAGCGCTATGTCCATCTCGACGCGCCCGAGGATGTCGTCGGCATCCAGGCACTGCGCCGGATCTCGGATGCGGGTCCTGCCCGCCATCAGATGGGCGTGGAGATCGATATCGAGGGCAAGCTCAGCGGCATCGATCTTTGGAGCCAGGTGATCGAAGGCAATGTGCTGCTTGGCCATGTCACGGCACATACCTGGTCGCCCCGTTTGGAGCGGAACATCGGCCTGGCCCTGGTCGACCGGTCGCTGATGCCAGGGGCGAGGGTCGAGATTGCGTTTGGCGATGGCCGCCGGGCGGAAGGGACGATCTGCGACCTTCCCTTCCTCTGAACCGCGGCTTCTTGCAATTCGGGGCAACGGGTGATCAGGCCCGCCTGCCCCTGTTGCTCACATCGTGTAGAAGAACTCCTCACGCACGATCTTGCCCTCAGCGACAGTGTAGATCCCGACTTCCTTCATCTTGGAGCGGTTGCCCGAGGCCCGCTCGGTCGCGTCCAACTCGAAGATCACGGCGAAACGGTCGGGGCCATGCAGATAGGGCCCATCGACCGAGCCATCATGCATCTCCATCGCGCCATTCCACCAATCATGCTTGCCCTGGATGCCCGCAACTCCATGGGTCTCGGGACTGTCGGTCCCTGGCATCGGCATCGCCTCGACCGAGACAGCATCTTCGGCATAAAGCGAGGCCAATCCCTCCGCCTCGGTCCCATTCCGGCAATGCGTGCATAGCGTTTCGGCAATCTCTTTAAGGTCCATCTGATCCTCCCTTCCCACACCCGCAGCCAGAGGATACGATTTCACGTGCAGGATTGGGAGCAAAGAGATTGGCCAACGAAGAACATTTGAGGTGGCTCCACGAAGGTGTGCAGGCGTGGAACGAGCGAATACGTGCTAACCCGTTCAGGCCAGACCTAATGAGGGCGGTCCTCCCAGGAGCAGAGCTGGAGAACTTCGACCTCGCAAAAGCGGAACTCGTCGACGTGGACCTGGCAGGGGCAAATCTCAGGGGGGCAGACCTTATGGGGGCGGAGGTCAGGCGAGCGGACCTCATAGAGGCGGACCTCGGCGGGGCGAACCTCAGACGGGCGGACCTCGGAGAGGCGGACCTCATAAGAGCGAACCTCAGACGGGCGGACCTCAAAGCGGCGGGCCTCGAAGCGGCGAACCTCGAAAGGGCGGACCTCAGAGAGGCGGACCTGAGAGAGGCGAACCTCGGCAGTGCGGATCTCAGAGGGGCGATTGTTCGGACGGTCTCAGAATTGTGGGTGGGACCCAGCGATAAGACCGACTTCAGGCCCACGGACCTGCGGAAAACCTTGTTTCTGACCCAAACGCAGCTCAATCAAATGGACGGCGATCGCGGCACACTGATACCGTCGAACCTTGTCTATCCAGATCATTGGCCAGACGCGCCTGTCGTCAAACCGGAGGACGCGCGTAGCACCGAGGAAAAAGCTGCAAATCCTTTGCAAAAGTCAACAAGCGTGCCCAATGCCTCGGTGTCAGAGATCCGAGCCCGGTTATCACGCAACTACAAAAAGCCGGCTGCGCTGACCGCCTATCTTGTCGAAGAAGTTCAGCGGGAATTGGCCGCGCACAGTGTTAGCATTCCTAACGAGCCAGAAGGGTTGGCACGGCATGCCGAGAAAAAGAACTTTCTGACCGAGCAACTTGTTGCACTTCAGGTCATCCATAAGATGCTTCCCGAGGATCGAACTGACGAAATCACGGAGGGTGAGGCAGACACGCTGCGAGCGCAGTTAATCGATCTCGCAGACAAGATATATCGGGCGGTCGAACAGATGGATGCCGAGTCAGGCACATTCGGCGGCCTTTGGAAGTTTGGCTTGGTTTCTGGTTGTGCCGGCCTGCTTACACTTTGCGGTGTCCCCTTCGTCGCCGGTGCCGCAGTGGCAGGTGGCTCCCTTGGTGTGCATCAAGCGCGCGTTCTTATCGAAGAAAGGCGCCGGGACTTCCCAAAGGATAGCAGCGGCGATAAGTGAGCCCCATGCTAGAGCTTCCTTCCAACCAGCCCGTTTTGCCGCCCGAGATTGGGCGGCGGCGGACCTTTGCGATTATCTCTCACCCGGATGCGGGGAAGACGACCCTGACCGAGAAGCTGCTCCTATATGGCGGTGCGATCCAGATGGCGGGGCAGGTTCGGGCAAAGGGCGAGGCGAGGCGCACACGCTCGGACTTCATGAAGATGGAGCAGGACCGGGGCATCTCGGTTTCGGCCTCGGCCATGTCGTTCACCTATGGCGATCACTGGTTCAACCTGGTCGACACGCCGGGGCATGAGGATTTCAGCGAGGACACGTATCGCACTCTCACCGCCGTCGATGCTGCCATCATGGTGATCGACGGCGCCAAGGGGGTTGAGAGCCAGACCCGAAAGCTGTTCGAAGTCTGCCGCATGCGCGACCTGCCGATCCTCACCTTCTGCAACAAGATGGATCGCGAGAGCCGGGACACGTTCGAGATCATCGACGAGATCCAGGACATGCTGCAACTGGATGTGGCACCGGCAAGCTGGCCGATCGGAATGGGACGCGACTTTCTGGGTGCCTATGACATGCTGCGCGACCGGCTGGAGCTGATGGACCGCGCCGACCGCAACCGCAAGGCCGAGAGCGTCTCGGTCGAGGGGCTGGAGGATCCGAAGCTCGACGATCACATCCCCGAGGGTCAGCTCGACACGCTGCGCGAAGAGGTCGAGATGGCGCGCGAATTGCTGCCCGGTTTCGACCAAGCGGATTTCGCGGCGGGCAATACCACGCCGATCTGGTTCGGCTCGGCGATCAACTCCTTCGGTGTGCGAGAGCTGATGGAGGGCATCGCCGCCCATGCCCCCGCCCCGCAACCCAGGCGCACGGCGACCCGTCAAGTGAGCGCCGATGAGAAACCGGTCAGCGGGTTCGTCTTCAAGGTACAGGCGAATATGGATCCCAAGCATCGAGACCGAGTGGCCTTCGTGCGGCTCTGCTCGGGCCATTTCCAGCGAGGGATGAAGCTGAAACATGTCCGCGCGGGCAAGCCGATGGCGATCTCGAATCCCGTGATGTTCCTCGCCTCCGAACGCGAGATTGCCGAGGATGCTTGGGCGGGCGACATCATCGGTATCCCGAACCACGGCCAATTGCGCATCGGCGACGCGCTTACCGAGGGAGAGGATCTGCGCTTTACCGGTATCCCCAGTTTCGCGCCGGAGCTTTTGAACAATGTCCGCGCCGGCGATCCGATGAAGGCGAAACACCTCGACAAGGCGTTGCTGCAGTTTGCTGAGGAAGGGGCCGCGAAACTGTTCAAACCTCAGATCGGCTCTGGCTGGGTGGTCGGTGTGGTCGGGCAGTTGCAATTCGAGGTGCTGGCAAGCCGGATCGAACTGGAATACGGCCTGCCCGTGCGCTTCGAGGCGACGCAGTTCGTATCAGCGCGTTGGATTTCGGGCCCGAAGGACAAGGTCGAGGCCTTCATCAAGGCCAATAAAGGCCAGATGGCCGAAGACCATGATGGCGACCCGGTTTATATGACTCGTCTGCAATGGGATATCGACCGGGTGGTGCGGGATTATCCCGAAATCACCCTTTCCACGACGAAAGAAACGCATGTTTGAGCGGATCGCGGAGTCTTTTCTCACTGGACAACAAAGCGCCTAAAAGAGGAGGCGCTCGGAACACCGCCATACTCTGCTGGCCGCGACCAGTGGCGGCGAGGGTTCACCCCATCGCCGCCATGAACAGAATGCCCGACAGGATCGCTCCGCCGACACCCAGCATCAGGTACATGCCGAAGACCTCTCGTCTGACCAGCGCGAAGACGGCGGCCATTGCGGGGATCGACGTGACTGAGCCACCAATGATGAAGGACATGGCAGCACCCGCGCTCATGCCTTGCTCCATCAGGCCGCTGACTAAAGCGGGCGCGGCATAGCCGTTCAGATAGGCAGGCGCCCCGACGACCGCGCCGATCACGATAGGAGTGATGCCCTCGCCGCCCACAACGCCTGCGATCATATCGGCCGGGACGTAGTGGACCATCAGGCTTTCCAGCAAATATGCGAGGCTCAGCCATTTGGTCAGGAAGAGCGCGTTCTCAAGCGCCGCCTCGCGAAAGGCCGCCCGGCGTTCTGGATCGGGCCAGAACTTCCAGACCGGCTTGCCGAACGTGCCGCTTCCGCAGCAGGAGCTGCAGGATTTGCGCGCGCGTAATGGGTCGGCAAATGCGCCCGACGCGAGCATAGCCTGCATCGCGAACCCGCCCAGCATGCCCAGCATGACCGCGAAGATCACTTT
>JBCDKL010000101.1:0-10039 GCA_038746695.1 Pseudomonadota bacterium | reverse complement strand
TGGCGCAAGGCGCGAGCCCAATGCCAAAGCGCCCTGTGTCGAGCTCTACCAAGGGCTCGAAGCGTTCGGCCAGAACGCCTTTCCCTCGGTCCGCTTCGATCTCGGCCAGGTGAACGATCTGCTCGGCCGCTTCTTCGCCGCGGGGTTCTATTACAAGACCTTTTTCGGCCTCTCCGGGCGCGGCACCTGGGAATGGATGCAGTTCGAAAAGGTCATCCGTCGCGCCGCGGGCATGGGGGCTGCAAGCCAACAGGCCGACCCTGATACCTATGAGTACGTCCATGATTTCTGCGATGTGCTTGTGGTGGGCTCTGGCCCCGCCGGGCTCGCGGCCGCCGAGGCTTGTGTTGCGAGCGGGCTCGATGTGCTGCTGGTCGAGCAGGATTTCCGCTTCGGTGGCAGCCTTCTATCGACCACTGAAACCATCGAGGGGCAAACTGCGATGGAATGGCGCCAGGCCCGCCTCGACGCGCTTTCCTCTGCCAGGCTCCTGCCACGAACGACGGCCTTCGGTCTCTATGACAGCAATGTCGTCGGGCTCTATGAGAAGGTCACCGATCACCTCGCGGATCCGGATCCGGCGCTCCCGCGCGGGCGGGTCCGTATCGTCCGGCCGGGCCGGGTGATCCTCGCGACGGGAGCGTTGGAACGCCCTATCGCCTTTGGCAATAACGATCGCCCTGGCGCGATGCTGGCCGGAGCTGCACAGACCTATGTCACCCGCTATGGCACTGCCCCGGGCCGTTCGGCGGTGATCGCGGTGAATTCCGACAGCGGCTATGCCAATGCCATGGCGCTGGCCGGGGCTGGGATCGAGACTCTGCTGCTCGATTCTCGCGATATGCCGAACCCCATCGCCGAACAGGCTGCCGCTGCCGGGGTCGAGATCCATCGCGGCGCCCTGCCCGTCGAGATCTCCGGCACCAGGGTGACCAAGGGCCTGCGCGTCGGCCGCCTTGCCCGCCAAGGCCATGCAAGGCCCGAGGAGATCCTGGGTGCCGATATCGTGGCGAGCTCCGGCGGCTGGTCGCCCGCGATCCATCTGGTCAGCCATCGCGGCGTCAAACCCGTCTGGCATCCAGAGCTTTGTTGCTTTCTGTCCGGCCCGCCACCAGAGGGCGTCCAGCTTACCGGTGCCGCTGCCGGGCAATTCGCGACGGAGGGCACGCTCGACCACGCCCGCGCCACGGCGGATGAGGCCGTCACTGCGCTGACCGGCCGCCGAACCCGCCGTAACGCCAAAATGCCCGAACCCGGCGGTTGGCAGACCCCGATCCAACCGCTCTGGGAGGTCACGCTGCGCGACCGGAAGCTGAAAAGCTTCATCGATCCGCAGCATGACGTGACCACCGAGGATGTACGTCAGGCCGCCCGCGAAGGTTATTCCTCGGTCGAGCATATGAAGCGCTATACCACGCTCGGCATGGCCACCGATCAAGGCAAGATGGGCGGGGTCATCGGCCTCGCGCTCCTCGCCGATGCATTGGATCAGTCGATCCCTGAGACCGGCATCACCACTTTCCGCCCGCCCTATACGCCGATCCCTATCGGCGCCTTGGCGGGACGGATGAAAGGCCATGGCTGGCGCCCGATCCGCCGCACGCCCTTGCACGAGGTTCAGGAGGAGATCGGTTTCCGCTTTCTGGATACCGGCCTCTGGAAACGCTCCTGGTGGCAAAAGACCCATAAACGCGAGTATCTCGACGGCGCCTATCTGCGAGAGGCGAAAAATGTGCGCGAGCGTGTCGGCATGGTCGATGTCACCACGCTGGGTAAGATCGCAGTCCAGGGCCCGGATGCGGGCGAGTTTCTGAACCGCGTCTATGTCAACGGTTTTGGCAAGCTGCCAGTCGGCAAATGCCGCTATGGCGTGATGCTGCGTGATGATGGGATCGTGTTCGACGATGGCGTCACCTGGCGCCTGGGCGAGGACGAGTTTCTGATGACCTGCACAACTGCCCATGCCGCGGCGGTGATGTCCTGGCTAGAGGAGTTGCTCCAAACCCGCTGGCCGGATCTGCGTGTCCATGTGACCAGCACAACTGATCAATGGGCTGGTGTTGCGGTCGCAGGGCCAAAGGCGCGGGAGGTGATTGCCCCTCTAATCGCCGATGATCTCTCCAACGAAGCAGTGCCGTTCATGGGGGTCCTTCACAGCGAAATGGCCGTTGAAGGCGGCCAGATCCCGGTGATGATCGCGCGGATCAGTTTTTCCGGCGAGCAGGCGTTCGAGGTCTATACTCCGTCGGATTACGGCCCCGCGATGTGGCGCGCGCTGCTGCCCGGTGTCGAGGCTGTGGGTGGGTCTGCCTATGGCGTCGAGGCGCTGGGGGCGCTGCGGATCGAGAAGGGTCATGTCACTGGTGCGGAGTTGGATGGGCGGGTGACGCTCGAGGATGCGGGTCTCGGCAGGATGGCCTCCTCGAAGAAATCCTTCATCGGCAATGTCTTGCGCAAACGCCCGGATATGACGCGCGAGGACCGACCGCAACTCGCCCATTTCATGCCGGTCGAGCCCGGTGATCGTTTCAAGATCGGCGCATTGGTCTGCGATCCCGCGAAGGTCGAGGGTCATGGGCTCGGCTGGATCACCGGAGTGACCGTGGCACCGGCCTTTGACGGCAAATGGCTCGGGATTGGCTTTGTCTCCGGCGGGCATGCGGCTTGGGAGGGTAAGGAAGTGGTAATTGCCGATCCGGTACGCGGCTATGAGGTCAAGGCGACCGTGCACAGCCCCCATCAATACGATCCAAAGGGAGAGCGGATGCATGGTTGATCGGATCAGCGCGCTGGCCGGGCTGGAGATGCCGCTAGAATTCGGCCCGGATCTCGCTATGGCTGAGCACCGGCCCGGGTCGATCTGGCAGATCACCGCCTGGCCTGACCGTCTGGCCGAAGCAGGCGCGGCCGCCGCCATGGCCTGTGGTGCTGATGCCGCCCCCGGCCCTCTGACCGCGGTGGATGGTGCTAAGGGAGAGCTGCTCCGCATCGATCCTGTCCGCTGGCTCTGGGTCGGTGAGACAGCTCAGACAGCACCCGATATCGGCGGCGCGGGCACGGTGCTCGACCTCTCGCATGCTCGTACGGTGATCCGGATTACCGGGGCCAGAGCGCCCGATCTTATGGCGCGCATGGTGCCCTTGGATCTCCGCCCCACTGCCTTTGGCCCTGGCCGGGTCGCGACCTCCGGCATCCACCATGTGGCGGTAACTCTGCAGGGCCGTGAGAATGGTGTAGATCTCTACTGCTTCCGCAGCTTCGGCCGCGCGATCTGGGAGCATCTGACGGAAACGGCGGCGCAGTTCGCGCTGGCCTGAACACTTGGCGACCCTGGCCAGTCAGGCCTCGGGCCCCACGGGCGTCAGCCGGGGCCGAGCGTGAACATCGCCAGGATCATGCTCAGGATCATGCCGGAAAAGGCCATGCGCCATTGGGTTTGCGCGGCTTTGATCACCGGATCACCCCGCAGATCCTTATGCAGGAACCCGGTCAGGAGAGGCCCCGCCAATCCGCGTCGCACCCGGTCGGCATCGCCGGAGAGCCCCTTGATCGGCAAGAGGCCAAAGCGCGAGAGCCGTTTGAACTCGCCCGGATGCGCGGTTTCAACATGCGAGGCTGCCGCCGCAATCGCCGCCTTGCCGAGGAACAGACAGACCAGCGCCCCGGCGATGCAGACAAAGGTGAGCGGTGTCATGCCGCGCCCTCGAGCAGCGCCCCGGCCAATGCCCGGTCGATCAGCGCCACCGTCTCCTCGATGCCGTAGAGCGCGATGAAGCCGCCGAAGCGCGGGCCCTGGCTGGCGCCCAGAAGCACTTCATAGATTGCCGAGAACCAGGCGCGGAGCGGATCGAACCCATGCTCCTTCCCGACCGCGAAGACCAGGGATTGCAGCTCCTCCGCCTCCAGCGACCCGTCCCAGGCGGCGAGCCGGGTGCGGAGATCTGCCAGTGCCGCGGCCTCCTGTTCGGTCGGAGCGCGGAACGCCTTGACCACCTTGTCCTTCACGTACTGCACCGCGTGCCCCGCCGCGGCATCCAGGCCCGGGTGGCTCTCTGGCCCTGCCTCGGGCGCATACTTGCGGATAAATCCCCAGAGCACGTCTTTATCCTCAGCGCCCGCCGCCGAGGCGAGATTGAGCAGCATGGCATAGGGTACTGCCAGATCGCTCTCGGGCGCTTCCACGCCATGGATATGAAAGGCCGGGTTGGTCAGCCGCTGAGCTGCGTCCTGGCTCGGATATGCGCGCAGATGCTGGTGGTACTCGTCCACCGTTTTCGGGATCACGTCCCAATGCAACCGCTTCGCCGTGCGTGGCTTTTGGAACATGTAGAGGCCCAGGCTCTCGGGCGAGGCATAGGTGAGCCATTCCTCGATGCTCAGCCCGTTACCCTTGGATTTCGAGATCTTCTGCCCCTCGCCATCCAGGAACAACTCATAGACGTAATGCTCCGGCGCGGGCACACCGAGGATGCGGCAGATCTTGTCATAGACTACTGCGTTCGAGCTGTGATCCTTCCCAAACATCTCGAAATCCACGCCCAAGGCGGCCCAACGGGCGCCGAAATCGGGCTTCCATTGCAGTTTCACATGGCCGCCGGTGACGGGCAGGGTGGTCTCTGTCCCGTCTTCGTCATCGAAGGTGATGGTGCCCGCCTTGGCATCCACATGTTTCATCGGGACATAGAGCACCCGCCCCGTCTTCGGGCTGATCGGTAGGAAGGGCGAGTAGGTCTGCTGGCGCTCCTCGCCCAGTGTCGCCAGCATCACCTCCATGATCTGGTCATACCGTTCAGCGGCACGCAAAAGGATCTCGTCGAACTGGCCCGAAGCATAGAAATCGGTGGCCGAGATGAAATCGTAGTCGAACCCGAACCGGTCGAGGAACGCATTCAGCCGGAGGTTCATATGGGCCGCAAAGCTGTCCGCCGTGCCGAAAGGGTCTGGCACGCGGGTCAGAGGCATCTGCATGTAAGGCTCCAGCGCCGCTTTGTCGGGCACCGAGTCTGGGATTTTGCGCATCCCGTCCATATCGTCAGAAAAGCAAATCAGCTTGGTCGGGATGTCCGAGATCACTTCGAATGCCCGGCGCACCATCGTGGTCCGCGCCACCTCGCCGAAAGTGCCGATATGCGGCAGGCCCGAGGGGCCGTAGCCGGTCTCGAACAGCACATATCCCTTCTGTGGCGGGCGTTTTTCGAACCGTTTGGCCAGCTTGCGCGCCACCTCGAAAGGCCAGGCCTTGGAGCTTCGCGCTGCTTCGCTGAGTGCCGGATCGGTCATCAGATCGCCTCCCTGTTGACAGGCAGCGACTTAGGCGAGGGCCGCGCTGCCGTCAATGATGCCCTGGCCAGCGGGGTCGAGCCGGGCATCCACGGGCCTATAGTGGTGGTAAAAACCCGCGATTGCCACCTGGTTCGCAATTCCGCTGATCTTCACAAGCAGCATGCTTCTGCGGCACGGTGCAGCGGCCCTATTGCGGTGCGCCATGGCGGGCTCTAGGGTCCGCCTCCGCAGCAGCAGACAAAGGATCCGTGCGATGAGTATCGACAGTCTCAGCCCCCAGGATGCCCTGGTTTCGGTGATGATCGCGGTCTCGGTGGCGGATGGCGAGATGACCGACAGCGAGCTCGATACGATCCGCGGGATCATCGGGCATCTGCCGGTCTTCATCGGTTACGATGTCGACCGGGTCGGAATGGTCTCCGGGATCGTCGGTGAGATCTTCGACGATGAGGACGGTATCGACGCGCTGGTCGGACTGGTCGCCCAGGCGCTGCCCGAGGCTCTGACCGAAACCGCCTACGCCTTGGCTTGCGATGTGGCTGCGGCGGACGGTTCGGTCGCGATGACCGAGCTGAAGCTCTTGGAGATCCTGCGCCACGATCTCAGCGTCGGGCGGCTGGCGGCGGCGGCGATCGAGCGGGGTGCGCGGGCGCGCTATCAAAAGCTGCGCACGGTCTGAGCCGCGTCACCCGGTCCCGTCCGCCATCAGCACCCAATTGCGGATCAGCGCCCGTTCGAAGCCGCGTGCTCGGCCCATCCAGCGCCGGTCGAGCCCGTCGCCAAAACTCCGCCGTGGCAGATCGTTCGAGAAGATCGCGAAGGCCAGGCGCCGCCCACTCGGCGTGGCGACATAGCCCGCGAGCCCGCGGATGTAATTCATCGTGCCGGTTTTCGAGACCACATCGAGCCGGTCGTAATCCAGGCTCAGATCTTCGCTCGCGACGTTATGGGGTTTGAGAAAGCCAGCCGCCGGGCCCGGCAGCCGCGCATGGCCTGTGCCCGGCTGACGGGCCAGGGCGCGCAGGAAATCGACCATCCGCTGGGGAGAAACCCGGCTGTCCGTCGTCAGACCCGAATGGTTCACAAAGGCAAATCCCGGATCGCCCGAAGCAAACCCGGCAAGATCTGCGGCCCAAGCGTTCATCGCCGCCGCCGAACCGGCCGGGCTTTCGGCGCCTGAGGCCGCGGCCCCCAGTGCTTCCGCCGTGATATTTGTCGAGAATTTCAGCATATCGCGCAGCATTGCCGCGAGCGGACGGCTTCGATGCCGGGCGATGACACGCGCGCCATCGGTTGCGGCCCGCTGCGGAGCGGGCAATGCGATGCCATAGGTCCCAGCCAGGTGGCGGAATGTCTCTCCCGCATAGATCCCTGGCGCCTTCACCGGCAGCCAGCGTTCTCCCGGGCGGCGCAGGGCGCGGCGCGCGATCTCCCAAATCTCCCGCTGTCCCTGGAGGCGGTGGCTGAAGATCCGGGCGGTATCGTCGGCGGCACGGGCTTCGATGCTGGTTGCGGGCAAGCGCAACCGCTCGGCCCAGGACAGCAGTTCGATCCCCGACTCGCCCCAACGCATCCGCGCCCGGTTGAAGTTCAGATTGAGACCTGAGAGGCCGGGATTGTAGGGCGCCTCGGGCGGTTGCTCGGGATCGATCTCGGCAAAGCCCAGGATCGCCTTGTCATCCACCAGAAACGCCCCATAGAGAGACCGCGCACCCAGATCGCTGAGGCCCAGAACCAGGGGCACAAGCGCATCCGAGTCGAGCTCGGGATCGCCAGATCCTTTGAGGACGAGGTTACCCGACAACCGCTCCGCCCGCACCTCACCGGTTACCGCCAGCGTGGTCTCAAAACGATGGGTCGGCCCAAGTTTCTCCAACGCAAAAAATGCTGTGGGAAGCTTGGCGACCGAGGCGGGGGCAAAGCTCCGCCCCGCATTCCGGCTGTCCAGAATCTGTCCGGTGTCGAGATCGACCGCCAGCCAGCCGCTGGACCCGCTCAGCCCGAACCGGGCGCGTAAATCGGCGCTGATCTCCGCCGGGGGCAGGGGGATTTCCGAGGGTCTCGGCGCCGGGATCGGCACCCGCCCGTCTGGGGCGCGCTTGAATTCCGCGGCCCAACTCGCGCCCGGTATTGCCGAGGCCGCAAGAAGGCCACTTAAGAGATCGCGCCGTTTCATGCCTCCTCTCATAGAGTCACGGCCATGAACCCGCGCCGCGGATCCGGCTGGATGAATGGGGCATCATCGGACCGGTCAGCAGAACCCACTCCGGTTCTCCCCGCCGGCCAAGCCCTCCCGCCTGACGAGCATCCCTTCGCCAGCGCGCAAATCGTGTCGCGGCTGGAGAAAGACCCGCCCGCAATTGTTCCCCCGGCCGCGCGAGGACGCCAATGGGAACATGGCCAAAGATCCACTCCCAACGCTCCCAATGATGCATGCTGGCCAGATTATCGGCTCCCATCAGCCAGACAAAGCGCACGTCAAGGTTGCGTGCCATCAGCACGCCGAGTGTGTCCGCCGTGTAACGGGTGCCAAGCTTTGCCTCGATATCAGTAATCGCGACCCGAGGATGGCGCATCACCTGCTTGGCCGCCACCATCCTTTCCTCAAGACCCGCAGGGCCCCGGGATTTCAGCGGGTTGCCCGGGCTCACCAACCACCACACCCGGTCAAGCCGAAACGACCTCAGCGCCCGCAAGGTGATATGTACATGCCCTTCATGCGCCGGATCGAACGACCCGCCGAGCAACCCGATGCGCTGGCCGGGAACTGCATGAAGCGGCTGGGACGACACCTGCTATCCGACGTGTTCTTGGATGTGTTGAGATGACAATCTATCCCCGCGATATGTAGGATGTCGATAGATTGACATGCTAATTTGGAGGTACGTGTGAGCTTTGATCTTATAATGCGGTCGAGATTGGAGAAAGATCATCTCGTCAAGAGTCTTGAGAGATGGTTCAGCGAACGCCCCCATTACGAAGTGGAGAACGGGCAAGCTTTCTATGAAAACGAAGACACTGCTGTCCATTTCATCTTTGAGTTTGGGGGGGAACCTTACTTCGAAGGGAGCGATGAGCACGATGTCGTGTTCCTACTAAACTATAATCGTCCCTCACCTTTTGTTCTTCAGGCTGCCGATGAGCTTGATCCATTGATCGATGCTTTCGGATTTACTGTCATGGATCCACAATTAGAGGAGGCCGATCTTCGCCCGTGGTCACGGGAGGCATTTGTTTCCTCCTACTTGGATCACGCGGAAAAGAGCTTCAGAACCGTTTTCTCAAAGGCGTATGCCGACGAGGGGATCGCGGTCACTTATGCACCAAGTGCGCTGCTAACCAAGGTCTGGCAATGGAACAATGGCAAGGCACGGCTGCGGGATTGGTTGAGCGATCAGGGCCGCGACGTCTTTGTTCCAACAGCTGCGATCATCAGCCACCGAGGCGAGACCACGAGCGCAATTGTCTGGACAGATGATGTTCCAACCGCAATGCCTGCATTCGATTACGTCTTGCACTTCAGATATGAGATGGCACCGAGAAAATTCTTTGGACTTGGACCGCGGCGTCGCAGTTACGAGTTGCTTCCGCGCACCGAGATCCTGGCCTTGTTGCAAAAGCACTACTCGACCCGTTCGGAGTTCCCAGGGGTCCTGTTCCCAAACGAAGATGACTCCGCTGCGCTCAGGGACGCGATTGGGTTTGACCGGTTGAGCGACAACTCGCAGATATTCTATGGCGACAAACTCAACCTGATTTCAGATCCGGATGCGCCTCGTACCATTGCGTTTGACGAAGTAATCGACCGGGAGTTTATCGAATGAATGACCCGTTGCTTTGAATTTTGAGAGACGATATGGAGCGATCTCCCCGAACAGAGAGTTGAACCATGGCATCCTACCAATACGTCTATCACATGGACGGGGTCTCGAAGACCTATCCGGGCGGTAAGAAGTGCTTCGAGAATATCCGGCTGAGCTTCCTCCCCGGGGTCAAGATCGGCGTGGTCGGGGTCAATGGTTCGGGGAAATCGACCCTAATGCGGATCATGGCGGGCCAGGATACCGAATTCACAGGTGAGGCCTGGGCGGCGGAGGGAGCGCATGTCGGCTATCTCCCGCAGGAGCCGCAACTCGATGACAGCCTCGATGTTCGCGGCAACGTCATGCTGGGCGTCGCGGCCAAGAAGGCGATCCTCGACAAATATAACGAACTGGCCATGAACTATTCGGACGAGACAGCCGACGAGATGGCCAAACTACAGGACGAGATCGATGCCCAGAATCTCTGGGATCTCGACGCCCAGGTCGATGTGGCCATGGAGGCGCTGCGCTGCCCGCCCGACACCGCCCCGGTCGCCAGTCTCTCAGGCGGCGAGAAACGCCGTGTCGCGCTTTGCAAGCTTTTGCTCGAGAGCCCCGACATGCTGTTGCTGGATGAGCCTACCAACCACCTGGATGCGGAAACCATCGCGTGGTTGCAAAAGCACCTGATCGAGTACAAGGGCACTTGTCTGATAGTCACCCATGACCGGTATTTCCTTGACGACATCACCGGCTGGATCCTGGAATTGGACCGGGGCCGTGGCATCCCTTACGAAGGCAACTACTCCGCCTGGCTCGAGCAGAAGTCCAAGCGCCTGGCGCAGGAGGCGCGCGAGGACAAATCGCGGCAAAAGACCCTGGCGCGCGAGCTCGAATGGATCCGCCAGGGCGCCAAGGCACGTCAGGCCAAGCAGAAGGCGCGGATCAACGCC
>JBCDKL010000100.1:0-10061 GCA_038746695.1 Pseudomonadota bacterium | reverse complement strand
GCCTTGATCAGAGCGGGAAGCTGGCGCATTGCCTCCGGCCTTTCGACCTGATCGGCGGGTAGGATGTCCATCGCGGTGAACCGTTCGGCCACCGCGCGCACCCGCAGATCCTCAGGCGCCAGATGGTTGTGGTGGAGATAGCTCAAGGCTTGCGCGATCGGTTCAGGATCGCGGCCATGAAAGCTTGCCACCCCGAACATGATCTCGATACCATTGCCGGTGACATACTCTCCCAGCCCGGTCCAGAGCAGGTGCATGCCCGCCCCGCCGCGATACTGCGCATCAACGCAGGAGCGGCCGAGCTCGACCGTGCGCCGCCCGGAAACAGCCAGACAGGAGAGATCATATTCCGATGCGCCGTAGAATCCGATCCCCTCGGACGCCGCCTCATCGCGCATAAGGCGATAGGCGCCGACGACGCCGCGCTCGATCTCGGGCCGTTCGCATGCGTTGTCGATCAGCAGAAGATGCTCGAAATAGGGGTCGAAACGGTCTGTCTCGCGCCGGGCCATCCTGTCGGCCTCACTTGGCACCGCGCCCATCTCTTCGACGAAGATGCGATAGCGTAGGCGCTGGGCCGCCTTGATATCGGCCTCCGAGCCCGCCAAGCGGACGGTGAAGCGCCCAGCATCGATCCGCATCTTCGCGCGTCCTCCCGTCAGCTCCCTGCCCCTTCGTTATAGATCGCGGTGCATACCGGCAAATCCTGCGCCTTGCGGGGCCTGCTATTGAGCACTCCCATGACTAGAGCGCCGTTAAGAGATCATTTACGAAGCGGCGTCAATCTTCATCTCGAGAGAGGATATCGAGCGTCACCGCATTAGCCAGGATTACCACCTTGCCGACATGCTCGAAATTCACTGTCACCCGGGATCCCGTCACCGACTGCACCTGTCCGAGCCCCCAATCGGGGTGTTCACAATTGCGCATGATGGCTCCGGGCTCTAAAAGTCCATGCATGGTGGGGTTGTAAGGGGGATGACAAGGCCGATCCAGCGCCAAGTCACCCCAGACCGATGGGAACGCGAGGTGACCAAGATGCCCCATGATGCAGGCCCAATGGCCTCGAGTACGGCCAACTCCGCCATACAAGACCCGCAGACCGATCCTTCGCATCTGATCGCGACCAGGCTTTGCCATGATTTGGCCAGCCCGATCGGCGCAATCTCGAACACTGCCGATCTCATGCGCGAACTGGCCGGTGGCCAGCCGCAGGAGGACGTCGATATGGTCGCCCGAACCGCCGAGCGCGCCGCCCAGATGCTGCAATTCTACCGAATGGTATTCGGTGCCGGAAATGGCGCAGGCGTGGATTGTGCCCGTTTCATCGATCTCGCCGCCTGTCAGGAGATACCAAACCGCATCGGCCTAATGCTGGGCGGGCCGAAAACCGGCGCCTTGAGCGCCCAGCAGGCGCGGATCGCAGGACTGCTCCTGATGGTCGCCCGCGCCATGATCGGATTGCGCGGTGAGATGAGGCTGATCCTGCCGGAGGCTGAGCAACTGCCCTCGATTGCCGCCAAGGGCGACCGCGTCGAGCATAATCTCGGCCTGCTCGACTTGCTCACCGAGCCCGACGCCAAGACCAGCGAGCCCAAACATGTGGAATTTCCGATGCTGCGCAACGCAGTTGCCGCGGCCGGAGCCAGGCTAGACATCCAACACCAGACTGGCCGGGTGGTGCTGACGCCGCTCAAGCTCTAAAGCGGCGCCAACCCCTCGCGATAGGCGAGCCGCTTCGCCTTGTAGGTCTCTGCGGTGAGCCGCAGCTTCGCCACGGTCTGAGCGTCCAGGGTCTTCACGATCTTGCCGGGGGCGCCCAGCACCATGGAGTGATCCGGGATCTCCTTGTTCTCGGTGATCAGCGCCTTGGCCCCGATCAGGCATCCCTTGCCGATCCTGGCGCCGTTCAGAACCATCGCCCCCATGCCGATCAGCGATCCATCGCCCACCGAGCAGCCATGCAGCACTGCCTGATGGCCCACGGTCACATCCTCACCGAGGGTCAGCGGATAACCCGGATCAACGTGAAACACACAGCCATCCTGAACATTCGAGCCGGGCCCGATCACGATCGGCTCGTTATCCCCCCGGAGGACCGCATTGAACCAGACACTCGCCTGCGGTCCCAGCTGCACATCTCCGATCAAATGCGCTCCGGGAGCGATGTAGGTATCGGGGTCGATCTGCGGCGCCACACTGCCCAGGCGATAAAGGCTCATCCGATCCGCTCCTCGAACTCCCGGTAAAGCCCGTTGACCTTGCCGAACACCCATTTCTGCCGGGTCCAGCGCAGTCTCTCAGCCGCGACGATTGTTTCAATCTGAGAAGAGCATTTGTCCAGATCGTCATTTATTAGAACATAATCGTACTCGGCCCAATGCGAGATCTCGGCCTTTGCCTGCGCCATCCGGCGGGAAATTATTTTTTTTTCGTCGGTGGCACGGTCGATCAGGCGGCGTTCGATCTCGGCGATCGAGGGGGGCAGGATGAAGATCTTGACCACTGCTTGCGCCAGATCCGAGGCGCCGATCTGCTGTGCACCCTGCCAATCCACATCGAACAATACGTCCTTGCCGGAGTCGATAGCAGCCTCCACCGGGGCACTCGGAGTGCCGTAGAAATGGTCGAAAACCTGGGCATGCTCAAGCAGCTCACGATTTTCGACCATTTCTAAAAATCTCGATTTATCAGTAAAGTAGTAGTGTTTCCCCTCAATTTCTCCCGGTCGGGCCAGGCGGGTGGTGACCGAGACCGACAGCTCGAAGCGCGGATCTGCATCCAACAAGCGCTGGCTAAGCGTCGATTTTCCGGCCCCTGACGGGGAGGAGAGCACCAGCAAAAGCCCGCGCCGCTCTAGCTTCTCCGTCTCGCTCATCCTGCTCCCCTGCCCTTGGCCCGCCGCCGCCCTCTTGCGCGAAGGCAGGGGCCCGGTCAACCGCCCGTCCGGCTCGACTGGCACCGGTTTTGCAATGCTTGACTGTCAGCACCGATGGCACCCGGTGCACGAACATGATAGTGACGGAGAAATGTGATGACCGAGGACTGTAGGGATGACAAGATCTGTGTCGATTTTGCGACCGCACGGCTGAACCGAACCAGAGACATGCTGCATACCGAAACGCGAGCCTTGTTCGAGTACTGGGATCGGCTGCGCAATGGGCGCAAGCTGCCCTATCGTGCCGAGATCGACCCCCGCGATATGGGCTGCGACGCCCGGCATCTGTTCATTCTCGAGCATCTGGGCGAGGGCAATATCCGCTTCCGCCTGGCTGGCACCGCCCTGGTCGATGCGTTCTCGATGGAGCTGCGTGGCATGTCGGTCCGTGCAATCATGCGCGGCAAAGCGCGTGAGAGCATGACCGCCCTGGTCGAGGAGACTCTGGCCGAGCCCGGCATCGGCTATGCCCGTCTGACCGAGGCCGCCAACCCGGATGCGGTTTGGGAGATCCTGCTCCTGCCGCTGAAAAGCGATTTCGGCAAGACCGACCGGATCATCGGCGCGCTGCACAAGGTGGAACCGAACGCGCGCCAGGATCATGCGAGCCTCGAAAGCCTGCATTTCGACATCAAGGAAATGACGATCCGCCCGGTCACCGGCACCCGCACGGACGAGCGCGATGGCATGCCCGCCCGCGCCCCGCAGACCCCCGCGCTGCAGCCTGCAGCCGGGTTTGCCGAGAAAGCCACCCCGTTCCGCGGCCCGGCCAAGCTGACCGCCATCGATGGCGGCAAGCAATCCGGCGGGAAGACCGAGGAACAGACCGGCGCCGAAACCCCTCCACGCACCCAGCGCCGCCCCAATCTGCGCATCGTCTCGGACGACTGAGACGAGGCTTGTGCAGAGCCCGAGCGGGGGACCGTCACCCCCCGCTCACTCCTCCTTCTTGACCAACCCGGTCAACGACGCGGCAAACAAAGCGGTGATGATCCACCCTGCCGCGATATGGACCCAAAGATAGAGCCGTGTCAGCGGCCAGGCCGACTTCCGCTCCACCTGCGGGATCCAATGCGGCTCCTGATGCAGGTTCACCAGGGGCACGAAGGTGTCGATGGAATAGGCGAGCGCATTGAAGGGCTGGAAATCCGGCACCTCCTCCAAGAATGCAGTATAGGGATCGCCTTCTCCATCAGGCTTCCATGAGGACTTAAGCAGGAAGGGGTTATTCGGAACCATTGCTCTGTCCCGATGTGCATCGCTGAAAATCATAAAGCCAATGAAGATCATCACCGCCGACCAGCCCAGTGCCCATAGCGGTCGATAGCCGAAACCGATCACGACATCGAACAGCCAGAGCAGACAGATACGAACCGCGGCCCAGAGCAGCGTCAGGGGGCTGAGAAACCGCTTCCACCATTCACGCCATAGGTACGTATCTGCCCTTTTAATGTGCTCCGCTTCGATGGCAGTTCGCCGGAACTCCCTCGCAACGAACCAATCGCGATAGAGCTGGTACCAAATCGCCGCACGCTCGTGGCGGCGTTTGGAGATGGCGACGCGCTTCGCATCCTCACCATGCCCCATCTCGCGCAGCACTTTGGAAAGCTGTTCGAAGGGTTGAGGTTTGAAATCGGTGGTCAGTTGATCGGGCCGTTGCCCTTCTAACCATCTGCGTCTCGTCTTGAAATCGGTCGGGCCGATGATCCGGTCATAGCGGAACCCGTCGAGGATCAAATTACCAGGCTCTGGCCAGCTCTTCACATCGTCGACCAGAGTCCCAACCCGCGCGGCGGTGAGCTTCACCATCCCCTTCGGACGCAGCGCCAATTCGCGCAAAAAAAGACCGCCCCCAACTCGGATGTTGTCGAGGCCTAGGTCCGCCCCCTGCGCAGCGAACCGACCGGCAGTGCAGTCGAGGTTCCCGCCCAGATCGGCGCTCAGCAGGCGGACGGTGCCCTGGGCTTCGAATCCGCTGCTGAGGAACACACTGGCCTTCGTTTTCAGACGATCGGCAACCAGCGCCTCCCCCTCGGCCGCGAACCGACCGGCATCGCAGTCGAGGTTCCCACCCAGATCGGCGTCCAGCAGGCGGACGGTGCCCTGGGCCTCGAACCCGTTGCGGAGGAACACGCCGCCCTTCGTTTTCAGACCATCGGCAGCCAACGCCTCCCCCTCCGCCGCGAACCGACCGGCATCGCAGTCGAGGTCCCCGCCCAGATCGGCGCCCAGCAGGAGGACGGTGCCCTGGGCCTCGAACCCGTTGCGGAGGAAAACATCGCCCTTCGCTGTCATGCCGTCGGCGATCACGGAGCCGCTGGTATCGGACCCCGAGATCCGGCTGCCTTCGAGGTTTAGTGTGTTAAGACTGGTGTCCCGGAGCTGCACCGCCTCCTCGATCTCGCAGGACCATAGGAGGAGAGGGGCGGGGAGTTCGCAACCCTCAAGGTTCAGCTCCCCCGTGATCCGAGCGCCTATCACCTGCACGCCGCGCGGATCGAGAGGGTGATCGGCGTTGCCGCCGCGGGCAAGAAAGCGGATCAGCTCAGAGCGGATGGTTGGGGCGGTTTCATCTCCTGTGTCGGGACGCCTTGCAGTATTTGCTAGCACTAGGTCCGAGCGCCGCAGAGCCTCCTCCTTTTCCTCTTCCGCTTTAAGCAATTCGGCGAGGCGGGCCGCGGTCTTGCCAGGATCTACCAAATCGCACAGCTCGCCCGAGGCGGCGCATTTCAGCAGTTGGCGTTCGGCAAGGGTGAGGGCTTGGCGGCCAAGAAAATCTGGGGCTGAAATCTGCATCGCGGCACTATGCCAGCGCGCGGCCCCGAAGACTAGCGGCGGGTCAGAAAGGCGGTCAGGTCGCCATAGCCGGTGTGGCGATGCTCGAATGTCAGGCCCAGGCGGGTGGCACAGGTCTGGGCATCGGCCACAAGGGTCGGGTTATCGGTCTGGCTCAGATAGACCAGTTTCTCGTAATTCCCGAAGACCATGTCGCGCAGTTCGGGATGGCGGTCCAGGCCCATCGGGCGCCAGACGAAGGCGTCGAACTGTTTCACGAGGAAATCGGTCAGATAGAATGCCGTGATCTCGTCGGGATGATCGGCGAAGGCGTCATTGCCCTCGAAGAAGCTATAGCAATGCGGGCCCGCGATGCGGGTGACGCCAAGCTCGTCGCACACCTGATCCAACAGCCCCCCGGTCCCGCAATCGGCATAGGCGACGAGGATATGGTCATAGCGCCCCCGCACCTCCGCCACCTTGGCGCGGATGGCATCGGGGATCTGCTCGGGGAAGAGATGCAGCTTGGCGGGGAGGCAGGTGAGGGTCAGATGCTCCAAGCCATTGGCCGCTTTCAGCGCGAGGATCTCACGCGCCAACGCACCACAGGCGATCACCAGAGTGGCGCCCTGCCCGATCGGAGCAAGCCCCTCGGCCGCCAGCGCGCCATCGGTGAGCGCCTCACCGGGCATCGCTCAACCTGACCGCCGTGCCGTAGCACAGGACCTCGGAGGAGGCTTGCATGATGGTCGATGTAGTCATCCGCATACCCACCACGGCATCGGCGCCCATGGCCGCCGCTTCAGCCTTCATCCGGTCGAGCGCCTGCTCGCGCGCCCCGGCCAGGAGGGCCGCATACTCCCGCACCTCGCCACCGACCAGATTGCGCAGGCCCGCCACGATGTCCGAGCCGATATGCTTGGCCCGGACGGTGGAGCCGCGGACGAGACCCAGCGTCTCGACAATCTCTCGGTCGGGCAGCGTGTCGGTGGTGGCGACGATCATCAGCGCTCGATCCTATCGTAATAGTCGTCCTCGGCATTGCCGACCCGCTCGCGAATGATGCGGATCGCGATATAGGCAACCACCGCCACCGGGATCAACACAACAAGGCCGAGCGGGCCGATGGCCACGGCGCCGATCACCACGGCCACCAGATAGGACAAGGCGACCAACACCGCGATACCGGCGACAATATAGAGGACGAGCCGGTCGAGCGGCATGTCCTCAGGCGCTGGCCAGTTGGTTATGCTTGCGGGCCATGAACTCCTTCGCGGTCTCGACTGCGACGGCGGCATCCCGGCAATAGGCATCTGCGCCAATTGCCTTGCCGAATTCCTCGTTCAGTGGCGCGCCGCCGACCAGCACGACGTGGTCGTCGCGGATGCCCTTCTCCTTCATCGCATCGATCACGACCTTCATGTAGGGCATGGTCGTGGTCAGCAGGGCGGACATGCCGAGGATGTCGGGTTTATGCTCCTCGATCGCGTCGAGATAGTTCTCGACCGGATTGTTGATGCCGAGATCATAGACCTCGAACCCGGCCCCCTCCATCATCATCGAAACCAGGTTCTTGCCGATATCATGGATATCGCCCTTGACCGTGCCGATGACCATGGTGCCCAGACGCGGCGCCCCGGTTTCGGCCAGAAGCGGCTTCAGGATCCCCATACCGGCCTTCATCGCATTGGCGGCCAACAAAACCTCGGGCACGAACAGGATCCCGTCGCGGAAATCGATGCCGACAATGCGCATCCCCTCGACGAGCGCCTTGGTCAGCACGTCATAGGGGGTCCAACCACGCTCGAGCAGGATCGTGACACCCTCGACGATCTCCTCCTTGAGGCCGTCATAGAGGTCGTCATGCATTTGCTCGACCAGTTCGTCATCGCTGAGTTCGCTAAGGACGATCTCGTCTTCTTCGTCGGACATATCGGGCCCTTTCGTATGCTGGGTGCAAGCAACACCTACATCGTGTCAAATTACGGTGCGACGAAATCGCCAGAAGCACTAGGAAAAAATCGTCACTCCCGGCGATGGAACCGACGGATTGAAGTTACCGGGCGGATTCAATGTGCTGAAGACCGTGCTGAGGCCGTCTGAGGAGGGTAGTGCACTGGGAAGCGCTATCGTGCATCCAGTCTCAAGACTTCATGTCGACCCCATCACTACGTCTCTTGATGGCAAGCCGCCAGAGGCCACGGGCATCCTAGGGCATGTCCATTACCTTGGGCTTGTCTCCGGGGGGCAGGTGAGAGAGGAACGCAGAGTGCGTGTTAACGGCGGCGGCGGCGGCGTGGACGCTCGGCCTGCGGGGCGTCGCCGGTGCCATCGCTTTCCGAGGAGAAAGCTCCCACGCGGTTTGCGATATCGTCCAGGCTTGGGCGGGCGGCGGGGACATGCGCCTCCAAAGCGGCGCGCATCGCGACCAAATGCACTGGTTTCGTGCCGCAGCAGCCTCCGATCAGCCGCGCCCCGGCATCACGGGCCAAACGCGCGTAATCGGCCATCAATTCGGGCGTGCCGTCATAATTGATCTGACCATCCTCGTACTTCGGGATGCCCGCATTGGCCTTGGCGATCACCACGCGCTCGGGTGCTGCCTGAGTGATCCCCATCACCGTACGCAGAAGATCCGGCGCCCCCGTGCCGCAATTTGCCCCAATCGCGATCGGATCGACACCAAGCCCGCCGGCCATCCCGGCATAGCCTTCGGAGGTCACCCCCATCATCGTCCGGCCCGCCGTATCGAAACTCAGCGTCGCACAGAAGGGCGCGTTCTTGTTTGCCGCCGCCTCGGCCACCGCGCGGAGCTCTTCCTCAGACGAAATCGTCTCGGCCCATATCACATCGGCGCCACCGGCCAGCAGCCCCTCGATCTGCGCCTCAAAAGCCGCGACCGCATCGCCATGGCTGAGCGTTCCGACCGGTTCGAGAATCTCGCCCGTCGGCCCAACCGAGCCCGCGACCACCACCTTTCGGCCGGCACGGTCGACACGCTCGCGGGCGATCTTCGCCGCGGCTTCGTTGAGCTCCTCCACCCGGTCCTGTGCATCATGGAGCTTAAGCCGATAGGAGGTGCCACCGAAGGAATTGGTCAGGATCAGATCCGAGCCCGCTTCGATGAACCCGTCATGCAGCGCGCGAATCTTGTCCGGCGCATCGATGTTCCAAAGCTCTGGCGCTTCGCCTGCCTCGAGCCCGAGCGCGAAGAGATTGGTCCCGGTCGCGCCATCCAGCAGCAGCCAGTCGCGCTCGTCCAATAGGTCGGTCAGAGCATCGGCCATCAGGGCCTCCTTCGCGGCAAACCACAGCTCGCCACTGTTAATCTTCAAGATCGCCAGAGCGTGAGTGTCTTAAGCCGCCGCCGCACGGCCCGCAAGATCCTTCAAACGCTGCACCATCGCCGCCAAGCCGTTGGAGCGTTGGCCCGAGAGATGCTGATGCATTTCCAGCCGAGCCAGCTCTCCCTCGATGTCGAGACCGGGGATATCCGCGACCTTCTGGCCCGAGACGAGGGCGCGCAGCACCGCGATCAACCCGCGCACGATGGTGGCATCGCTGTCACCGTCGAAATAGAGCCGGTCGGCACCCTCCTCGGTACGAAGCTCTGGCACCAGCCAGACCTGGCTGGCACAGCCCTCGACCTTGGCCGCATCGGTGCGGCGCGCATCTGGCAGCTCCGGCATCTCGCGGCCGAGATCGATGATGTAGCGATAGCGGTCTTCCCAAGCATCAAACAGCTCGAAATTCTCGACGATTTCCTCGAAAGCGGGGCTGGCCATGGCATGTCTCCTGGTCTGTGAGGTCATCTAATCCACCGGCCGCGGCCCGTCCAGCGGGATGGCACCCAAGCAGTTTCTCCTTTTCTTTATGCCGCCGATATGGCGTTCTCTGCGCCAATGAGACGAGGGAGAACTGGGATGCGTTCTGTGATTGGTGTTGCCGCCGCTGTTACCATCGGTTTGTCGGGGTGCGGGCTCTTCTCCGACGATGAGGAAGAGTTGCCCGAGGAGCCGACAGCCCAGGAGCTTGCCCCGACCCGTGGAGTGCCGATCCAGGCCGTGCGCGAAGTCGAAATCGGCCGCACCCGCGATGGGTTCGTTATCACCGCTTTTGGCACTGCGCCGCAGCTCGGTTATGCCCTGCCCCGGCTGCGCGCGAGGCGTGATGGGCAACCAGGACAAGACGGGTTCATAGACTTCGATTTCGTCGCAAGCCCCCCAGCGCCGGGGCTGGAACGCGGGGCCGGATCGTTGGAGGCAAGGGCGCTGCGCGCGGATGTTTTGCTCCGCACCTCCGAGTTGCGCGACGCGGCGGGTATCCGAGTGCACGCTTTGCAGGGCGG
>JBCDKL010000099.1:0-10116 GCA_038746695.1 Pseudomonadota bacterium | reverse complement strand
TTCGAGCGGGTGGATCGCACATTGCAGGCGGGCCCCGCTTCGGCCCAGGATTTCCTCGACGAAATTGCGGGGCTGGAGGATGGCCCGGCGCGCGAGCGGATCACTGCTGCACTGGTCGCCGAGACCGCACGGATCCTGCGCCAGCCGGAAGGCGAGATCGACCCCTACCGCCCGATGACCGATCTCGGGTTCGACTCGCTGATGGCCGTGGATTTGAAACTCTCGGCCGAGGAGCAATTGGGCATTGCATTGCCGCTGACTTCGCTGAGCGATCAGATGACCCTTGCCGATCTGGCGATCAAGGTGCTGACCCGTATCCGCTCGGGCCATACCGCACCTGAGGAGGATGGAGTGGATACCGTCGTCGCCAAACATGTCGGCATTGCGGGGCTCGATGAGGATGTGGTCGAGGAGGTGCTCAGCGGTGTCAACCGCACCACCACCGGCCATGGCCCGGGCGGGTGAGGCGGCGATGAGCAGCCCCTCGGGCAAACGCGCCGATCTGGTCTCGGGCCTGCGCGCACGGCATAAAGCGCGGCGCGACACACCGGCTGCGCCACCGCGGGCCTCGGCGACAGGCTTGCGCGTAAAGCCCTATGATTTTGCCGATCTGCCGGATCTGAAGAGCCTGGCGATGATGGAAACGGCGGCCGCAACATTCGACCTAAAACCGCCTTTCTTCCGCTGCCATGACGGGTTGCCGGGGGCCGAACAAGAGATCGACGGCACAAGGGCGATCAATTTTGCCTCCTATAATTATCTTGGGCTGAACGGTGATCCGCGCCTGGCCGAGGCTGCAAAGGCCGCGATCGATGTCTGGGGTGTCTCGGCCGCGGCCAGCCGGGTGGTCGGGGGCGAGCGGCCTTATCACCGCGATCTAGAGGAGAAGCTGGCCAGCCTCTATGGCGCCGAAGATGCGGTGGTCATGGTCTCGGGCCATGCCACCAATGTGACCACAGTCGGCGCCCTGATGGGGCCGGAGGATCTGGTTTGCCTGGATGCGCTCTCGCATAACTCGGTGGTGGAGGGGGTGCGCCTCTCTGGCGCCCAGAGGGTGAACTTTCCTCACAATGATCTCGACTGGCTCGACCGGCATCTCTCCCGCGCGCGGCATCGCCACCGGCATGTGCTGATCGCGGTCGAGGGGCTTTACTCGATGGATGGCGACAGTCCGGATCTGGCGCGGCTGATCGAGATCAAGACGCGGCATGAGGCCTGGTTGATGGTTGACGAGGCTCATGGCCTGGGTGTGCTCGGCGCATCGGGCCGCGGGCTGGCCGAGGCGCAGGGGGTCGATCCCGCCTCGGTCGAGATCTGGATGGGCACGCTGTCGAAGACCCTGGCGTCTTGCGGAGGATATATCGCAGGCTCAAAAAACCTGATTAAATACCTGAAATTCAAGGCGCCTGGCTTTGTCTACTCGGTCGGTTTGTCGGCCCCATTGGCGGCTACCGCCTCCCGCGCGATCGATCTGATGCTGGCCGAGCCCGAACGGGTCGAGCGGCTGCAACGCAATGGCCGGCATTTCCGGGATGCCGTGCGTGAGGCAGGCTTGGACCCGGGATTTTCGGAGGGGTCTGCGGTAACTCCGGTGATCATCGGCGATTCGATGAAGGCTGTCGCGCTCAGCCATATGCTGCTGGACCAGGCCGAAGTGAACGCGCTGCCGATCATCCATCCAGCCGTGCCAGAGCAATCGGCACGGTTGCGCTTTTTCATCACCTCCGAGCACCGGCCCGACCAAATCACCCACGCGATCCGAGAGACGGCGCGGCTGAAGGCCGAAGTCGACCGGCTGGCCGCACAGCTCCAAAGCGGCTAGCGCCCGGCCCTTGCCATCCTTCATCTCTCCAGATCAGCGTTCGTCAGGCAGAATCCGGGCGCGGAAACCCTCAAGCAGCCGGTCCGAAAGCCGAGGTGGCAGCCGGTTCCCGAGCCAGCCAAGCAAGACCAGCGGCCAGGGGAAAGTGATGAAGGCCTGCCGCCGCGCGAGCCCTCGCGCGATGATCTCCGCCGCGCGTTCTGCCGGCATCTCGAACGGTTTGATCCCGTCATGGCGCGCCGACATCGGCGAGGTAACAAAGCCCGGGCAGATCACGCTGACCGAAACACCATGGGCGCGCATGCTGGCGCGCATGGCGATTCCATAGGCTCGGACCGCCGCTTTGGTCGCGGAATAGGAGGGCATGTCGGGATGCGGATTCATCGCTGCCAGCGAGGAGACAAGTGCTATCTGCCCCCGACCGCGCGCGATCATCTCGGGCAAGAGCGGCTCGATCGTGTTGATCATGCCCATCAGGTTCACCGAGACCAAATGCTCCGCCACGCCCGCGGCCTCAGGCATCGCTCCTGGTTCGAGCCCAGCGGAGATCCCTGCATTGGCGATCACAAGATCCACCGCTTTTTTGCCGTCAAAGTCGTGCAATGCTGCCCGCATCGCCGCGCCATCAGCGATATCGGCGGCCACGCAATGGGCCTCGCCCCCCGCAGCCGCGACTTCGGCCGCCACGGGATCCAGCCGGGTGGCATCGCGGCCGATCAGCAGCATCCTGACCCCTGGCGCGGCCAGGCGCCGGGCCAATGCAAGGCCGATCCCGCTGGAGGCACCGGTCAGGACGATGCTTTGCCATTGGTCTGCCATGGTCCGCTCCACCGCGCTTCGGTTGACGGGGGCGGCGAACCCGCCTACCCCGGCCCGAACCTTATCAGAGAGGGCTGAAGACGCCATGCCCGCCCGGCTGACCGTTCTGTTCCTGCAGGGGCCGCCGACGGCGTTCTGGCCCGAATTGGCGGCGGCATTCCGCTTGGCTGGGCATCGCACACGGAAGGTGCATTTCTGCTTGGGTGACCAGGTGTTCTGGCGCGGTGGTGGGGCCGGGGCCTATCGTGGAACGCTGCAGGCGTTCGGCGGGTGGCTCGATGCGCTCTGCGATCTAGAGGGGGTGACGGATATCCTCTACTATGCCGACCGTCTCCCCTATCACATCGCCGCGGCGGAGGTGGCCGAGCGCCGAGGGCTGCGGGTATGGGCGGTGGAGAACGGCTATCTCCGCCCCGACTGGCTGACCTTGGAGCCTTTCGGGATGGGACGCAATTCGCGCTTCCCCCGCGATCCGGCAGAAATCTCGCAGCTGGCCGACGGGGCGGAGCGGCCAGATCAGACGGTGCTCTACCGTCATGGGTTTGCGCGCGAAGCGGCCAGCGATGTTGCGTTCAATCTGTCGAGGATAGCGGGTTGGCCGCTCTATCCGCGCTATCGCTCGGATATCTATTACCCAGCGGTGTTGGACTATCTCTGCTGGTTGCCGAGCGCCTGGCGCAAGTATCGACGGAAAGCCGAATGTCGGCGCATCGAGGCAGAATCTGCGGCGGATCTGGATTACTCGCTCCTCGCGATGCAGTTGCAAAGCGACTATCAGATCCGGGCGTCCAGCGATTACGGACATCTGAGTGAGATGCTCGACCAGGTGATTGGCTCGCTTGCGGTCAATGCTCCCGTCAGCCGCCACCTGGTGGTCAAGGGCCATCCGCTGGACAGCGGTTGGGAGAATTGGCCACGCGTCTTGGCCGGGCTTGCAGAACGGCATGGAGTCGATGATCGGGTCCATTGGCTGGATGGTGGAGACCTCACAGCGCTGATCCGAAAGGCGCGCGGAGTGATCACGGTGAACTCCACGGTGGGTCTGCACGCCTTGCGCGAGGGCCAGCCGGTGATCTGCCTTGGGTCTGCTGTCTACGATCTGCCGGGCCTTTGCCATCAGGGCGGGCTGGATCGGTTCTGGACCGAGGCGGAGCCGGTGGATCGGGCGTTCTTCGACCGCTTTACCGCTGCTCTAGCCGCGCGGATCCAGGTCCGCGGCTCGTTCTACGATCCCGCCGGAAGGACCGCGGCGCAGCAGGCGATCGTCGCCCGAATGGAGCAGCCGGGCCTCTACTGGCAGCCGTGAAAAGTGATCCAAGGCTCGATCGGTCCACTTTTCCTTAACCATCATATCGAGTATGTTAACCCTGTTAGTGACGACCCTGTGTGAGTGTGTTCATGTTTACCGACCGTCTTTTCGCGACTTTTGTCGTGCCGAGCCTGGAGCGGGTGCCTGTCGCTGATCTTCTGATCGAGACAGGGGCGCCCGATGCTACAGGCCGCGTTGTGCACCGGATCTCTCAGAATATCTTCACTGCCTTCGACGCCTGCCTGTCTCGGCATTTTGTGGCTCTGTCGGGCAATGGCCTTCCAGGTGTAACGGTTGAGACCCGTGCGGCGGCCAAGGCAGGAGAGACCATCATGCCGGGAGAGGCGGGTGCCCGCTATTTCCCGACCCTGCCCGATGCGCTGGTCAGCTTGGCCGCCGAGGGCTTCGACAATGAGGCGGATCCGACGGTCAGGCTGCTGGATCCTGAGGGAGAACCAGCAACTGGCCGCCTGATCGGGGCCGAGGACGTCCACGCGCTCTGTCAGGCGGTCGCTCTTGCACGTCAGTTCGGACCGGTCGAGTTTTCGGAGCTCGGCGGCGATTTCGATATGGCGGTACTATCTCCACCGGGGGCCAGCGAGAACATCAGCATCGACTTGCTGCGTGGGACAGTCACTTTGCCTGCGGTCGCGGAGACCGCATCGGACGAGGCGCCCGCGCGGGTCGAAGCGCCGCTGTTCAGCTTTGCCGAATTTGTTCAGGAGAACACCTCGATGCGCGTCCTGATGGCCCGGTTACGCCAGGCCTTGATGCGCGAGAAGACCCGGGCCGTGCTGGAATTCCGTGCCATGGCCGAAGACCGGATCCGGCGCTTCGATCAGGCGCTGGACGGGCAGCCTTTGGAGTATCACCGGCTGGATGCTGCGATGTCGCTGATCGCGCGGCTTAAGGCGGGGCTGGGCGACGATCTCCTAGGGCTGAGCGAGGATGCGCAGATCATCGCGCTCGACTGGTCCGCGGCTGTCGACCGGGCCGAGCAGCGCCGTTCGGATTTGCGCGCGTCCAGCCCTGCCTTCGCACCGATCAACCGGATGCGCGTGACCACGACCTGACCGAGGGTTGCACGCTTTCTCTGGGCGCCTATCTCTCGAGGGGCGCTGCTTGACGCTGTATCGCGAAACCCCTAGAGAGGCGCCTGTGCCACGGCGAAAGGGGTGTAGCTCAGTTGGTAGAGCATCGGTCTCCAAAACCGAGGGTCGGGGGTTCGAGCCCCTCCGCCCCTGCCAGGCGAAACCAGATCTGGGCCGGGATTCGGCTTGAAACGACAGGATAGTGATGGCCAAGATCGCCCAATTCGTCGCCGATGTCCGATCCGAGGCCGCCAAAGTGGTTTGGCCGACCCGGCGCGAGGCTGGTCTGACCACGGTGATGGTCTTTTTGCTGGCGGTCTTGGTGGCGATATTCTTTTTCTTCGTCGACCAGATCCTGCGCTGGGGTGTCGAGCTTTTGCTCTCGATCTGAAGGCGCGAGAAGCACTCCAGCGCACGCCAGTAAGTAGTGAATAGGGGCTTGATTTGCCCGCAAATTCCGCCTATTGCCCTGCAACTTCACCATGAAATCCGGCGCGCGGCGATTCGACTGGCGCGCCTTTCTGTTTAAGGCTCGCGAAAAAACTCTGATGAATAAAGGGTTAGCGGGGGGCTCCAACCTCGCTGTCGCGTCTGAGAGGCAAGGTTCGGCGGATGTCAAAGCGCTGGTACACGGTTTCTGTGCTGTCCAACTTCGAAAAGAAGGTGGCCGAGTCGATCCGTGAATCCGTGGCACAGCATGGTCTCGAGGAAGTGATCGAGGAGGTCATGGTCCCGACCGAGGAAGTGACCGAGGTCCGCCGCGGCAAGAAGATGAATGTCGAGCGCCGGCTTATGCCGGGATATGTACTGGTCCGCATGGAGATGCGCGACGATGCCTACCACCTGATCAATGACACGCAGAGGGTGACCGGTTTTCTCGGCCCTCAGGGCAAGCCGGTACCGATGCGCGATGCCGAAGCGGCAGCGATCCTTCGCCAGGTCGAGGAAGGGGTCGAGCGCCCGCGCCCGGCGATCACGTTCGAGATCGGCGAGCAGGTCAGCGTCACCGACGGTCCGTTCGAAGGCTTCCAGGGCCAGGTCGAGGATGTCGACGAGGACAATGCGCGGCTGAAGGTCTCGGTGTCGATCTTCGGTCGGGCGACGCCAGTGGAATTGGAATACACGCAGGTCGCAAAAGCGGCTTGACGTGGCACTCGTGGGAGGGGCGGGCGACGCGTCGTCCAACCCGCACCACGCACCTGAAACGCCGGGGGCGCGCCCCGCGGCCGGTTGTGAGAGGAGCCAGAGATGGCGAAGAAAGTCATGGGTCAGCTCAAGCTGCAGGTCCCGGCGGGCAAGGCGAACCCCTCGCCGCCCATCGGCCCGGCCTTGGGTCAGCGTGGCATCAACATCATGGAGTTCTGCAAGGCGTTCAACGCGAAGAGCCAGGAACTGGAACCGGGATCCCCCTGTCCGACTGTGATCACGTATTACGCTGATAAGAGTTTCACCTTCGAGATCAAGACTCCGCCCGCCTCGTTCTACCTCAAGAAGGCGGCGAAGTTGAAATCCGGCGGTGCAAACCCGGGCCGCTCGACCGCTGGCACGGTGACCCGCAAGCAGATCAAGGAGATCGCCGAGGCCAAAATGGTCGATCTCAACGCCAATGATGTCGAGGGGGCGATGCAGATCATTCTGGGCAGCGCACGCTCAATGGGGATCGAGGTGAAGGGATGAGCAAGCTCGGAAAACGCACCAAAGCCGCCCGCGCCACGCTCGAGGGCAAGGAGCAGATCGCTCTGCCCGAGGCGATCGAATTGGTCAAAGCAAACGCGACGGCGAAATTCGACGAGACGATCGAGGTCGCCATGAATCTCGGCGTCGATCCGCGCCATGCCGATCAGATGGTCCGCGGCGCCGTGACCCTGCCCAACGGCACCGGTAAGACCGTGCGCGTCGCGGTGTTCGCCCGGGGTCCCAAAGCCGATGAGGCGCAGGAGGCCGGCGCCGATATCGTAGGTGCCGAGGATCTGATGGAGACGGTCCAGGGCGGCAAGATCGACTTCGACAAATGCATCGCGACGCCTGACATGATGCCGATTGTGGGGCGTCTGGGCAAAATCCTCGGGCCTCGCAATCTGATGCCCAACCCGAAGGTCGGCACAGTCACCATGGATGTCGCCCAGGCAGTCAAGGATGCCAAGGGCGGCCAGGTCACCTTCCGGGTCGAAAAGGCCGGGGTGATCCATGCCGGGATCGGCAAAGCGAGCTTTGGTGCGGACAAGTTGACCGAGAATGCGCGCGCTCTGATCGATGCGGTGCAAAAAGCCAAGCCCTCGGGAGCCAAAGGGACCTATGTGAAGAAAGTATCGCTCAGCTCGACCATGGGGCCGGGGGTGATCGTGGCGCTGGATACGCTGGGCGCCTGACGAAGAATTCCCCGGGGCGGCCCGGGGATAACCGGCAGGGGCTTCGGCTCTTGCCACCTGTCCGAGACGGTGGGTGCGGGTTCGCTCGCATAAATCCTGCCATAGACGGTGAACGATCGAGATTGACCGGTGCGAACTGGCGGTTTTGGCGGGATCCGGGATGGGATCCGACACCTGGGGCAACCCTGGTGAAGCAAGGAGCCGGCGGGCGGGGCGACCCATCCGCTAAACTGGAGAAGCAACGTGGATAGAGCCCAAAAGGAAGCTGTGGTTGGTGAACTCAACCAGATCTTCTCGGACTCTGGTGTCGTCGTGGTGGCGCATTACGCCGGCCTCACGGTTGCCGATATGCAGGACTTTCGCGGCCGCATGCGTGAAGCAGGCGGGAAAGTCCGTGTCGCCAAGAACAGGCTCGCCAAAATCGCCCTCGAGGGGACTCCATGCGAAGGCATGAAGGACCTGCTGAAGGGGCAAACCGTTCTCGCTTATTCCGAAGACCCGGTCGCGGCGGCGAAAACCGCCGAGGCCTATGCCAAGGACAAGGACAAGTTCCAGATCCTCGGCGGGTCGATGGGAGAGACGGTGCTCGACCCGGCCGGGGTCAAATCGGTGGCATCGATGCCTTCGCGGGAGGAGCTTATCGCTTCGATCGTTGGCATGATCGGCGCCCCCGCATCGAACCTGGCAGGGGCGATTGGCGCGCCCGCGGCGAATATCGCGTCCATCCTCAGCACGATCGAGGAGCGCGAAGACGCATAACGCATCCCTGGGCCCGGCGGCGTGGCCGCAGCGGGACACCGGAACAAACTGGATCAAGGAACGGAACAGAAAATGGCTGACTTGAAAGCACTCGCAGAACAGATCGTCGGGCTGACCCTGCTCGAAGCGTCTGAGCTGAAAAACATCCTGAAGGACGATTACGGCATCGAGCCCGCAGCGGGCGGCGCCGTGATGATGGCGGGCCCTGCGGCTGGCGGCGATGCCGGCGGCGCGGATGCCGAGGAGAAAACCGAATTCGACGTGATCCTGGTCGAGCATGGCGACAAGAAGATCAACGTCATCAAAGAGGTCCGCGCCATCACCGGCCTCGGCCTGAAAGAGGCCAAGGAAGTCGTCGAAGCCGGCGGCAAGGCCGTGAAGGAAGGTGCCTCGAAAGAGGAAGCCGAAGAGATCAAGAAAAAGCTCGAAGAGGCTGGCGCCAAGGTCGAGCTGAAGTAACCGGTACGCGGCCGCTGGGCCGCGCGCTTTGACATCGCCGGGCCCGCACGGGCGGACCCGGCGCCCATCTGATCCCGGAGGCTTCCCACGAGCCTCTCGGAGCACATGGGATAATGGTCCGAGACACGACCGGCGGGGGCCGCCGGGGACACCTATAGGACCAGACCATGGTTTGAGGCCGTGCCATTTCCCCCGATGGCGCAGGTCGGCTTGAGCAGAGGGCACAGATGGGCAACATCTTTTCCGGCCGCAAACGTATTCGCAAACATTTCGGGCAGCTTCGCGAAGTCGCGGATATGCCAAATCTGATAGAGGTTCAAAAGAGCTCTTACGACCTGTTTTTGGACTCCGGCGAGGGCGCGGAGCCAATCGATGGCGAAGGCATCCAAGGCGTCTTCCAGTCGGTCTTCCCGATCAAGGATTTCAACGAGACCAGCGTGCTCGAATTCGTGCGCTATGAGCTCGAAGCGCCGAAATACGACGTCGAAGAATGCCAGCAGCGCGATATGACTTACTCCGCGCCGCTGAAAGTCACTCTGCGCCTGATCGTCTTTGAAGTGGACGAGGAGACCGATGCCCGCTCGGTCAAGGACATCAAGGAGCAGGACGTCTATATGGGCGATATGCCGCTGATGACTCAGAACGGTACGTTCATTGTGAACGGAACCGAGCGGGTGATCGTCAGCCAGATGCACCGCTCGCCCGGCGTTTTCTTCGACCATGACAAAGGCAAGACCCATGCCAGCGGCAAGCTTTTGTTCGCGAGCCGAGTGATTCCCTATCGCGGCTCGGGGTTGGATTTCGAGTTCGACGCGAAAGACATCGTCTATTCCCGCATCGACCGGCGCCGCAAACTGCCGGTGACCACCGTGCTCTATGCGCTCGGCCTCGATCAGGAGGGTATCTGTGACTTCTTCTATGACCGTGTGCCCTACGAGCGCAAAGGCGAGGGCTGGGCGGTCGCCTTCAATGCCGACCGGCTGAAAGGCACCACCCCGGCGTATGATCTGGTCGATGCCGCATCGGGTGAGGTGATCGCACCAGCGGGCCAAAAACTGACCCCGCGCAAGCTGCGCAAACTGGCCGAGGATGGCGGGGTCGAGCGGGTGCTGGCCCCGTTCGAAGCGATCAATGGCCGTTTCGCCGCGATCGACATGATCAACGAAGAAACTGGCGAAATCCATGTCGAGGCGGGCGACGAACTGACGCCTGAGATTATGGAGAAACTGGTCGCCGAGGGCTATTCCACAATCGAAACCCTCGATATCGACCATGTCACCGTCGGCCCTTACATCCGCAACACGATGGCGGTCGACAAGAACGGGTCGCGCGAGCAGGCTTTGCTCGACATCTATCGCGTGATGCGCCCAGGCGAGCCGCCGACGTTGGATGCCGCCGAGGCGATGTTTCAGTCGCTGTTCTTCGATGCCGAACGCTATGACCTCTCGGCTGTCGGCCGTGTGAAGATGAATATGCGTCTGGAGCTGG
>JBCDKL010000098.1:0-10317 GCA_038746695.1 Pseudomonadota bacterium | reverse complement strand
GGGGTGGGCGGGGGCTTCGTCGTGCCGGACCGGGTTACTGGATCGAATTACTGGGCCGCGAGCGCCTCAGGCGTCGGCGGACCGGCGCGGAGTTGGGCCAGAAGCGCGGTGCGTTCCTCCTCCGCCGCGACGGCATTGCGCTCCTTCACATGGCCGAAGCCGCGGATTTTCAGCGGCAGGCGGGCCAGATCGACGGCGACCGGGCGCATCGTCTCAGGCGCAGTTAAAAGCTCTTCGATCAGGATCTCATACTCCCCGATCATGCGCCGCTCCATCCGGCGTTCCTCGGTATGCCCGAACGGATCGAAAACCGTGCCGCGCAGGAATTTGAACCGGGCCAGCAACCGGAAGGCACCGGCCATCCAGGGGCCGAACTCGGTCTTCACCGGGCGCCCTTCGGCGTCCTTCTTACCAAGAATCGGCGGGGCGAGATGAAACCTCACCTTCCCCGCATTATCGAATGCCTCGGCAATCGCCGTGTTCAGGGTCTCCGCATGGAGCCGTGCGACTTCGTATTCGTCCTTATAGGCGAGCAGCTTGAAGTACCCCTCCGCCACCGCCTCTCCCAGCATCTCATCGACCGCCCGGGCGCGGTCGACCAGCGCTTCATAGCGGCGCGCGAGACGGCGGTTCTGATAGCCGGTTAGATGCTGGCTGCGCCGCGCGATCTTCTCGTCGAGTGTCTCCTCCTGGGCGGTCTCCTCACCCAGCATCGCGGCGGCCTGTGCAGGCATGGCAACGGCCCAGCGGCCAATATCGAAAGCCTTCAGATTGCCATCGACCGCCGCGCCGTTCAGCTCGATCGCCCGGCGCAATGCAGCCTCTGACAGCGGAACCATCCCGGCTTGCCATGCCGCTCCCAGCATCATCACATTCGAGAAGATCGCATCGCCAAGCAACCTCTCGGCCAGGCGGGTCGCGGCGATCATCGAGAACCGCTCCGGGCCCACCCGGCGCTCGACCGCCAGCTCCAGACCGTCCACTGGCAGCGAGAATTCGGTGTCGCGCGTAAAGGCGCCGGTGATGATCTCCTGCGTGTTGCAGATCGCCTTGGTCCGCCCACGGGTCATGGCCGCCAAGGTTTTGGGCGCGGCCGTCACCACCAGATCGCCGCCGATCACCGCATCAGCCTCACCGGTGGCGATCCGGATCGCCGAGATATCCTGCGGCGTCGGGGCCACCCTGCAATGGATCGCCACAGCCCCGCCTTTCTGGGCGAGCCCCGCCATCTGCATCTCGGCCGCGCCCATGCCCTCGATATGGGCCGCCATCGTGATCAGCGCGCCCACCGTCACAACACCGGTACCGCCGACACCGGTGACCAGGATGTTCCAGCTTCGCTCAAGACCGGGCACCTGCGGGTCGGGCAGCGAGGGCAGCGAGAATTCGGCCGTCGCGGGTTTCTTAGGCACGGCTCCCTCGACTGTCACGAAACTGGGGCAGAACCCTTTGAGGCAGGAGAAATCCTTGTTGCAGGCCGATTGGTCGATCTGGCGCTTGCGGCCCAAAGGGGTCTCCAGAGGCAGTATAGCGACGCAGTTCGACTGTACCCCGCAATCGCCGCAGCCCTCGCAGACGCTGGGGTTGATGAACACCCGTTTGTCGATATCGGGGAACAGGCCGCGTTTGCGGCGGCGGCGCTTCTCGGCGGCGCAGGTCTGGATATAGACGATGGCAGTGGTGCCTTCGACCTGCTCCAGCTGTTTCTGGACCGACAGGAGATCGCCGCGGGGATGCACTTTCATGCCCTGGGGCATCGGCGGCACATCCTCTTTCTCGTCTGCCACCACCTCGATCCGGCCAACTCCGATGCCGATCAACTCGTCAACGATCCGGCGCGGACCGATGCCGCCGTCGTGGCTCTGCCCGCCGGTCATGGCCACGGCATCGTTATAGAGGATCTTGAAGGTGATATTGGTCCCCGCCCCGACTGCGGCGCGGATCGACTGGATGCCGGAATGGTTATACGTGCCATCGCCCAGGTTCTGGAAGACATGGGAGCGGGTCGAGAACGGCGCCTCGCCGATCCAGTTCGCGCCCTCGCCGCCCATATGGGTATAGCCCAGGGTCTCGCGGTCCATCCATTGCACCATGTAATGGCAGCCAATACCGGAATAGGCCCGGGCGCCCTCATGGAGCTGGGTTCCAGTATTATGCGGGCAGCCTGCGCAGAACCAGGGCGTGCGCTGTGCCAGTTCGGGCTGGTTGTCGGCCTTCACCGCTTCGTTCAACTGCGCCAGCCGGTCGGTGATCGTCTCGTTCATCACCCCTTCGCCGGCCATCTGCCCGCCGATCCCGCGAGCGATGGTGACAGGGTCGAGACCTTTCTTGACGGTGAAAAGGACCTTTCCCGCAGCGTCCTTATGGCCGACGACTCTTGTTTGAGAGCTCAGGTCGAACAGGATCTCCTTGACCTGGGTTTCGATGATCGGGCGCTTCTCCTCGACCACCAGGATCAGATCCAACCCCTCGGCCCAGTCGAGCAGCGGCACCGGATCGAGCGGCCAAGTCATGCCAAGCTTGTAGGTGGTCAGCCCGATCCGCCCGGCCATTGCAGCATCGATCCCCAGAAGATCCAGCGCGTGGACCACATCCATATAGGATTTACCAGCCGAGACGATCCCGACCCGCGCCCCCGGCTCTCCCAGCACGCGCCTATCCAACCTGTTGGCACGGGCGAAGGCCAGGACCGCGTAACGCTTGTAGTCGTGCAAGCGATCCTCGGCCTGCCAGGGTTCCTCATAGACGCGGATGTTGAGCCCGCCTTGAGGCATCGGAAAATCGGGCGCGGCGATCTCGATCCGCCCGGGGCGCCCATCGACCACGCTGGTCGCCTCGATCGTATCCTTCATGCATTTGAGCCCGACCCAGCAGCCGGAAAACCGACTCATCGCCCAGCCGAGCACACCATAATCCAGCAGCTCCTGAACCCCGGCGGGTGAGAGCACGGGGATATAGGCATCCATCATCGCCATTTCGGATTGGTGCAGAGTGGTCGAGCTCTCGCCCGTATGGTCGTCACCCATGGCGACCAGAACCCCGCCATTCACGGAAGATCCTGCGAGATTGGCGTGGCGGAACACGTCGCCCGAACGGTCGACTCCAGGCCCTTTGCCGTACCAGAGGCCGAAGACGCCGTCATATTTCCCCTCGCCGCGCAGCTCGGCAGTTTGCGAGCCCCAGAGTGCGGTGGCCGCGAGATCCTCGTTCAGGCCGGGATGGAACGTCACCTGCGCTTCGGTCAATTGCCGCCCAGCGGCGGAAAAGACGCCATCGACCGCGCCCAGGGGCGAGCCGCGATACCCGGTCACATAACCCGCCGTGTCTAACCCCGCCGCGAGGTCGCGCGCGCGCTGGATCAATGTCAGCCGCACCAGCGCTTGGGTGCCGGACAACAGCACCGATGGTTTCGAGAGATCATAGCGATCGGAGAGTTTGACATCCTGCAAGGTCATCGCGGCCTCCCTAGCTCTTCCAATAAAGGTAAGCTATCATGACCTTTTTGCAAGGGGAAATATGCCCCGCCCTTTTCCAAGCTTGCTGCAGCGCACACATCTCCTACCATATCGCTTGGACCATTCGGATACCTCGCTATGCTCGCGCCGCTTCTGACTTTCTCGAAACATGTGAATTTACGCAACCCGCCGATTGGCCAAACGGTTTCGGTTGGCGGAGTGAAGGTCCACTATGCGGTGGCGGGGCCGGTTAACGCGCCGGTCCTTGTGCTGTTGCACGGGGCCAGCGGCAACCTGCTCGATTGGACGACGTCGGCGGCCTTCGAGGCTTTGACGCGCGACTGGCGGGTCATCGCGATGGATCGCCCGGGCTATGGCCACTCCGATCCCGCGCCGCGCGAGGGCTGGATGATCCGTCCTCAAGTCGATGTGCTGCAGGCAGCGATGGCTGCGATCGGCCATCGCCGCTATGCCATTCTCGGCCATTCCTATGGTGTCGCGGTCGCGCTGGATTGGGCGCGTGCCTTTCCGGATGAGGTCTCGGGAATACTCGCCATGTCCGGTGCGATGGAAAACTGGGACGGCGCGCTTGGCTGGCGCTATCGCTGGGGGGGCATCCCGGCGGCCGGGCGGGCGATGAGCGCGATGGTTCCATTTGTTGCGTCACCGCAGCTGGTCCTACGAGAGTTGGCCGAGGTGTTTCACCCACAGCCCGTGCCCGACGACTATGTTCGTCGCGCCGGTGTGGAGCTGGCACTGCGCCCGGGCACCTTCGCCTTGAACCTGCGGGCGATGGATGCGCTCCACGCCCAGACCATGGCGTTTCTATCGCTCGCAGATCAGGTGCTCTGCCCCTGCGAAGTGCTGCATGGCGCGGCGGATGTGATCATTCCCTACGATTCAGCTTCGCGCCCGGTCGCCGCTTTGGTGCCAGGCGCTCATACCATAGTGCTGGAGGGGATCGGCCATATGCCGCATCATATAGCCGCAGTCCCTGTTCTGGACGCCCTGGACCGCCTGAAAGAACGAATCACCGGAATGTAAATTCAATCTGACATCAATCTTCTCTGACGGCCGGAGGACAGCACGAGAAAATTGTAAGTATAATTCAGGAACTTTCTCATTTTCGGCTTCGAATACCAGCTAAACCTGTGGCAACTCCGCCGATTTGTAGCGGTTTGGCATTCTCCCCCTTCCGCAATGCGAAAAACAAGTTCATATATTGGAACACACGGCAGATAGATAGGAGGCGGAAGATGGCCGACCTCGAGCAAGACCACATCAATGCCATGGCCACCGCGGTCAGGAAAATCGGCGACAGCTGGACCCTTTTGATCATTTGGGCCGCCTGCCGCGGGGTGACCCGGTTCGACACGTTCCAACGGCGTCTTGGAGTTGCCCGCAACATCCTCTCGAACCGGCTCGGCCGGCTGGTCGATCAGGGGATACTGGAGAAGGCGCCGGTGCGCTCCGGCGCCAGGCGTCTGGAATACCGGATCACCGCGAAGGGCGAGGCCCTGCGTCCGGTGCTCGACTGGATCGAGGATTGGGGCGGCGATGAAGAACGCGAGCTGCATCATCGCTCGGATCAGTTCAGCGATAACGTCGCAGCACAGTAGCCGGCGTATCCAGCGCAACTGCCCGGGCCGCCACATCCGCCGCGGCCCGGTCGCATTCCGGCTTGGAAAGAAGATACCCATCGGCACAGCGCACGCTGGTCTCGAGCACAGTTCGCTGCTGGTTTACCTCACGCTTGAAATTGGTGAACTGCCCGCTGCGCTGCATCTGAGCCATGCCTGGCACCACCTCGCCGCAGGAGACCCCCTGGCCACGCAGCGCTTTGGCCAAGGCCGGGCCATCATTGCGTGAAAGGCAGAGCTTGAAGATCACGTCGAGCTGCACCGCCGGGAACAATTGCATCAGGGTCTGGAACCTCGGCGGCAGCGAGAGATAGCCGAGCCGCACCCCCTCGGCCGGCCAGAACTCATAGGATGCGAGAAAGCCCAGCCCAGTGATCCGCCCGCGCGCATCGGTGGGTGGCGACACATAAGCCTTTGAGGGCTCGGGCATCTCGAGCCCCGGGCGCAAGAAGGTAAGGAACCGCGCCCGCGCCATTTGCATCTGCCCTTCAGCGTCGAGGGGGATCAACGCCACATCGGCACCATAGGGTTTTGGATCCATGCGCAGGAGCACCGTCTCGCCACCCATGTCCAGCACTGCCTCGGCCAGAACGCCCAACCGATCGGCGGCGAAATCCTGGCTGCGCCCGGCCCGATCGAAAAAGGTGCCGCGGAAACCTTCCGCATCGGGCGCTATCTCGATCCGGGCGCCTTCCGCCTCCAAAGCGCCGTTATAGCGCCCGTCCAACACATCCTGCGCCCGGGCCCCATCCGGCAGCAGACCCGACACAAAGCCGAGAAAAAACCAAAGAACGCCAGCAAGCAGCCGCATTTTCATCCCTCAATCCCATATTGAATGTATACTCATAGCAAAAGCGTCTTCGCCCGACAGCGCATTTCGTGCCGGAGCGGCGCGTCAAAACGAGGATCGAGCAATGGATTGGGACAAGCTGCGAGTGTTTCACGCCGTGGCGGATGCGGGCAGCCTCACCCATGCGGGCGAGCAGCTCCATCTCAGCCAATCGGCAATCAGCCGTCAGATCAGGGGGCTTGAGGAGCAACTCAAGGCCACTCTGTTCCACCGCCATGCGCGGGGGCTGCTTCTGACCGAACAGGGGGAGCTGCTTTACGAGGCGACCCGCGAGATGACCCGCCGTCTGACCGCGGCAGGGGCGCGGATCCGCGATTCCAAGGATCAGGTCTTCGGTGAGCTTCGGGTCACCGCCACGGCAGGCTTTGGCACTCTGTTCCTTGCACCACGGCTCGACAAGCTGTTTGACGAGTATCCCAGCCTTTCGGTCAATATGATCTTGACCGAGCGGATGCTGGATCTGCCCATGCGCGAGGCCGATGTGGCGATCCGCATGGCAGCCCCCCAGCAGGCCGATCTCGTTCGCCGTCCGTTGATGGACGTGCAGATGCGTCTCTATGCCAGCCAATCCTATATCGAGCGCCGCGGCAGGCCGGAAAACATGGCCCAATTGGCCGATCACCGGCTGATCATGTTCTCGCCCGACGCCTCGCAACCGCGCGAGGCCGATATATGGCTCCACCGTTTCCGCCGGGCCGAAGACCATGCGCATCTAATGATCAACAGCTATTTCGGGATCCTGAAAGGGGCAATTAACGATCTGGGCATCGCCGCGCTGCCGGATTACGTGGTGCGCGAGTATCCCGACCTGGTCAATGTGATGCCCGAGGAAGCCTCGGCCCCGTTCCAGGTGTTCTTCACCTATCCCGAAGAGCTGCGCCGCTCGCAGCGGGTGATCGCCTTCCGCGACTTCATCCTGCGCGAGATTGCTGAGTTCCAAGCGAGCTGTGGGCGAAGCCATGCTCTGAGCGCATAGCCGGTTTGATGGCATTTTGTGCACTTGCGTAAACAAGGCGCAAAACATACTTCACCACTGAAGCGAACGGGGCCCTGCCTCCCGCTTTAGGTTGTGATACCTCCCTGTTGAACTGGCCGGGCTCTTAGCCCGGCTTTTTTTGTGGAAGAGGCGAGGGCTCAGCGCCAGAGCCGGTCGCCGAGTTGTTCCTGCATCCCGGCATAGATTTCAGCGACTTCCGGGCCGTAACCGTTGAAAAGCTGGGTCGGTATCCGCTCGTCTGTACCCAAGACCCGTTCGGTTGCCTGGCTCCAGCGGGGATGGCTGACCTCTGGGTTCACATTGGCCCAGAACCCGTATTCGGCATCCTGCAACTCCTCCCAAAAGCCCAGCGGCTGCTTGTCGGTGAAGATGATCCGGTCGATCGATTTGATCGCTTTGAAGCCGTATTTCCAAGGCGTGTGCAGGCGAACCGGCGCGCCGAATTGTTTCGGCAGGACCTTGCCATAGGCGCCGACCACCATGAAGGTCAGCGGGTTGATTGCCTCGGCCATGGTCAGACCTTCGGTATAGGCCCAAGGATACCAGTGCTGGCGTTGGCCGCGGGCGATCTCGGGGTCGAGGAAGGTTTTGAACTCGACAAATCTTGCATTCGAGAGGGGGGCTGCCTTCTTCACCAGCGCCGCCAGTTCGAAGCCGATCCAGGGCGCGACCATCGACCAGGCCTCGACACAGCGGTGGCGATAGATCCGCTCCTCGACCGGCATCTGCGCGATCAGCTCGTCGATATCGATCTCGAATTCCTTCTCGACCAGACCCTCGACCCGCACCCGCCAGCCCTCGGTCCGCAGCTCCTGTGCGGCGAGGTAGATCTTCTTGTGCGAGCCGAACTCATAGAAATTGTTGTAGGTGGAGTTGGCCTCCTCACTCGTCACCGGCCGCCCGGCATCGGCATAGGCGGGATTGAGCGGCGGTTTCGGGGTGAAGGGTTGGTCGGGCACCGCGGCCTCGGCGGCGCTGGAGATCTCCGGCATCGGTTCGCGCGGCCAAAGCCCCGCGCCGATCAGCCCGGCAGCAGCGGCGGCGCCTCCGCCCGCGGCCAAGACGCGGCGGCGGTTCCAGAACACTGCCTCGGGCGTCGTCTCGTTCTCGCTGATCCGCCAGCGCGGACGGTTGAGTTTGAACATGTCGCAAGCCTCCTGATACTGCCCGAAACCTAGGTGCAGGCACATGAAACAACAACTCACGATGCGGTCAGGCGCAAAGGCGCGCGATGGTCGTCAATCGGTGACGAAATCGGCTTCCTGGTAACCTTGCAGAAAGAGGAGCGCGTCGAGATCGGAATGCTCCATCACCGCATCGGCGACCATTCTGACGGCGGGTTTGGGATGATGGCCGACCCCCAGCCCGGCGGCGGCCAGCATGCCGATATCGTTCGCCCCGTCGCCGACTGACAGCGCATCCTCTCGCGCCAGACCGAGATCGGTGCAGAGCGCATCCAACGCCTCGACCTTTGCCTCGCGGCCCAAGACTGGCGGCAGCACCTGGCCGGTCAGCTTGCCGCCCGCGATCTCAAGCGTGTTGGCCCGATGTTCGGCAAACCCCGCCTCGGCGGCGACCCTTTCGGTGAAATACGTGAAACCGCCCGAGACCAGCGCCGTATGAGCGCCACGTGCCGCCATGGTCCGCACCAAGACACGGCCCCCGGGATTCAATGCAATGCGCTGGTCATAGACCTCTTGCAGCGCGCTCTCGGACAGGCCTGCGACCAGGGCCACGCGTTCTGTCATCGAGGCTATGAAATCCAACTCTCCGCGCATCGCCCGGGCGGTTATTGCGGCGACCTGATCGCCTACGCCCGCGAAATCGGCCATCTCATCGATGCATTCGACCGGGATCATGGTGGAGTCCATATCGGCGATCAGCAGGCGCTTGCGCCGATTGGCGGCGGGGACTTGGTTGAAATCCACTCCGTCGATCACCGGGATCTCCGGCAACCGGGAGGGGCAGGCGAACTCGACCCCATGGCGGCCGAGCCGATGCGGGGTAAGCTCCAGCTTGGAGGCGACCAGCATCACTTCCATATCCGCCACCCCCCGCGCGCGGGGGGCGGTCATCACCAGGATATGCTCCATCAGCCGATGGCGATCTTGGCGCTTTCGGGCACCACGCGCTCGAGCTCTTCGGCCAGCAGAAAAGCGAGTTCCAGCGATTGTGAAGCGTTCAGGCGCGGATCGCAGGCGGTGTGATAGCGGGCCGAGAGATCCTCATCCGTCACATCGCGCATCCCGCCGGTGCATTCGGTCACGTCTTGCCCGGTCATCTCGAAATGCACGCCGCCAGCATAGGTACCCTCGGCCTGATGGACCGCGAAGAACTCCTTAACCTCGCGCAGCACCTGATCGAAGGGCCGGGTCTTGTAGCCCGAGGCGGATTTGATCGTGTTGCCGTGCATCGGGTCGCAGGACCAGACCACCTGACGCCCCTCGCGCTCGACGGCACGGATCCAGCTTGGCAAATGGGCCTCGACCTTGCCCGCACCGGTGCGGCAGATCAGGGTGATGCGCCCCGCCTCATTCTTCGGGTTGAGGATATCGAGCAGGCGGAGCAATTCGCTCGGCTCCAAGCTCGGCCCGCATTTCAAACCCACCGGATTGACCACGCCGCGGCAGAACTCGACATGGGCGCCATCGGGCTGGCGCGTGCGGTCGCCGATCCAGATCATATGACCCGATCCCGCGATTGTCTGCCCCGTGGTCGAGTCGGTGCGGGTCAGCGCCTCCTCATAGGGCAAAAGCAGCGCCTCATGCGACGTGTAGTACTCGACCGAGCGCAGGGTCTCCACCTTATCCGCCGTGACGCCGCAGCTTTCCATGAAGCTGACCGCGATCGAGATCCGCTCGGCCAGTGCCTCATAAGCCTCGTTCTGCGGGCTGTCCTTGGCGAATTCCAGATTCCATGCCTGAACGCGTGCGAGATCGGCATACCCGCCCGTCGCGAAAGCGCGCAGCAGGTTGAGCGTCGCGGCCGATTGTAGATAGGCATGCTCCATCCGCTTGGGATCGGGTATCCGGCTTTCAGCGGTGAAATCGAACCCATTGATGATATCCCCGCGATAGGAGGGCAGCTCCACCGCGCCTTGCGTCTCGGTATCCGAGGAGCGCGGCTTGGCGAATTGCCCGGCCATCCGGCCCACTTTCACCACCGGCACCCGTGCGGCAAAGGTCAGGACCACAGCCATCTGCAACATCACCCGGAACGTGTCGCGGATATTATCGGCCTTGAAATCCGCGAAGCTTTCCGCGCAATCGCCGCCCTGCAGCAGAAATGCCCTTCCTGCCGCCACCTCGGCCAGACGGTCGCGCAGCCGCCGCGCCTCACCCGCGAAGACCAGGGGAGGATAGGAGGCAAGCCGGT
>JBCDKL010000097.1:0-10339 GCA_038746695.1 Pseudomonadota bacterium | reverse complement strand
GGGGGTGGGGGGTGGGATAAAACACAGACTTGCCTGCCGGAGGCAGGCGCCGTTTGGCAGGATCTACCGTTTCGAGCGGCGGAGCATTTGCACGCCTGGCATCACGATCAGCACGATGGCGATGATCGTGATTGGCGCCGCGATCGGATGTTTCACGAAATCGACGAAGATCAAGAAGGATCCGTCCGACCAGATCAACGATTGGCGCAGCTTCTCCTCGGTGATCCCACCCAGCACGATGGCCAGCACCGCGGGCGCCAGCGGATAGTCGAGGATCCTGAGCAGGAACGCGCCCAGTCCGAACCAGAACATCAGCCAGACATCGAACATCGAGTCGGTCGCCGCATGCACTCCGGCCAGCGACAGCACGAAGATAATCGGCGCGAGGATTGTGAACGGCATCCTCAGCATCCACAGAAACAGCGGAATGAAGGCCAGGTTCACGATCACAGCTATCAGGTTCGAGACATAGAAGGACCCGATCACCGGCCAGACGAAATCGGGCTGATCCTCGAACAGCCGTGGCCCAGGCTGCAGCTCCAGCAGCACCAGCCCGGTCAGCAGCACCGCCGTGGTCGGCGAGCCGGGAATACCCAGCGTCATCATCGGCAGCATCGCCCCGGTCGAGGCGGAGTTGTTCGCAGCCTCCGGCGCGGCCACCCCATCGACCGAGCCCTTGCCGAATTCCTGGGGCTTCGACGACGTCATCTTCGACACGCCATAGGCCATCAGAGAACCTGGCGTCGCCCCTGCCGCCGGCAGGATGCCCACGAAGAACCCCAGCGAGGAGCCGATGCTCGTGCCCTTCCAGCCATCGGTGAAGGTCCTCTTGGTCGCCGTCACGATGCGGCCCATCGAGATCTTCGCATCGGTCATCTCGTTCGGCCCGCGGGTCGTGTGCAGGGTCCACAACATCTCGCCCACGCCATAGACGCCGATTGCCAGGACCAGGAAATTGATCCCGCGTGAGAAGCCGACCATGTCGAAGAACTGCAGTCTCGGCTCGCCCTCGATCACGTCGAACCCGACCGAGGCGAGGACCAGGCCCAGCACGATCGAGATCACCGTCTTGGCGATATCGTCCGAGCCGAGCCCCACAAAGGTCGCAAAAGCCAGCAGCATCAGGGCAAAGATCTCAGGGTTCCCGAAACTGAGCGCCACATCGGCCAGCGGCGGAGCGAACCCGGTGAAGAACAGATTGGCCACCGTTCCGCCGATGAACGAGGCGATCGCCGCGGTCACCAACGCCTGCTCGGCCCGTCCGGACAGCGCCAGGGGCCGGCCGTCGAATGTGGTCGCAACCGCCGTAGAGGCGCCCGGAATCCCCAGCATGATCGACGAAATCGCGCCGCCATACATCGCCCCGTAATAGATCGCGGCCAGAAAGATCATCGGAGCGGCGTCCGAGCCAGTCTGCTGTTTGATGAAGAAGATCGTCGGCAGCAGGATCGCCACCCCGTTCACCGATCCGAGCCCTGGCATAGCGCCGACGAACAGCCCGATCACCACGCCGACAAAGCAAATCAGGAGATTGGCTGGCTCGAGTGCGATCAAGACACCTTCGGCGAGCAGGCTCAGAACGTCCATCTTGGCTTCCCTCCCTGAATCTTTGTTTTTGGTCCGATCAGGCCTCGGGCCCGGGCCGTCGACTTGCCTCGTATCGCGCGGCAATCACCAGGATGGCGCCACCCAACAGGAAGCAGAGCGCGAAGGGGATCTGCCCCATCCCGCGGAACAAGGTATCCATCGGCACGAAGATCGCGTTCTCGACCGCCAACAGCCCCTTGGGAAGGGTCTTGGTCATGGTGATGTCGAAGAAGAGATACATCCAGAACGGAACCACCACCGCCATTGCCAGCGACAGAACCAGCGTGTGACGGCCCAGCAGGAACAAATAATAGAGCAGGAACGCCGCCATCGCGAAATACATCGAGATGATCTCGGTCAGCGCCACCATGCCCAGAACGCCGCCGCCCATCTTGACCACCACGCCGATGCCATGCCCGTCGAGAAACGGTTCACGCTTCTGGCTGGGCGGGGTCTTGCCGCGGATCGCCTGGATCAGCACCCAGATCGAGCAGACCAGCATGATCGCCGACAGCCAGAAGGGCCAGAACCCTCCGCCCGGCACGCCGCGCTCGTCAAAGCCGATATTCGAGAACCGTTCTCCCTTCCAGACCGGGGTCTCCCCAGCCTCCCACATGATGAAGAGAGAGAGGAGGGCCAGCGCGATCGCCATGCAGATTTCACCGATACGCATTGTGCTGGCCCCCCGCTTGTCGCCTTAGTTGATCGCGCCCGAGGCTTTCAGGATCTGCTCGTGGCGGTCACGCTGCTCTTTCCAATAGGCGCGCAGATCGTCACCTTCGATCTTGTCGCCCAGCAGCGCCTTGCTGGTGCGATAGCCCTGCCATTTCTCGGTCTCGAAGACCTGCTGGAACAGGCCGTTGTAATAGGCGAGGGCTGCATCCGACATGCCCGGCGCACCGACCACGGAACGCTGCATGAAATAGGCGAAGTCGCCACTGTCGCCCGCGGCCTCTTTCAAGGTCGGGGTATCGGCGAACAGCGCCAGACGCTCATTGGTGAAGGCCACGATCGGCACCACATCGCCCGACTCGTAGAAGCCCAGCGCCTCGGAGGGGTTGTTGACCGAAGAGGTGATCTGACGTCCGGCCAGATCCTTGGCCACCGCACCGCCGCCTTTATAGGGGATGTACTTGATCTGGAGCCCAAAATTGTTGTTCAGGAAGTCGGTGATGATGTTGTCTTCCGAGTTCGAGCCAGTGCCGCCCATCACCCAATCGCTGCCCCGGTCCTTGGCCGCGGCCAGGAACTGGTCAAACGTGGTGATGCCCTCGTCCTTGTGAACCCAGAGGACGAACGTATCCTCGGCCATCCGGCCGATCGGAGCGAATTCCATGATATCGATCCCCAGGCCCGGCTGACGCAGCGGGGTGGTGAAGAACGAGTTCAGGGTCACCATGATCGTATGATCGGGATCCGAAGCGGTGTTCAGATGCACCAGCGCCTCGGCGCCCGAACCGCCGGATTTGTTGGTCGGGACCAGCGGCTTTCCGGCCAGGCCTTCTTCCTCGACAATGGCCTGCATCAGGCGGGCCATCTTGTCGGCGCCGCCGCCTTTGCCGGCCATGATCACGAAATCGATCGGCTTGCTGGGTTTCCAGCCATGGCCATCGGCCAGGGCCGCGCCGGTGGCGCCGGTCAGGGCGAGCGCCGCGGCTGCGCCGAGCGTTACAAGTCTGCGGGTGAGTGCCATATCTACCTCCCTAGGGTTCTGTGGCGATGTTGTCCTTGCTGATGGAGAACGGGCTTACGCCTCTCTCACTCCACGCTGACATGTCGTCAAGTCGTTCTCCTGCCGATCTTCTCCTGCCCCATTTCTCCTGGCCATCTGGCCCGGTGCATGATCGGCCTCAGCGAGCATGAACCTAACCTCCGGCAATTTAAAATCAACATGCATTCTCAGACCTTTAGGAATCTTTCGCGATCCCCCGACTTTTACTTTGGCGCACCCCCCGCCAGTTGAACGCGGGGTGCTGTTTCGCGCTCCGGACGGTCAGAACAGACCCTCGATATCGCCCTCGGCATTCAGCTTGATCGTCTCGGCGGCGGGCACCCGGGGCAAGCCCGGCATGGTCATGATCTCGCCGCAGATCGCCACCACGAAGCCCGCTCCGGCCGAGAGGCGCACCTCGCGCACCGGGATGTCGAACCCGGTCGGTGCGCCGCGCTGGTTCGGGTCGGTCGAGAACGTGTATTGCGTCTTGGCCATGCAGACCGGCAGATGGCCATAGCCCTGATCTTCCCAGTCCTTGAGCTGGTTCAGCACCTTGTTGTCCATCACCGCCCCATCGGCGCGATAGATCTCGGTGCAGATCGTGTTGATCTTCTCGGCCAGACCCATCCCGTCCGGATAGAGCGGTGCGTAATCCGCCGTGCCGCCCTCGCAGAGCGCCACCACTTTGCGGGCGCACTCGGCGATACCGGCGCTGCCATCGGCCCAGTGCTTGTTCAGCACCGCCTCGACCCCCATCGCGGCGCAATAGTCCTTCACCGCTTGGATCTCGGCTTCGGTATCCGCCTCGCCCGGCTTCGAGAAATGGTTGATGCCGACGATCGCGGGCACGCCGTATTTCTTCATATTCTCGATATGGCGGCCCAGATTGGCGCAGCCGGCCTTGACCGCCTCGACATTCTCCTGGGCGAGATCGGCCTTGGCCACACCGCCATTCATCTTCATCGCGCGCACGGTGGCCACGATCACGACTGCCGAGGGGCGCAGGCCCGCCTTGCGGCATTTGATGTTCATGAATTTCTCGGCACCCAGATCGGCACCGAAACCCGCCTCGGTCACCACGTAATCGGCCAGTTTCAGCGCGGTCTTGGTGGCCACGACCGAGTTGCAGCCATGGGCGATATTGGCGAACGGGCCGCCATGCACGAAGGCGGGGTTGTTCTCCAGCGTTTGCACCAGATTGGGCTGTACGGCGTCTTTCAACAGCACCGCCATCGCCCCCTCGGCCTTGATGTCGCGGCAGAAAACCGGGCTGCGGTCGCGGCGATAGGCGACGATCATATCGCCCAGGCGTTTCTCCAAATCCGCGAGATCGTCCGCGAGGCAGAGGATCGCCATCACCTCGGAGGCGACCGTGATGTCGAAGCCCATCTCGCGGGTAAACCCGTTCGAGACCCCGCCCAGGGGCCCGGCGATTTGGCGCAAGGCCCGGTCGTTCATGTCCAAGACCCGGCGCCAGGCGACGCGGCGCGTGTCGATCTCGAGGCTGTTTCCCCAATAGATATGGTTGTCGATCATCGCGCTCAGCAGGTTATGAGCCGAGGTGATCGCGTGGAAATCTCCGGTGAAGTGGAGGTTCATATCCTCCATCGGCACGACCTGGGCATAGCCGCCGCCAGCCGCCCCGCCCTTCATGCCGAAATTCGGGCCCAGCGAGGCTTCGCGGATGCAGATCATCGCCTTCTTGCCAATATGGTTTAGCCCATCGCCCAGGCCGACCGTGGTGGTGGTCTTGCCCTCGCCCGCAGGTGTGGGGTTGATCGCGGTCACCAGGATCAGATGGCCATCGGGCTTGCCCGCCTGCGCCTTAATGAACTCGGCCGAGACCTTCGCCTTGTCATGGCCAAAGGGCAGCAGATGCTCCGACGGGATCTCCAGCTTCGCGCCGATCTCCTGGATAGGTTTCTTCTGTGCCGCGCGGGCGATTTCGATATCGGACATTGGCGCTCTCCCTCGATGCCGTCAGTGCTCAGCCCAAGCGGATTCCAGCAGTGATCCCAGACCCCGCAGCCCATTCGGCCGCCGGGATCTTGCCACTGCCCGCTTGGCGCACCCGTTTTATGAGGATCCGCCCACCCGCGGCCTGCACTATAACGCCTTCGTCGGATACGGATACGACCTCGCCGGGATTGCCCTCGCCCGCATCGTCACCGGCGGGACGCGCATCGTAGATTTGGATTTCCGATCCGCCCTGTTCGGTCCAGGCGCCCGGCTGCGGGTTGCAGCCGCGGATCAGGTTATAGACATCGCGCGCCGGAGAGGCCCAGTCGATCTTGGCGTCCTTCTTGCGGCACCAACTCTCATAGCTCGCCTTGCTCTCGTCCTGCGCGGTCCGGGGCGGATCGCCGGCGCGGTAGAGATCGCAGACCTCCAGGACCGAGTCGATCGCGCGGGGAAAGATCTTCTTGAAATAGACATCGCCCAGCGTGTCGTCTGGCCCGATCTCGCATTCCCACTGCATCAGGAGATCGCCCTCATCCAGCCCGTCGGTCGGATAGAACCACGAGAACCCGGTCCGCTCCGATCCCCAGATGATCGGCCAGTTGATCGAGCTTGGCCCCCGATGCAGCGGCAGAAGCGAGGGGTGAAAGCAGATCGAGCCATGTTTGGGGATATCCCGCGCTGCCTCGGGCACGAAGATGATGACATAGGCCATGACCATCAGATCGGCCTGATGGGCGCGGAGCTGGTCGAGCACCGCCTCGTCCTTGAAGCTGGCGGGCTGGTAGACCGGCAATCCCTTTTCGACCGCGAATTCCTTCAGCGGGTCGAGCGGTTTACCCTCCTTGTCGGGGGCGCAATAGACGGCGACGACGTCATCGACCCCGGCATCCAGGATCTTCGCCAGCGCCTCCTTGCCGAAGGCTTGCTGGCCCATCACGATCAGTCTCACCTTGGTCTCTCCCCGTCTTGTCCCGCCCCGTTTTCGGGGTCAGGGCGACATCCCCGCCAGGGGACTGTCAGATTTCTGGCAATGCCGGGTCTCGGAGGACCAGACACCGCCGCTCCGGTCACAGTTCAGCGCCGCTTCCTCGGGCCGGATCTCCGGCACATAGATCAGCGCCAGGACGATCGCGCCGATCAGGCCGATCGAGGCGGTCATGGTCCATCCGATTTCTCGTTCTGCATCCATCTGAAAGCTCCATTGCAAATCCGCTGCCGGCCGCGCCGCCATGCGCGCCCACCGCCACACAGATAGTGCGATGCGGGCCGTGGGGTCGTGGCCGGTCCAGCCGGGTTTCAGAGGGTGCAGTAGACATTCGCATTTTACCGCTGGTTAACGATGATATCTGGCACGAAGTCACTCGGCCGCCTTGGGCAGCTCGCCGACCGCCCCGGCCCCGGCGATCTGATGGATCTCGGTGTCGGAATAGCCCAGCACGTCGCGCAGGATCTCTTCGGTATGCTCGCCTAGAAGCGGCGAGCGCGTGACAACCGCGGGCGAGGCCGAAAGCTTCACCGGGCAGCCCACGCTCATATACGCACCGCGCCCGGGGTGATCGACTTCGACAATCGTGCCGGTCGCCTTCAGCCCCTCGTCCTCCATGATCTCCTTCATGCTGAGGATCGGGCCAACGGGGATGTCCAGCGGGTTGCAGATATCCATGACCTCGAACTTGGTCTTGGTCTTGGTCCATTCCTCGATCCGCGCGAAGATCTGATCGAGCTTGTCGAGCCGCTCGGGCGGGGTGGCGTAGCCGGGCTCGGTCTTCCAGCCCGGCTCGCCGATCACGTCGCAGACCTTCTCCCACACCGCGGCCTGGGTGATGAAATAGGTATAGGCGTTGGGATCATCCTCCCAGCCTTTGCATTTGAGGATCCGGCCGGGTTGGCCGCCACCGCTGTCATTGCCCGCGCGCGGCGTTGCATCGCCAAAGGGAATGCCTTCGCCAAACTGGCTGTATTCCTTCAAAGGCCCCGCCGCCAGGCGCTGCTGATCGCGCAGCTTCACCCGGGCGAGGTTCAGGACCCCGTCCTGCATCGCCGCCAGTACCTTCTGGCCCTTGCCCGATTTCTCGCGGTGATAGAGCGCTGTCACGATCCCCAGCGCCAGGTGCAGCCCGGTGCCGCTGTCGCCGATCTGCGCGCCTGTGACCAGCGGCGGGCCATCCAGGAAACCGGTGGTCGAGGCAGCACCGCCCGCGCATTGCGCGACATTCTCATAGACCTTGCAATCCTCGTATTTCCCCGGCCCGAACCCTTTCACCGAGGCGAGGATCATGCGCGGGTTGATCTCTTGAATCCGCTCCCAGGAGAACCCCATCCGGTCGAGCGCACCGGGGGCGAAATTCTCGACCATCACATCGCATTCCTCGATCAGCCGGGTCAGGACCTTCTTGCCCTCCGGATTTTTCGAGTTCAGCTCGATCGAGCGTTTGTTGTGGTTGAGCATGGTGAAATAGAGGCTGTCGGCGCCGGGCACATCGACCAGTTGCTTGCGGGTCGCGTCGCCTACGCCGGGGCGTTCCACCTTGATCACATCGGCCCCGAACCAGGCCAGCAGCTGCGTGCAGGTCGGGCCCGATTGCACATGGGTGAAATCGAGGATCTTGACGCCTTTGAGAGCTTCCATCTCTGTCTCCTGCCCGGTCGGGGCTCAGTCTTGGTCGGCGCCAGCGCGTTGCTGCGCGACCACGGATACGGGGTTCAGGCTGCCGATATTGCCGCTTTCCTTCCCGGCCGCCGGATCGATAACCGCGTTGATGAGGGTCGGCTGGCCTAAGTCAAGCGCGTCGTTGATCGCGCGGCTGAGTTCGTCCGGGGTTGAAACCTGCACACCTACTCCGCCGAAAGCCGTCATCATCTGGTCATATCGCGCACCCTCGACAAACACCGTCGTCGCGGGGTCCGCTCCGCCCGAGAGGTTCTGGTCATCGCCGCGATAGATGCCGTTATTGTTCATCACGACGATACAGACCGGAAGCTGGTACCGGCAGATCGTCTCGACCTCCATGCCCGAGAAGCCAAAGGCGCTGTCGCCCTCGACCGCCAGGACCGGATGCCCGGTCTCGACCGTGGCCGCCACGCAGGAGCCCATGCCGATCCCCATGATCCCCCAGGTGCCCACATCCAGGCGCTTGCGCGGCCGGTGCATGTCGACGATCGAGCGGGCGAAATCCAGCGCATTGGCCCCCTCGTTGACGAACATGACTTCGTGCCGCTGGGAGATGATCCGCTTCACCACCCCCAGCGAGGCATGGTAATCCATCGGAATATTGTTGTTCTGCAGCCGGTTGGCCATTTTGGCGATATTGCCCTCGACCTTGGCGCGCACCGCTCCGGTCCAATCGGTGGAGGGTTTCTGCCAATCGCCCATCGCCTTGACGAGCGCCTGGGCGCAGGAGCCTATATCTCCGACCAGCGGGGCTGCGATCTCGACATTGGAGTCCATCTCCTTGGGCTCGATATCGATCTGGACGAACTGTTTGGGCTTGTCGCCCCAGGCCTTGCCCTTGCCATGGCTCAGCAGCCAGTTCAGCCGCGCGCCGATCATCACCACCGCATCGCTTTCCTTCAGCACCAGAGAGCGGGCGGCACCTGCGGCCTGGGGGTGGGTGTCGGGCAACAGCCCCTTGGCCATGGACATCGGCAGAAAGGGAAAACCGGAAGTTTCGACCAGCGCCCGCACCGCCTCGTCCGCCTGGGCATAGGCCGCACCTTTGCCGAGGATGATCAGCGGTTTCTTGGCGCTCTTCAGCACCTCGATGGCCCGCGCCACCGCCTCAGGTGCGGGGATCTGGGCCGGTGCCGGGTCGATCACCTGGACCAGCGATTGCTCGCCCGCAACCGCATCCATGACCTGGCCCAGCAGCGCGCCTGGGATATCCAGATAAACCCCGCCCGGCCGCCCGGAGACAGCAGCCCGGATCGCCCGCGCGACGCCGATCCCGATATCCTCGGCATGCAGAATCCGGAACGCCGCCTTGCAGAGCGGTTTGGCGATGGCGAGCTGGTCCATCTCCTCATAATCGCCCTGCTGCAGATCCACAATCTCCCGCTCCGACGAGCCCGAGATCAGGATCATCGGCCAGCAGTTCGTGTTGGCATGGGCCAGCGCGGTCAGCCCGTTCAGGAACCCCGGCGCCGAGACGGTCATGCAGATCCCCGGCCGCTTGGTCAGAAACCCCGCCGCCGCCGCGGCATAGCCCGCCGCCTGCTCATGCCGGAACGAGATCACCCGGATCCCCTCGCGCTGCGCATAGCGGCCGAGATCGGTGATCGGGATCCCGGGCACGTTATAGATCGTCTCGACCCCGTTCAGCTTCAGCGCATCGATCAGCAGGTGGAACCCATCCGTCACCGGGGCCTCGGCGGGATCGATCTTGGGGGCAGGGGCGGCCATGCTCTCTCCTCTCAGCTTTGCCTGGCGGGGTCGGGCATGTCGACCCAGGTGCGGCGGATATAGCCATGCAGGCGCATCGTATGCTCGCGCACCAGGGTCGAGGCGCGCTCCGCATCGCGCATCTCCAGCGCCTCGATGATCTGCATGTGATCGGCCAGCGAGCGTTCGGTCCGCGTCTCATCGGCCCGCAAGGCCCGCCTGCGCACTGCTTTGAGATGGGTGAACACACCCTGCGCGATATCCACCATCGCCTGGCATTTCGACATGGCGATGATGTGGAAATGGAAGTCGATATTCGCCTCGGAGTATTCGCTCAGCCTGGCCTTGGCCGCATCCTTGTCGAATTGCGTGCCGATCTGGCGGAGCTCAGCGATCTCCTCATCGCCCGCGACTGTGCAGGCCAGCCGGGCCGCCATCGTCTCCAACGCGGCCCAGACCAGGATCAGCTCCAGGATCTCGGGCAGCGTCTTGCGCTTGATGAACACGCCCCGGCGCGGGCGGGTCTCGAGGAACCCCTCCTGCTCCAGCCGCATGATCGCCTCGCGGACCGGCGTGCGCGAGATGCCCAATTGCTCGGCCAGCCCACGCTCGTCCATCTTCAGATTGGTCGCCGGATCATAGATATCGAGATCGATGATCGAGCTGCGCAGCACGTCATAGATATGGTCCTTCAAGCT
>JBCDKL010000096.1:0-10506 GCA_038746695.1 Pseudomonadota bacterium | reverse complement strand
TCGTGAGGTATTCTTCGGGCTGGAGGCGGCGAAGTTCAAACAGGCGGCATGGAATTCCCTTGTGATCGCCATCTCGGCGGCCACGACCGCGACGGTGATCGCCACTGCGGCGGCGCTGGCCATGCTGCGCGGCGGGGCGTTCCGGGGAAAATCCGCCAGTTTCGCCCTGATAAATCTGCCAATCATGGTGCCGGAGATCGTGACGGCGGTCGCCACTCTGATCTTCTTCTCGGCGATCGGGTTCGAGCGCGGGGTCCTGACCATCCTGCTCGCCCATATCGTCTTCTGCATCCCGTTCGCCTACCTCCCGATCGCAGCGCGGTTGCAGGGGATCGAGGCGATCTACGAGCAGGCGGCGCTGGATCTCTATGCGACGCGCTGGCAGGCGTTCCGGCTGATCCTGATGCCTCTGATGATGCCGGGCATCTTGGCGGGTTTCTTGCTGGCCTTCATCATCTCGCTCGACGATTTTATCATCACCAATTTCGTCAAAGGCGCGGGCGTCGAGACCCTGCCGACTGCGATCTTCGGGGCGGTCAAACAGGGCATCAAACCGGATATCATGGCGATCAGTACGCTGTTGCTGGGCGTCTCGGTGCTGTTCGTCACAGTATCGTATTTTGTGAGCAAACTCGGAAGCCAAGATAGGAGAACACCATGACACCACTCGCGAAACTGGGGGCCGCCGCAACAGCGCTGGCGCTGTCGGCGGGCGCCGCCTCGGCGGAGGGCAAGCTCTCGATCTATCACTGGTTCGAATACATCCCGCAGGAGCTTTTGGTGAAATTCACCGAGGAGACCGGGATTGAAGTGACCATGGATACCTACGATTCCAACGAGTCGATGCTGGCGAGCCTGAAGGGTGGGACGCTCGGCTCCTACGATGTCGCGGTGCCAGGCGATTACATGGTCCAGATCATGCGCGACGAGGGCATGCTCGACACCATCGCCGAAGGTGAGCTGTCGAACAAAGGGAATATCGAGGAGCAATGGCTGGATGTCGATTTCGACCCAGGTCGGATGCACTCGATCCCCTATCAATGGGGGTCGACCAGTTTCATGGTCAATCGCGATGTCTTCGAGGGCGAGATCAACACCACCGATATCCTGTTCGATCCGCCCGAGGAGTTGAAGGGCAAGATCAATGTGCTCGACACTCAGGGAGAGCTGCTGACACTGGCCTCGATCCATCTCGGCATCCCGCAATGCACGCAGGACCGCGAGCAGTTGAAGCTGCTCAGCGAGACGGTGAACGCAGCCAAGGCGCATTGGGCCTCGTTCAACTCGGATGGCGCGAAGGATGTGCTGGTCTCGGGCGATGCGGCGGTCGGCATGATCTGGAACGGCTTCGGCGCCAAGGCACGGACCGAGGGGGCGCCGGTGGAATATGCCTATCCCAAGCAGGGTTACATCGTCTGGATGGACAATGTGGTTCTGCTTAAGGATGCGCCGAACCGCGAAAGCGCGATCAAGTTCATGGATTTCCTGTTGGAGCCCGAGAACATCGCTGCGGTCTCGAATTTCGCGCAATACACTGCCGGAGTGAAAGGGGTGACCCCTCTGCTGGACGATGAACTTAAAGTCTCGCCCGAGCAAAACCCGCCCGCCAGCGCCCCGACTGGAACCTTCGTGAAGGCCTGCGACCCGGAAACGCAGGCTTTCTATGATGCGATCTGGACCCGGTTGAAAAAGTGACATCAGCGCTGCCCCGGGCTTGATCCGGGGCTTCGACCAGCCGGTTCACACCAAGCGTACAAGTAAAGCGGTCCCGGGTCAGGCCCGGAACCGCACCAAAACTAAAGGTAATGACAGGAGAGAGACCATGGACGGCATGACCACGCCCACCGGATTACACCCGCTTTCTCCGCTGACCGCGGAAGAGATCACCCAAGCCGTCGCGATCATCCGCGCGGGCCTCGAGAACGGCGCAGAGGCGAAGTTCGAAATGGTTGAGCTTGCCGAGCCAGACAAGGCCGCCGTGCGCGCCTTCACCCCCGGCACACCGATTGCGCGCGAGGCATGGGTCAATTGCTATCACACCGACCGCCAGGGCGTGATCCGCTGCCGCGTCTCGCTGGGCAATGGCGAGATCCTCAGCCAGACCCATCTGCCCGACGCGATCCCGATGATCGCCCCCGCCGAGTTCATGGAGGTCGAAGACGCGGTCAAAGCCGATCCTCGCTTCGTTGCCGCCTGCAAGCGCCGTGGCATCGAGGATATGGACTTGGTCACCGCCGACCCGTGGTCCTCGGGCAACTTCGGTGTGGAGGCCGAAAAGGGCCGCCGGATCTCGCATGTTTTCTGCTGGGTGCGCAACAACCCCACTGACAATCAATATGCCCATCCGATCGACGGGCTGAATGCCACGGTCGACATCAATACAGGCGAGGTGCTGGAGGTCTATGACACATCCGACATCCCGGTTCCACGCATGGAATGGAACTGGGATCGCGAGTACCAAACCGTGACCCGTCAGGACCTCTTGCCAATCAATGTCGTCCAGCCGGATGGGGTGAGCTTCCGCCTCGATGGCCAACGGCTGAAATGGCATGATTGGGATCTCTTGATCGGCTTCAACGCCCGCGAAGGGCTGGTCCTGCACGATATCTCCATCGCCGGGCGGCCGGTGCTCTATCGCGCCTCGATTGCCGAAATGATGGTGCCCTATGGCTCGCCGGACGGGCCGCATCCGCGCAAGAACGTGTTCGATATCGGCGAATATGGCGTCGGGCGGCTGGTCAATTCGCTCGAGCTCGGCTGCGACTGCCTCGGCGCGATCCAGTATATCGACGCCACGATCAACGGGCGCGACGGCGAGGTCGAGGTGATCAAGAACGCGATCTGCCTTCACGAAGAAGATATGGGTGTGGCCTGGAAACACTATGACTTCCGCCTCGACCGGGTCGAAACCCGCCGCGCCCGGCGGATGGTGATCTCGACCATCGCGACCGTCGGGAACTATGAATACGGTTACTACTGGTATCTCCATCTCGACGGCACGATCGAGTTCGAGATGAAGGCGACCGGGATCATCAACACGACCGCGTGCCTGCCGGGCCAGCCCGGAGCATACGGCGTTGAGGTGGCGCCAGGGATCCTTGGCCAGATCCACCAGCACACGTTCTGTGCAAGGCTCGACATGGCCGTGGATGGCGAGGCCAATACTGTGGTCGAATGCAACACCCAGGCCGATCCCGAGGGCCCGGAAAACCCCTATGGCAACGCCTATCGCATGGTCGAGACGGTGTTGACGAGCGAGGCCGGAGCCTGCCGTAAGGCGGATCTCTCCAGCCACCGCTATTGGAAGTTCAAATCCGCCGCGAAGACCGGTCTGACGGGCCAGGCCACGGCCTATAAGCTGATCCCGACCTCACCGGTCACGCCCTATATCTCGCCAAACGGCCCGTCGGGGCGGCGCGCTGGATACACCTATCACGATCTATGGGTGACCCGGCATGACCCGGAGCAACGCTATCCCTCTGGCGAGTTCGTGAATGGCTCGGACGGATCTGACGGGCTCGACGCTTTCGTTGCGGGCGACCGTGATCTGGTCGCGCAGGACCTCGTTGCTTGGCATACATTCGGCCTCCACCATGTGCCGAGGCCGGAGGATTTTCCGGTGCAACCCTGTATTTCTTGCGGTTTCAAGCTGATGCCTGTCGGGTTCTTCGATGACAGCCACTTGCGTGATCTCCCTTGGGATCGGAACGTTGCAAGTTGCCACGCAAATAGCTGATTCAGAACGGTAATTGGCGCGTCGAACAGCGCCAATTGCCGTAACTTCATCACGATTTTCTCAGGATTCCGCATCGCGGGACAAACGCTCTTGCAGCGATCTAGAATTATTCTAGTTTTAAATTCAGCGCAGCGACGCGCAGCATTTAGTCGCCCCTAACCGGGGGCTCGCAACGCGGACGGCACACCGAGATTGGAGAGATCATGGACGGCGAATTGAAATGCCCAATGGGCGGCGGCAGCGGGCGCATTGCACTGGGGATGAGGACCAATACCGATTGGTGGCCGAACCAGCTCAACTTGAAGCCGCTGCATCCCAACCCGCCTTCAGGCGACCCGATGGGGACAGACTTCGATTATGCCGAGGCCTTCAAGACGCTCGATTTGAAGGAGGTGAAGAAGGACCTCCACGGCATCATGCTCGACAGCAAAGACTGGTGGCCGGCCGATTACGGGCATTACGGCCCCTTCATGATCCGCATGGCCTGGCACGCCGCCGGTACCTATCGCACCTATGACGGCCGCGGCGGCGCCGGGACCGGCATGCAGCGTTTCGCGCCGCTGAACTCCTGGCCCGATAACGGCAATCTCGACAAGGCGCGTCGGCTGCTTTGGCCGGTGAAGGAGAAATACGGCGCGGCGCTTTCCTGGGCCGATCTCTTCGTGCTCGCAGGAAATGTGGCGCTGGAGTCCATGGGCTTCAAAACCTTCGGCTTCGGCGGTGGCCGCGCCGATGTGTGGGAGCCGGAGGACATCGATTGGGGGCCGGAGACTGAATGGCTGGTCACTTCGGACAATCCGAACAGCCGCTATTCCGGCGAAGTGCGCGATGTGAAAACCGCGGATGCCGATGCCGCCAAGCTCAACGATCCGCTGGGCGCGGTGATGATGGGGCTGATCTATGTGAACCCGCAGGGCCCTGATGCAGTGCCAGACCCGCTCGGCTCGGCCCATGACATCCGCGTGACATTCGCGCGCATGGCGATGAACGATTACGAGACCGTGGCGCTGACCGCGGGCGGGCACACCTTCGGCAAGGCCCATGGCGCAGGCCCCGAAAGCCATGTGGGTGTCGAGCCCGAAGGCGCACCGATCGAGAGCAGCGGCTTTGGCTGGAAATCCTCCTACAAGTCCGGCAAGGGCGTGGACGCGATCACCTCGGGCATCGAGGGGCCGTGGACCCCAAATCCGACGAAGTGGGACAATGGCTATTTCGACGTTCTGTTCGGCTATGACTGGGAGTTGACCAAATCCCCCGCCGGTGCCTGGCAATGGACGCCAAAGGATCTGAAGGACGAGGATCACGCGCCGGAAGTCGATGGATCCGACAAGGTCACTCTGATGATGACCACCGCCGATATGGCGATGCGGATGGACCCGGCTTACGAGAAGATCTCTCGCCATTTCCATCAGAACCCGGACGAGTTCGCCGATGCGTTCGCTCGGGCCTGGTTCAAGCTGACCCATCGGGATATGGGCCCGAAAATCCGCTATCTCGGCGACGAAGTGCCCTCGGAGGAACTGATCTGGCAGGATCCGGTTCCAGCACTCGATCACCAACTGATCGATGCGGGCGACATCGCCGCTCTGAAGGCGAAATTGCTCGGCTCGGGCCTGACCGGTGGGCAATTGATCCGCACGGCCTGGTCTTCGGCTGCCACCTATCGCGGCACCGACAAACGGGGCGGAGCAAATGGTGCACGGCTGAGGCTGAGCCCGCAGAAGCATTGGGAGGCGAACAATCCGGCGGAGCTGGAGGCCGTATTGCCGGTGCTGGAGCAGGTCCAGGCCGAGTTCAACGCCTCGGGCGACAATAAGGTCTCGCTGGCCGATCTGATCGTCCTGGGTGGCACCGCGGCGGTCGAGGCCGCGGCGAAAGCCGCGGGTCATGACCTCGAGGTCGGCTTCACCCCGGGCCGGACCGATGCAACCGAGGAGCAGACCGATGCCGACAGTTTCGCGGTGCTCGAGCCAAGGGCCGACGGGTTCCGCAACTATCTTCGCGCCGGCGCGCTGCGTCCACCGGCGGAGCTGTTGGTCGACAAGGCTGCACTGATGACCCTCTCGGCGCCGGAGATGACGGTGCTGGTCGGCGGTCTACGTGTGCTCGAGGGCAATGCCGGTGGAGCCACACATGGCGTCTTCACCACCCGGCCCGGCGTCTTGTCGAACGACTTCTTCGTCAACCTTCTCGATATGGGTGTCGAATGGACGGCAAAGGAAGATGGCGGCGATGTCTTCGAGGGTCGCGACCGTTCGACCGATGAAGTGAAATGGACCGGCACATCGGTAGATCTGGTCTTCGGTTCGAACTCGCAGCTCCGTGCCCTGGCCGAGGTCTATGCCTCCGGCGATGGCGAGGCACGCTTCATCGAGGCCTTCGGCAAGGCCTGGACCAAGGTTATGCAGCTCGACCGCTTCGATCTCGCTTAAACTCACACTCAAGCATCAAACTCAAGCGAGCGCTATCCCCGGATGGCGCTCGTTTTGTTTAAGCCGCCCTCGAGATCACCAAGTATAGGGTTCGGTCACCACATCGCTCATCGCATAGCCGATCTCGGCCAATTCGGTCGACACCAGCGAGGAGGCAATCACCCCGGTCGCGAAAATCGGATCCCAGAAACTGTCATTCACAAAAGGCGCACTGGCCTTCGCGAAGATGAGCTGGTTCGCAGGGGGTGGCGGCACATGGATGCAGGCGCCTATATAGGGCACCAGAATGAAAGTGGTTATGCCGAGGCCAGAGAAGTCCAGCGGCACCGCATAGCCCGGGATCCGCACCAGTTTTCCGTCAAAGTCGGTCACCACTGCACGGGCGGCTTCTTGATCGAACGGGGTCGAGATCTGGCCGTGCTCGACAATGCCCAGGCCCTGGAGCGTCTCAAGCAGCAGGCCCTTGCTCTCCTCGGGGATCAACTGCTCCCATTCCAGCTCTATCGGCGTCCGGGCCCCCGCCGGACCGACAGAGCCCATCAGGGCGCCTGCCCCAAGCCCGGTCATCAGATGGCGTCGCGTCAGCATCGCGCTTCTCCTCAATCGCGCATGTCGCGGCTGCACTTCATCCTCGCACCATCATACCATCGGCCAGCGACAGAGCGTAGGCCCGCCAGGCAGGGATCAAGCTCACGATTGCGCTAGATCCCAGGATCGCAGCCAGCACACCCAGTTCGCGCAGCGACAGCGCGTTGATCGGCAGGTATAGCCCAAAAGCTGCATCCACATAAGGGCGTGCCAGATAAAGCCCGGCATAAAGCAGCACCACGCCCAACGCGATACCGAGCGCCGTCAGAAGCACAGCTTCCAGGGTCAAGAGCGCGGCGATCACCCTGGGCCCTGCCCCCATCGCACGGAAGATCGCCATCTCGCGCCGGCGTTCGTTGAGGCTCGCGAAGATCATCGCCGCCATGCCCAGTAGTGCTGTGGCGATAACCATCGCCGAGACGCCGATCAGAGCGGTCTCGGCGACGCCCACGATCTGCCAAAGCTCTTGCAGGGCCACGCCGGGCAAGATCGCGAGGATCGGCTCCTCCGGATATTCGTTGATCGCCCGTTGCAGAGTGAAGATCCGCAGCCGCGAAGTGACCCCCAACATCGCCGCAGTCACCGCCTTGGGAGTGAGGTCCATCCCCCGCACCTCTTCGGCCGAGACCCGCGGGCCGCTACGACCGCCGCCTGTCCAATCGACATGGATGGCCTCGATCCCCTCCAGACTGATGATCACAGTGCGGTCCACCGGGGTGCCGGTCTTGGCCAGGATGCCCGAGACGCGGAATGGCTTGTCGTCATGATCGGAGAAGGAGGCGAGCCCATGCGAGACGATGATCTCCTGGCCGAGCCGGTATCCCAGCGCATCGGCCACATCGGCACCCAGGACCGCATCGAACAGATCGTCGAACCGCGCGCCCTGGGCAAACTCCAGGCTCTGCCCGCCACGGAACTGATAACGCTCGAAATACTCCGCCGTGGTGCCGAGCACGCGATAACCGCGATGGCTGTCGCCGAGCGAGAGGGGAACGATCCAGGCCACCTCGGGTCGGGCGGCGAGATCCTGATAGGTATGCCAGGTGATGTTATTGGTCGCGTTGCCGATCCGAAAGACCGAGTAAAGCAGCAATTGCACACTGCCCGACCGCGCTCCGACGATAAGATCAGTGTTCGAGATAGTATCGGCAAAACTGATCTTCGCCCCGCTGCGTATCTTCTCGACGCCAAGGAACAGGCCCACGGAGAGGGCGATGGCAAAGATGGTCAGCGCCACGGTGATCCAACGGGCGCGGAGCGAGGCGATGGCGAGGCGCACGAGGATCATGCCGCAGCCCCGCGCGTGACGGTGGCAATCTCCTCAAGATCGATCACCCGGTCGAATCTGTCGGTCAGCCGAGCATCATGGGTGACCATGATCAGGGTCGATCCGGCCGCACGGGTTTGGGTGAAGAGCAGGTCGAGAAACGCGCTCTGTGCTGCGGCATCCAGGGCTGAAGTCGGCTCGTCGGACAGGATCAACGACGGTTTGCCGATCAGCGCCCGGGCAACCGCGACCCTCTGCTGTTGCCCGACACTAAGCTCGGTGGCGCGGGCAGAGGTGATCAGGTCCTCGGGCAGGCCCAGCGCTTCGGTCAGAGCAAGGGCCGCGGCCCGCGGCACCCCTGCCCGCGCGGCCCGCCTGCGCGAGAAGAATAGCGGCAGCAGAATATTCTCGAGCGGACTGGCGAAAGGCAAAAGGTTGAATTGCTGGAAGATCACGCCGACCTCCTCGGCGCGCAGGCGGTCCCGCTTGGCGTTGGAAAGGCCTGTGAGATCGCGCCCGGCCAGCGAGATGCTGCCGCTCTCTGGCACCAAAATCCCGCAGATCAAGCTCAAAAGCGTTGATTTCCCAGACCCGCTGGCGCCCAGAAGCACTGCATGCTCGCCCTGGGCCAGGGTCAAACTGGGCACTTCAAGCCGGAAGGGCGCTTTTCCGGGCCAGGTGTAGGCGAGCCCAGTCAATGCAAGTGCGGCGTCGCTTACCACGCCAGACAAGCGCCTAGATCGCGCCGCTCAGCGACAGGGTCGGCGCATCGCGTTCAACCTCGAAGCCATAGGCGCCGCTGTCCGAGATGGTCTGAACCTCGACCTGGCGCGCATTCTCAAACCGGTCGAAAAATGCAAACGCGATGGTGTCGATCGCGTCTGGAGCGGTGCAAGACAGACTGTATTCGGCGCGGAATTCGCTGTGGGACGAGCTTGTCTTGGCCTGTTCGATCAAGCCTGGAGCCTGATGACCGTGATTATGATGCTGATGCGCGCTCTGCTCATCCAGCAGCGAGGCTTTGGCCTCGACCACGCGGCAGTCCGCGGCGTCTGGTAGGACGAAGAGGTCCAAGGGCTTGGCCAGTAGGTCGAGCGCGGTTGCGATTTTGGCGCGGTCCTCGGTCGATTCTGCAACGTATTCGAAGCCTACGATATCGGCGCCAGGGGCTGCGAATTGCATCGCCACCTGATTGCCGAGAAAGGCGATGTTGAGCTGGCTGACGCCGTGCTCATGCGAAGCAAGCGCGCGTTTTTCAGAAGAGTTCACCGGCACAACGGCCCCGATACAAATGGCAGCGGCCAGGGCATGACTGAGATGCCACCTATTTGCCGATTGCAGCGTTGCGAGACACATGGGTCTCTCCCGATCTCTCCAATCTCTCGCTCATTGATGCGCATGACCGTAGTCTGAATGCAACCATGCTGTCAGGCAGCGGCCTGCTTGCCCCGCGAGCCTCGGCGCCGCAGCAGAAAATAGCAAAGCGGCGGCGCGACGATCAGCGTGAGCGGCGAGGCGATGGCGAGCCCCCCGATCATCATGGTCGCCATCGGCTCGAATAGGGCCCCACCGGCAAGGGCCATCGGCACCAGACCGAAAATCGTGGTGAGTGACGTCAACATGATCGGCTTGGCCCGCGCCTGGGCGGCAAGAATGATGGCCTCATCAAGCGGTGCCTTTTCCGACTCGATATCGATCTGGTTGATCAAGACAATCGCGTTGTTGATGATGATCCCCATCAGCGACATCAGCCCCAGCATCGCGAAGAACGACATCGGTTGTCCGGCAAAAAGCATGCCGTATGGAGCGCCGATCACGATCAGTGGGATGGTCAGAAAGGTCGCCAGCGAACGGCGCAGCGAGTTGAACTGGAAAACCAGTGCTGCCAGCATGACCCCCAGAGCGAGCGGCATGTTTCCGCCCATCTGATCATTCACGTCGGCGCTGTCCTCCAGCTCTCCCGCGATCGAGATTTCATAGTCCGGCCCCAGATCCAGCCCATCCAGCACCGGTTGGATCCGCTCCAACACTTGCTGCGCGCTCAGCTCCGAGCTTTTTCCGGAGATCACGATGCGGCGCACCTGATTTTCGCGCCGGATCTCAGAGAATTCCAGCGTCGGCCGGAAGCTTGCGACCTGATCGATCGAGATCAACCGCCCGCCGGTCGCGACCGTCAGATTGGCGAGATCCTCCAGACTGTCGCGGCTGAGCGTTGTGGCTCTGAGCACTATCGGGATCTGCTCGTCGCCCTCCCGGAAGGTCGAATAGGTGGTGCCGGAAAAGTAAGCCTCCATCACTTCGGAGATATCGCGCGAGGTCACACCCAATTTGCGCGCCTTGTCCTGGGCGATATCGACGATGACTTTGATTACCTTGTTGCCCCAGTCGTTCTCGTTCTTCACCACAACGGGCAGGCTGGCAAAAGCCGCCTCGACCTCGGCTGCGGCGGCGACCAGGCGATCGGCGTCCGGTCCGAAGATCTC
>JBCDKL010000095.1:0-10654 GCA_038746695.1 Pseudomonadota bacterium | reverse complement strand
TAATTTCTCATCTGGAACAAGGCGTTATGCTATAGGGCTGGGCTGTGAGGTGAAACATGCCGAGCAGCTCGTCTATGCCGATGATCTCGATCTCGGGAACGCGGCGGCCTATGCGCCGATCGGGGTCAGCTGCAGGATTTGCGAGCGGGCGCAGTGCCACCAGCGCGCGGTGCCTCCGGTCGAGCGGCCGTTGAAGATCGATCCCGATCACCGTGACGTGGTGCCCTATTCCCTAGACTGAAAAGCTAAATGCAACAGCTTGTGCTGTGCGGGTAAACCGTGGTTAGTTGCATGTGAAAACGTTAGGATAGATCCTGATACATCGTCTCATATATGTTAGCCGCCGTCGCGACGGGGTATCCGAAGACGAGCTTCGTGACATCGCAGACGTGTCGCTAGCACGAAACTCGACCAAGGGAATTACGGGATATCTCTACTTCGACTCCGAGTCTTTCATTCAAGAGATCGAGGGTGTCGAGGCGGACGTAGCGGCCCTCTACCGATCCATCTGCAGCGATGGGCGGCACGAGGGCATCCGAACGGTGCTCGCCCAGGACTCCGAAACCCGGGTCTTCGGAGAGTGGACCATGGCGTTCCACGATGGCGACAAGGATGGCGGGCTTCTGCAGAAGACCTTCGGCTCCCGCGCTCCAGCCTCATTGGATGAGAGCGATGGCGAGCAAATCCTGCGCTTTCTACGCAACCTCTCGATCGGGAGTGCAGAGATAATTCCTGTGGCTCAGACGGACCCGCTGACGGAAGCTTGACGCTGCAGGTTCAAAGCGGATTGCATCTGACCTGCAGCATGCGACCAGCAAGGTCGTAATGGATTGAAGGTCGGGTATCGCCTCAGCAAGATGTTCTGTGATCCGCGCCCTCCTTCATACCCTTGGTCTCATCTTCAACCATCGACATGCCGCTAGTGAGAACAGCAACTATTCTTGTTGAGGTTTGGCAACCCCGCCTGGTCCGACCGGCAATGCGCTCAGGAGTAACTAATCGCGAGGCCGAGACAGACCAGCGGTCAACCGACGCTTTCGCTGTCAAAGGTCTGGGACGCCAGTAGTTCAGCGCTCGCGGTGCCTGAAAGATCATGCATTGCTGGTCGTACTAAGCGCCACACGGTCGCAGCTCAGCCCCATTAACGCCCGAATCATGCCTCTATTTCGTGGATATTCGAATATGGCGCAGCTTGTGGAGAGGCGAGCGATGGAAAAGGCAGGTTTGATTGTAAGCGGGTTCGCCTTGTCTTCGGGGGTCGGGGCCACGATTCTGTTGGCGAGCAATTTGATCTTATGGGCGATCATCACGGCCTGGGTAGGCAGCCTTCTGGCCTTCACCGGGTTTGCCTTGATCATTCTTGCTCTCGCCGCCAAGCAACGCGAATCCGCCGAGCCGGACGAGACAGAGCCTGCCGAGCAATCGCCGCCGGCCTAGGCTCACCGATCGCTTTCTTGCCAGCGCGGATTGATCCAGGGCCGCGCGTTCGAGCGGGGAAGAGGATCGCGGCCCAGAATATGGTCGGCAGCCTTCTCTCCCGTCATGATACTTGGCCCGTTCAGATTTCCATTGGGGATCCGGGGAAAGATCGAACTGTCCGACAGGCGCAGGCCCTCGACCCCGATCACCCGACACTCCGGGTCGACCACCGCCATCGGATCGTCAGCCCGGCCCATCCGGGCAGTGCCGCTGGGATGATAGGCGCTCTCGACATGCTCGCGGATGAACCCGTCGAGCTCGTCATCGGACTGCAGATCGTCGCCGGGCTGGATCTCCTTTCCGCGGAAAGGGGCGAAAGCCTCCTGGCCGAAGATCTCGCGGGTCAGGCGGATGCAATGGCGGAAATCGGACCAGTCTTCGGGCCGGCTCATATAGTTGAACAGGATCCTCGGCGGGTCCTCGGGATCGGCTGAGCGCAGCGTCACATTCCCGCGCGATGGCGAGCGCATCGGCCCGACATGGGCCTGAAAACCATGTCCCTCCGACGCCGCTTGCCCGTCGTAACGCACGGCGATCGGAAGGAAATGGTATTGGATATCCGGGTATTCGACCCCGGGTTTCGAGCGCAGGAAAGCCGCACTCTCAAACTGGTTCGACGCGCCGGGGCCGCTGCGCGAGAGGAGCCACTCCAAGCCCACCAACCCTTTGCCGACCAGGTTCCAGTGTTTGAAGAGGGTGATCGGCTGCGTGCAGGCCTGCTGGATGTACAGCTCCAAATGGTCCTGCAGATTTTGGCCGACGCCGGGGCGGTCGGCGATGACCTCGACCCCGTGTTCAGTGAGATGCGCGGCGGGGCCGATGCCCGACAGCATCAGGATTTTCGGGGAATTTATCGATGAGGCGGCCAGGATCACTTCGCGCCGGGCGCGCACGATCTCGGTCCGTTTCAGAGCGCCGCGGCCATGGGAGATCTCGACCCCGACAGCGCGGCCTTCTTCTATCACGACCTTTTGCGCGAAACAGCGGAGCAGATCCAGGTTGGGCCGCTTCAGCGCCGGTTTCAGATAGGCATTTGCTGCCGACCAGCGTTGTCCGCGCCGGACGGTCATCTCCATAGGGCCAAAGCCTTCCTGCTTCTCTCCATTGTAATCGGCAGTCAGTTCGAAGCCCGCTTGCCGCCCCGCCTCGACAAAAGCCTGGTGGAGCGGGATGTCCCGCTTGCCCCGTGTGACATGAAGCGGCCCGGTCTTGCCCCGCCAGTCCGGATCTCCGCCATGGCCCGCCGGGTCCCAATTCTCCATCCGCTGGAAATAGGGGAGGACATCGGCATAGCTCCATCCCTCCGCACCTTGATCGGCCCAATGGTCATAATCGCGCGCATGGCCGCGGACATAGACCATGCCGTTGATCGAGGAAGAACCGCCAATCACCTTGCCCCGCGGACAGGCCAGCCGGCGGCCGCCGAGATGCGGCTCGGGTTCGGAGGCGAAGCCCCAATCATAGCGCGGCATGTTCATCGGGAAGGAAAGCGCTCCCGGCATCTGGATAAGCGGTCCCCAGTCGGAGCCGCCGAATTCGAGCACCAAGACCGAATGCTGCCCGTCCTCGGAAAGCCGGGCCGCCATGGCCGACCCGGCCGAGCCCGATCCCACTATGACGAAATCGGCTTCCAACTCAGTGCACCCGAAGCGGTTCGAAGCTGACCATCGCGTGTTCGGCATAGGCCGGACGTTGGGTCAAGGCGTGATAATAGGCATCGAGTGCCGGGGTTTCAGCGCGCTCGAACTCCACATTGTAGTACCGATAGAGCAGGTGGCCGACGGTAATGTCGGCCCATGCGAGGCTCTCCCCACTCAGATAAGGGCCGGGGCGACCGGCAAGCCGGTTCTCGAGGATCCCGACCACCGGCTTGAGGCTCTCGGCCGAGCGGGAAATGGCTGCCTCATCGCGGTCGGCGGCCCCCACTCGGACCAGTTGCCAGAAGATCTGGTAGTTGAAATGCGGCTGGAAGGTCGTGCGGGTCCACTCGGCCCACATATCGAGCTCGCCCCGCACCGCGACATCCTCGGGCCAGAACCCTCCATCGCCATAGCGCGCCGCGAGATAGCGCAGGATCGCCTGGCTCTCCCACAGCACGAGATCTCCGTCGAGCAGCGTCGGCACCCGGCCATTTGGGTTGAGGGCGCGGTACTCGGGCGTGTCCAGCCTGCCAAAGGAGTGGCCGGCATCGATCCGCTCGAAGTTGAGCCCAAGCTCCGCCGCCGCCCAGGCCGCGACCTGGACATTCGAAGATGTCGCCCGGCCCCAAATGGTGATCGTCATATCGCCCTCCGCCGCTCTGCAATCCGCCTGTTCCGATGCCTGCTTTTGGGGTGCAGGACCGCCTTGGTCAAGCGGGCAGGGCGCAAGGGCCTCTTGGCCTAGAGACGAGTGTGGACAGGCGAGGCGAAATCACCCTAGGCTGATCTCTAACGACGCATTTGGGGAGGACGCCCATGGAAATGTCAGGCGAACGCGTGATCGCGGCACCGCGCAGCCAAGTATGGGAGGCGCTGAACGATCCCGACGTGCTGAAGGCCTGCATCCCCGGCTGCCAGGAGATGGAGCGCGTGGGCGATAGCGGCTTCGCGGCGACTGTCAAACAGAAGGTCGGCCCGGTCTCGGCCACCTTTAAAGGGCAGGTCGAGCTGAGCAATATCGTCGTGGGCGAAAGCTATACGATCTCGGGCGAGGGCAAAGGCGGAGCTGCGGGATTTGCCAAGGGCGGAGCCGATGTGAAGCTGGAAGAAGCCGAGGGCGGCACTAAACTCAGCTATGACGTCGAGGCCAAGGTCGGCGGCAAGCTGGCACAGCTCGGCGGGCGCTTGATCGACGGTTTCGCCAAGAAAATGGCCGATCAGTTCTTCACCGATTTTCAGACACATGTGGAAGGCCCAAAAGAGGAAGAAGCCACCTCCGAGACGGAAAGCGGCGGCGAGGACACCGCCGGCGGGGAGGAGAAGAAAGGCTGGCTCGGCCGCATCATCGGCTGATCCGACACAGCGAAAAGGTCCGCTCAGGCGGGCAAAGCCAAGGAGGAAACCAAGATGACAACCGTCTCGATGACCGTGAACGGCACGGCCGTCTCCGGCGAGGTCGAAGGCCGCACCCTGCTGGTGCAGTTCCTGCGCGAGGGATTGGGCCTGACCGGCACCCATGTCGGCTGCGACACATCGCAATGCGGCGCCTGCGTCGTGCACGTGAACGGCGAAAGCGTGAAATCCTGCTCCACCCTTGCGGTGGCCTGCGACGGCGCCGAGGTGGCGACGATCGAAGGGATGGCCAATCCTGATGGCTCGCTGGGTGTGATCCAGCAGGCGTTTCAGGATCATCACGGTCTTCAATGTGGGTTCTGCACGCCGGGCATGGTGATGTCGGCGGCGGATCTTCTGCAGAAGAACGCGAGTCCCAGCGAGCACGAGATCCGTGAATGGCTCGAGGGCAATATTTGCCGCTGTACCGGGTATCATAACATCGTCAAATCGATCCAGGCTGCCTCTGCCGTGATGAACGGGCAGGTCCAGGCCGCGGAGTAATTCCAACGATGTCGCCCGAGCTTTTCTGGCTGGCCGCCGTTGCGCTGCTTACTGCGTTGATGTGGGTGCCCTACATTCTTTCGGTGCTGGCCGAGATGGGGGTGGTCAACGCGCTGATGGGCCGGGTGGGCGACGATCCCGGAAACGCCGCATGGGCGATCCGTGCGCAGCATGCGCACCGCAATGCCATCGAAAATCTGGTGATCTTCGCCCCGCTCGCCATCGGCGTGCATGTGGCGGGGGTGGGCAGCTCGGCCACGGCGGCGGCGGCGATGGTGACCTTCTGGGCACGGCTGGCCCATTACCTTGCATACTGCGCGGGGATTCCGGTGGTTCGAACGCTGCTCTTCGTGGTCGGCGTGATCTGCCAGTTGACGCTCGGCCTCGCTTTGCTTGGAGCGGCTCCGGCCTGACCGACCGATACCGAACAGCGCAGGTGGCTCCGACCACCGCGCACCTCTCGCCCAAGGGCGCGGGGCAAAACTAGGGAAAGGGAACAACACATGCCTAAAGATCAGGGAATTGGCGCAAGCTCGAAGCGCCGCGAGGATGTCCGGTTTCTGACCGGGAAGGGTCAATATACCGACGATATCAACCGGCCGGGGCAGACCTATGCCTATATCCTGCGCTCAAGCCTGGCCCATGGGGTGATCGAACAACTGGATACCGGTGCCGCCTCGAACGCGCCAGGTGTGGTGCGGATCTTCACCGCGGCTGATATGGAGGGGCTGGGCGGCGTGCCCTGCGGCTGGCAGGTCACCGACAAGGACGGTGAGCCGATGAAGGAGCCCAAGCACCCGATCCTCGCCGAGGGCAAGGTGCGCCATGTTGGGGATCCGATCGCGGTGGTGGTCGCTGAGACGCTGGAGCAGGCGAAAGACGCCGCCGAGATGATCGAGCTCGAGATCTCCGAACTGCCCGCGAATATCGATATGGAAGCGGCTCTGGCAAGCGGCGCGTTGGTCCATGACGATGTGCCCGGCAATCTCTGCTTCGACTGGGAGTTCGTGGCCGAGAACAAGGACGCAGTGGATGCCGCCATCGCCGGGGCCCATCACGTCACCACGCTGGAATTGACCAATCAGCGCCTCGTTGCCAATCCGATGGAGCCGCGCTGCGCCATCGGTGAGTATAACCGGGCGACAGATGAGCATACGCTCTACACCACGTCTCAGAACCCGCATGTGATCCGGCTTCTCATGGGGGCTTTCGTGCTCTCGATTCCCGAGCACAAGCTGCGCGTCGTGGCGCCCGATGTCGGGGGAGGGTTCGGCACCAAGATTTATCACTACGCCGAGGAAGCCTTCGTCACCTGGGCCTCGAAACAGATCAACCGCCCGATCAAATGGACAGCGGACCGGACCGAGAGTTTCATCTCCGACGCCCAAGGCCGCGACCATGTCACCAAGGTCGAATTGGCGATGGACGAAAACGGCAAATTTCTGGCGCTGCGCTGTGCCACGCTGGCCAATATGGGGGCGTATCTCAGCACTTTCGCGCCATGTGTGCCGACCTGGCTGCATGGCACCTTGCTGGCGGGGAACTATCAGACACCGTTGATCTTCACCAATGTGAAGGCGGTTTTCACCAACACGGTGCCGGTCGATGCCTATCGCGGGGCAGGGCGGCCCGAGGCGACCTTTCAGCTTGAGCGAACCATCGACAAGGCCGCGCGCGAAATGGGAATCGATCCGGTGGAGCTTCGCCGCCGTAATTTCATCCAGCCGGATCAATATCCCTATGCCACGCCGGTCGCGGTCGAATATGACAGCGGCAATTACGGCGCCGTAATGGATAAGGCTCTGGATCTGGCCGACCGCGACGGCTTCGAGGCTCGCAAGGCCGAGAGCGCGACACGCGGCAAACTCCGCGGAATGGGAATCTGTTCCTATATCGAGGCTTGCGGGATCGCACCATCCACTCTGGTCGGCGCGCTCGGCGCTAGGGCAGGGCTCTATGAGGCGGCGACGGTACGGGTGAACCCGACCGGTTCGGTCACGGTGCTGACCGGCAGCCATTCTCACGGCCAGGGGCATGAGACGACCTTCGCTCAGGTGGTGGCTGACCGGCTGGGCTGCGATGAGGGCAATATCGAGATCGTGCACGGTGACACCTCGAAAATCCCCTTTGGAATGGGCACGTATGGATCGCGCAGCCTTGCGGTCGGCGGCTCGGCCATCGTCAAATCGGTCGACAAGATCGTCGCAAAAGCTACGAAGATCGCAGCCCATCTCATGGAGGCCTCCGAGGCGGATGTAGAGTTCAAGGATGGCGCTTTCAGCGTGGCGGGTACCGACAAATCGGTTGCCTGGGGCGATGTGGCGCTGACCGCCTATGTCCCCCATAACTTCCCGCACGAGACGCTGGAACCGGGGCTCGAGGAAACCTCGTTCTACGATCCCGCCAACTTCACCTATCCGGCGGGCGCCTATATCTGCGAGGTCGAGGTCGATCCTGAAACCGGCCAGGTCGAGATCCTGAACTTCACCGCTGCCGATGATTTCGGAAATGTGGTCAATCCGATGATCGTCGAGGGCCAGGTCCATGGCGGTCTCGCCCAGGGGATCGGCCAGGCCATGTTGGAGAGTTGTGTCTATGACGCGGACGGGCAATTGGTCTCGGCCAGCTATATGGACTACGCCATGCCGCGCGCCGATGACCTACCAGTCTTCCAGGTGGACCATTCGAGCTGTACCCCCTGCACCCATAACCCGCTGGGTGTGAAGGGCTGCGGCGAGGCCGGGGCGATCGGCTCGCCGCCCGCGCTGGTCAATGCAGTAATCGATGCTTTGGCAGGCCATGGTGTCACCCATATCGATATGCCCCTGACGCCCAAGCGCGTCTGGGAAGCCATGCAGAACTGAGGAGCGACGGGCATGTACAATTTCAACTATCAGAAAGCAGGCAGTGTCGCGGATGCCGTCTCGGCCCTGACTGAGGAGGATGCTCAGCCGCTTTCGGGCGGGCAGACTCTGTTGCCGACACTCAAGCAGCGTCTGGGTCAGCCCTCTACCCTGGTGGATCTCAGCCGCATCGCCGAGATGCAGGGGATCGAGGTCTCACCCGACAGCGTGACCATCAAAGGCGCCGTGCGCCATGTCGAGGTGGAACACTCCATCGAGGTGCAGAGGGTCTTCCCGGCATTGGCCAATCTGGCCGGTGGGATCGGCGACCCCCAGGTGCGCAATCGCGGCACGATCGGCGGGTCGGTTGCGAATAACGATCCCTCGGCCTGCTATCCTTCGGCCTGTCTCGGCACCGGCGCGACGATCCTGACCTCGTCGGGCGATATCGCGGCCGATGACTTCTTCCAGGGCATGTTCTCAACCGCGCTTGAGGAAGGTCAGATCGTCACCGGTGTGCGCTTTCCGATCCCAAGCCAGGCGAATTACCAGAAGTTCGTCCAGCCCGCTTCGCGCTTCGCCTTGGTCGGTGTCTTCGTGGCGAGATATGCTTCCGGTGTCAGGGTTGCGGTCACCGGCGCATCCGAAGGGGGCGTGTTCCGCTGGACCGAGGCGGAACAGGCATTGAGCGGCAATTTCTCTCCCGATGCGGTTGCGGGTCTCTCCGTATCAGCCGAGGGAATGATCGGCGATATACACGGTTCGCCGGACTACCGCGCCCATCTGGTGGCTGTCATGACCAAACGCGCCGTCGCCGCTGCTTAAGCGAAAGCCGGGCAGGGAGAGCGATATAACCCGCTCTCCCTACGGCCGCAAAGTATCAGTGATTCCGGCATAGATAGACGCTCTTCTTATCTTCGAACGCGACGATCGCGGAGAGACCTGGGTCGTAATTCAGCTCTGACTCCTGGCCGTACCCCTCTTTTTGTCGGTTGCCTGAGACCCAATGAAGTTCACTCGCTGTCTGGCCTCTTTAACCAAGGCGGACGTCGCTGTCCTACTGGACGATTGAACAGTTTCGGCACGTCCTGAGAGGTCTGCAGTTGGTTCTATGGAAGAAGTAGCCCGCCTGCTTGCATGTATATCTGCCTGGAAAAGCAAGTCCGGCTCAAGGACTGCTCGATAAGAAGGACCAACTGGCGCCAGAGATGCACGCTCAATCTGGGCTGAGCCTCTCCTGAAATTGCGCAGTGACCGAATGACCTGGCAGTCCGGCTCTGATCGGGCGTGCCTCGATGGCGGAGGCGTCACTCCTCACGCTCGGTTGTGAAGGTCAGAGGGTAGCCCGCGGCCGCCCCCGCATCTGTCCCTTGCGCGGCCTTGGTCTCGGCGATCTCTTTGGTGAAGACGCCGACAACGCAGACCCCCCGCATATGGGCAGTGACCATCACGTGATAGGCTTTCTCGGGACCCATACCGAACACCGCGGCTAACACGGTGACGACGAAATCCCGCGGAGTGTAATCGTCATTGAGCAGCAGTACCTTGTACATTTTTGGCCGCGCGGTCTTCTCGCGGGTCTTCGGCTTTTCCTTGACGTCCAGATCGGTCATGTCCGGCCCTCTTGCACAGGCTCTTGGGTATATGCGCGCCCGGTCGGGCAAGGTCCAGTCGCGCTTGCGGGCCGGGCAGGGATCGGGTATCGCGAAAAGGGAACGATTGGCGAACGGGCAGGCAGATGACCACTACCCTCCAAGCCCAGACAGTAGTCTCCTTCGGCGGTGCCGATCTGATCGCGCGGGTCGCCGGCACGCTTTGGTGGCCAGCGCGACGAGTTTTGGCGGTGGCGGATATGCATCTCGGTCGGGCCGAGCGGATGGCGCGCCAGGGTCACGGTCTTTTGCCCCCCTATGAGACATTGGACACACTCGGCCGTTTGGAGGCCGAGGTGGCAGCACTCTCGCCCCGGGTGGTTCTGTCGCTCGGAGACAGTTTCGACGATCTTCCTGCCGCGGATGCCTTAGGTGAGGAGGTGGTGACCCGGCTCGCCCGCTTGGCCGCAGGGCGGCGGCTGATCTGGATCGCTGGCAATCACGACCCGGGACCGATCGACCTACCGGGCACCTATCTCGAAGAGGCGGAGCTTGGCGGACTCGTCTTTCGCCATATTGCCCAACGCAGCGATAAGCGCCCCGAAGTCTCGGCGCATTACCACCCAAAAGTGCGGATGATGCTGCGTGGTAGGGCGATTTCGCGGAGATGTTTCGCTATGTCCGATTGTCGGCTGATCCTGCCCGCTTTTGGCGCCTATACTGGAGGGTTGGACGTGCGTGACCGGGCACTCAGCGATTTGATCGGGCCCGAGGCAGTGACTCTGGTGATTGACCGCGAGGTGGTCGCCCTGCCGGTAGCGCAATTGAGCTGACACGCGGCGACGAGGCTGCACACCTCATATCTCCGCATTCCCGTAGTCAAAGCCGCCGAAGCGCCCAGGCGATTCTGTACTAAGCGAAGGAGTGCCACAACGGTTCTCCCGGACCCGACACGGATCTAATCGCCACTCCAGGAGATTTGTCAGTCAGCGCAAGGCCGCTCTGCGCCGGGTCGTCCTCGAGGTCAGGCGGTCAGTCCCTCAGGCTCGGGCAGGTTATGCGCCCGGCAACAGGCGGTGAGGGTGTTGGCCAGCAGGCAGGCGATGGTCATCGGGCCCACTCCGCCAGGTACCGGAGTGATCGCGCCGGCCACCGCCGCGCAGCTCTCATAATCGCAATCGCCCACAAGCCGGGTCTTGCCTTC
>JBCDKL010000094.1:0-10682 GCA_038746695.1 Pseudomonadota bacterium | reverse complement strand
ATCCCGCACATTGTCGGTGTTGTAGAGCGGCTCTCCCATCCCCATCAGAACGATGTTCGAGACCAGCCGCCGCCCATCCGCCCGATGCCCCCAATCACCCAGATCGTCGCGCGCCACCAGAATCTGCCCAACGATCTCGCCCGCGGTCAGATTGCGCACCAGTTTCTGCGTTCCGGTATGGCAGAACGAGCAGGTCAGCGTGCAGCCCACCTGGCTGCTGACACACAGCGTGCCGCGATCCTCCTCGGGGATATATACCGCCTCGACTTCATGCCCGCCCGCGATGCGCAGCAGGTACTTTCGCGTCCCGTCACGGCTGATCTGGCGGCTGACCACCTGGGGCCGGTCGAGTGTGAAAGCCCTCGCCAGATCTGCTCGAAAGCCTTTGGCGAGATTGGTCATGGCGTCGAACTCCGCCACCCCTTTCTGATAGATCCAGGACCAGAGCTGAGCCAACCGCATCTTCGCCTGCCGCTCGGGCACACCGATCTCGGCAAGTGCCGCCGCCAGACCAGCCCGGTCCAGCCCGATCAGACTGCGCCGTCCTTCCTCCGCGTCGCGTCGCGGCAATGTGGCGAAATCCGGCTGGATCACGCTGGCTTTCGGCGGCTGGCTCATCACCGGGCAGATAGCACAGCACCTCCGCCCCGTCATCCCCACCCGCCAATGCCAGTCTTGACCCCAAGGGCACCAGAAGGTTTCTGAAAGCAGGAGGAGAAGCACATGCCCAACACCCAAGTCATCCTCGCCCGCCGCCCGGTCGGCGTGCCCCAGCCCGAGCATTTCGAGATCACCGAGACCCCGATTCCCGATCCCGGCGCGGGAGAGGTCCTGATCCATCTCACCCATTGGTCGGTCGACCCTGCCATGCGGGGTTGGGCCAATGATGTGCCAAACTATTCCCCACCCGTGGCGTTGGGAGACCCGATGCGCAGCTTCGCCGTGGGTGATGTAATCGCCTCGCACCACCCGGACTATGCGCCAGGAGATGTCGTCGAGGGCCTTTTCGGCTGGCAGAGCCATGCCCTAGTGAAGGGCGAGGCGATCGCGCGCAAGGTGACCGAGACCGATCTGCCCCGCAGCTACGCTCTCGGCATTCTCGGCCTGAACGGCACCACTGCCTATTTCGGCCTTCTTGAGAGCTGTGCGGCCAAGACCGGCGACACGGTGGTCGTCTCGACCGCAGCGGGTGCTGTCGGCTCGGCGGTCGGGCAGATCGCCAAACTGACCGGCTGCCGGACAATCGGGATCGCGGGCGGGCCTGAGAAGATCCGTCAATGCCTCGAGGAGTTCGGCTATGACGCGGCCATCGATTACAAAGCAGATGATATCGACGCGGCCCTGGCAGAGCACTGCCCCGAAGGTGTCGATTGCTATTTCGACAATACTTGCGGGGCGATCTCCGACGCGGTGATGGCGCATCTGGCCCAAGGCGCCCGGATCACCATCTGCGGCACGGCGGCGGTGACCGAGTGGGATCCGGTACCGATGGGTCCCAGGGTCCACCGCCAGCTCCTCGTCGCCAGAGCGCGCATGCAGGGTTTTTTGATCTTCGACTACAAGGATCGGCTGCAAGAGGCCCGCACAGCCATCGCCGACTGGCTGCGCTTAGGTCAGCTCAAGGTCCGCGAACATATCCTCAAAGGCCCCGAAACCGCCCCTGCGGCCATCGACATGCTCTATCGCAGCCAAAACACCGGGAAACTGATCATCGAAATCTGACCCACACGCCCCGGCACGGCGGAGCTGCCGCGCACCGGTGGGTGGATGGGGGTGGGCGGTGGCTTCGTCGTGCCGGGGGCAAGCTACCCTAAAGATGTGCCGGGGCCCGTCACCGCAAACGAAGTGCCGGGGGCGCGTTACCGCAACAGATGCGCCAGATGGCGCAGCGCAAGCAGATACCCATGCGCCCCGGCTCCGGCGATCACCGCCTCCGCGCGGCCCGATACATACGAGTGATGCCGGAACGCCTCACGTTGATGCACATTGGAAAGATGCACCTCCACGACCGGCCCCTCGAACATCTTCAACGCATCCAGGATCGCCACCGAGCTATGGGTAAAGGCCGCAGGGTTTATCACAATCCCCTCAGCCGCCTCGCGCGCCTCCTGTATCCAATCGATGATCTCATATTCGCGATTCGATTGGTGAAACCGGATCGAGAGACCGAGCTCGCCCGCCAAGGCCTCGCATGCGCGTTCGATATCGTCCAGCGTGGTGGTGCCATAGATCTCCGGCTGGCGCTGCCCCAGCAGGTTCAGATTAGGTCCGTTCAGGACGAAAACGCGGTTAGTCATGGCGGGCGCTCCCTCTCGACCCTGCTATCGCATGCTCGGGTTCGAGATGCAAAACCGCGCAAGAGTACGGCCCGGGGATCGCCCCGGGCCGCCCGCAAGCAATCCTTACCCGATAGCAGCTTCCGGAGTTCAGATATCGATCACCTCGATCAGATCTTCCAGGAAAACCAATCGGCTGGCATCGGAGAACGTGTTGAGATTGGTTCCGGCCAGGTCGCCGCCCGCCAGATCGATCAGAACCGACTCGGACCCGGTCGAGATCGTCAGTCGGTCGCCCGCAAAATTCAGGCTGAGGGCGGCATCTACATCCTCGATATCGTCAAAGGCGGTCAGCTCGAAGAACAGCGTATCGTCCGAGCCAAAGGCACGGATCACATCATTGCCCTCGCCATCGCCGAAGACGATCGTGTTCGAGCCGCCGCCCGCCAGGATCAGATCGTCGCCCTCCTCGCCGACGATGAAATTGATCCCGCTGCCGCCATTGATCACGTCATTGCCTTCGCCGCCGCTGAGCTGGTCCGTACCCGCGCCGCCACGCAGATCGTCATCCCCATCGCCGCCAAAAAGCGTGTCGTCGCCTGCATCGCCGCGCAGCACGTCTTTCCCGTCGCCTCCGAAAAGGCTATCGCCATCATCGCCGCCGCGGAGAACATCGTCATTATCGCCGCCGAATAAGCTGTCGATCCCGTCGCCGCCCGAGAGCAGATCATCCTCGGTACCGCCGAACTGCATGTCATCGCCATCACCGCCGAAGACCCGGTCGCGGCCCTGCTGACCGCGCAGCTCGTCATTGCCCTCATCCCCGCGCAGATCGTCTGCACCATTGCCGCCCTCGGCGATGTCATTGCCGCGGCCGCCATAGATGTCATCGCCCTGTGTGCCGCCGAAGATCACATCCATGCCGCCACCACCGCGCAGCTCGTCCTCGCCCTCGCCACCAAACAGAGTGTCGTCGTCGCGCCCACCCAGCAGCAGATCGTCGTCGCGCCCGCCATCCAACGTATCCGCGCCGAGCCCGCCATCCAGCGTATCATTGCCCTCACCGCCGAACAGAGTGTCGTCATCGCCATGGCCGAGCAGCGTGTCATCGCCCTCATTGCCCTCGAGACTGTCGTTCCCCGCCAGGCCCAGGATGAGATCGTTCCCGCCCAAACCGTCGATCTGATCGGGCCCTGGGGTGCCGATCAACTGATCGTCGCCATTGGTCGGGAAAGGATCGAAAACAAAGCCGGTGGTGAAGGTCAGATCGCCGATCGGCTGCAATGCGTTGCCCGCCAGATCGATCACGGCTCCCAGGGATATCTCGATGAACAAGGCCGACAATTCGGGCAGCGGACTGGCCGGGTTCAGCACGATCTGGTTCGCGTTGATCGTCGTTTGCTGCGAGGGCAGCGTGATCGTCTCGATCAGCGCATTCGTGCCGATCTCGCGGATCGAGACTGTGCCGCCAGCGATGAACACGGCCTCGTTGAAAGTCAGCGTGATATCGCGATTGACCGGCACCGCGCTGTCACCATCGGCGGGGATCGACATATCCAGGACCGGGCCTGTGACGTCGAACTCCACCTGACGGCTAGCTGAGATCTCCGAGGCATTGCCCGCCGCATCGGTGGCAATGGCGGTGAAGTTGCGCACGCCCTCTCCCAGCTGCTGGTTCGAAATGATCCGGGCCAATCCACCATTGTCGGCAAGCCCCGTGCCGATCTCGCCCTCGATATCCGAGATCAAGGATACGGTCGAACCGGGCTCTGCTCCGACTATGAGAAACTCCGGCGTCAACACATTGGTCAGATTGTCGGCACTCGATGGCCCGCTGTCGCTCGGGCCGAAGAGTATCGGCGCGCTTGGCGCGTTCGGCGCTTCGGTATCGATCTCGAGCAGGAAGGGAATAGAATCCCGCGAGACATTCCCGGCAGCATCGCGTGCCCGGGCGGTGACGCTGATCACACCGTCATTCTGGGCACTTAGCGTGAATGTGGCATTACCGTCGCCATCGGCACTGGTCGAGCCGACCACAATACCTGACACAACCACCTCTACCGTGCTTCCCGCCTCGGCGGTCAGCGCAAAACTCGGCGTGCGGTCCGAGGTGGTCTGATCGCCCTCGATCCCGGAATCATCGGCGAACGAGACAATGACCGGCGCATTGGGCGGGGTGGTATCGAGCACCTCGTCATCGGTCACGTCCACGCTGTCGCTGCCGCTGTCGAAACCCGTGGCCATGGCAGTGATTTCCACCGTCTGAGTGCCATCGAGAAGTGCATCGTCCTGGGCGTCGAGGCCAGTACTGGCCGAGGATTGCCCGGCCAGGATGGTCAGCGTGGGCGCGAGGGTCGCCTGGGTCACATCGCTGGAAGTCAGCGTGACCACCAGGTTCTCCGAGGTATCACCCTCGCGGGTGACGGTGACGGTGGCCGCATCGGCGCCATCGGCCTCTGAGATCTCGGCGGCGTCTATGCTGACGGTCAGACCCGGCGGCGCGGTCAGGGTAAAGGCGGTGGTGTCAAACGGGACCAGCGAGTCGCCTGAAGCGGTGCCGACCACCGTGAAGGCGGTGATGTCATTGACCAGCGGCAGATAATCCTCGAATGCCGCCTCGCTGTCGCGGGTGCCTACGTAATCCGCCGCTGCAACGGCATCCGGCGAACCCTCATCGCTGAAGTCGAGCGCGGTTTCGCCAAGCTGCAACCCGGTGCCGGTAAGCGTGCCGAAATTCAACGCGTCGGAATTGCCGGTGCTCAGCGCTGCCAAGAACTGCGCGGGCACATCGTCTTCGGTGGAAGTCAGCGACGTGTAGGCATAAACTGTTTCGCCGAACTGCTCGGGCGAGAACGTGCCGATCCGGGTGATCAGGCCGTGGCTCTCGCTCAGCCCGGGCTGGGCGTTGCCGTTCTGGGTGCCGATATCAGTGAAGGTGACCACCGTGCCCGCCGCGATTTGCTCGTTCACCGTCCAGCGCAGAAAGCCATCCAACTCGTCGGGATCGGTAAATGTCGTTCCGTTCCAGGGCCGGTCGCTGAAGAAAATGTCGAACGCCTCCGTCGAGCCGTCGAGATCCTGCAGCACGACAAAGGCGAGATCGTCCTCGGTCTGGTCGAAATTGAACCCGGTGAAGGCGATGCTTCCAGCGGCGAGATCCGGCGCCTCGCCCCGGGTCGGCAGGGCGGTGGAGAAATCGGCTTCCTCCTTGTCCGTGATCCCGGCGAACCCGTTGCCCGCGCTGTCGGTGATCGCCCCGGTGTCGACCTGGATGTAGTATCGCGTACCCTCGGCCAGATCGCCGGTCGGATTTACCGTCACACTGGTGCCGCTGAAGGTAACCTCGGCATCTCCCACCGCGAATTGTGCGAAAACCGCGTCGGTGGAGAACTCGCGGATCGTGATATTGCCGCTGCCGGCCACCACATTCTCGTTGAACGTCAGCACGATATCCGAGCCGATGGCGACATCCGCGTCTTCGTCGGCGGGCGAGAGACTCACCAGATTGGGCGCGCTCACATCCGTGCCGTCCAGAGTGAACGGTGTTGCGTCGAAGGGTGAGAAACCTTCTCCGGAAGTGCCGTCATCCTCGATCTCGAAATCCGTGGCGAGGTTGCTGTTCAGGAAGGGCAGGTAATCGGCGAAGGTGGATTGCGTGGACCGGTCGCCGAGGTAACGCGCGGCATCGGCATTGGCATCGACCGCGCCGAAATCCGCAGCGGTCTGGCCATAGACAAGGCCGGTATTGGTCAGCGAAGCCGCGCTCGCCTCGGTCGAAATCGCCCCGAGGAACGCCGTGGGCGCATTCTCCGCGCCGATATAGGCGTAGATCTCGTCGCCTCCGATACCTCCCTCGAAGGTGAACGTTCCGCCGCCACGCTGGATCAATCCGCGATCCGCCGCGAAATCGTCGAACGGGGTCCCATTGGTGACCCCAAGCTCGGAGAAGTTGATCACTGTCCCGGCAGCGATGTTCTCGTCCACCGTCCAGACCAGAGTGCCATCCTGATCCACCCCGTCATTGGCGAGGAAGCTGGTTCCGTTGAACTCGCGATCGGTGAAGAAGATCTGGAACGGCGCGCTGGCCCCGTCCAAGTCGGTGAGTGCCACGATGGCGAAATCGTCTCGCTGGCCTTCGGCATTGAAGCCGGTGAAGGCAATCGAGCCGGGGCCAAGCGCCACCGGTGCTGCGTTCAAGCTCGGCAGGGCGGTGACGAAATCGAAGGCCTCCTCCTCGTTATTGGCGCCATTGGCGAGCCCAGCGAATGGATTGCCCGCAGCATCGGTCACAAAGCCAAGATCGATCCCGACGAAATAACGCGTGGCAGGGTCGAGATCGGTGGCCGGGTTCACAGTGACCGTGCTGCCATTGATTGTGACCTGCGCGCCGTCATTGACCGAGATCGAGGTGACCAGAACATCGTCTGAATCCGAGCCGTCATCCGGCCCGCGCTCGAAGATCCTGAGCACGCCGTTACCAGCCTGCACATCCTCATTGAAGGTCAGGACGATATTCGCGCCGATGGCCACATCGGCGGCATCGTCGGCGGGCGACGTCGCGGCCAGCCCCGGCGCATTGGTGTCCTGAGCACCGGCGACAAAGGCGGTTTCGTCGAACGTGACCTGGCGGCCCTCATTCTGGTTGAATCCGATATTCGCCGTGCTGGTCGCGAAACTGCCCCCCGGATCGCCAAAGACCGAACTTGCGTAATCGGCAATGCTCGGCTGGCTCGAGCGGTCGCCGGTATAGGCGAAGGCGGTGATCCCGCCGGTCGAGATCTCTCCTCCGAAATTCAGCGCATTGACCCCCTCGGTCAGCCCAGGCGGCAATGTGCCCGGGCCAAGGTCTGCAAAAGTGTTGGGATCGAAAGCCTGGGCATGAGCAAAGCCCGCGGCATCGGTGCTGAGGCCCGCGATGAAGACATCAGGCGTCGTCGTGTCATCGGTGCGGACATTCGCCCCGGCGCTGTTCTGATCGGCATCCTGATAGATGAAATAGGTATTGCCCTGCGAATTGGTGTTCAGGTCGAAACCCGCGTCGCCGCCGGTATTGTCGAGGATAAGCGTCCCAGTCGAGACGGTAGGATCGACATCCGCCTGACCTGGACCTAGGAAATCCTGGAGATTGTCGAAGCTGATCACCGTGCCCGCCGCGACCCCGCCCGCCGGGGCGATCCAGGTCATGGTCGCGCCTTGCGGATTCCCGAAGAATTGCGGCGCGAAGCGGCCCGTCGCGGCAATGAAATCCACCGAGGTGATATGAAACACCTCATTGGCCGAGATATCGGCCAGGGCGACCAGTTGGACATCATGCCCGCTACCGGCTGAAAAATTTAGAAATCCCAAATCGCCCGGATTTGCCATGGTGGTGCCCCCTCTCTCGCCTGGCCCGCTGGGCCAATTCTCTTGCAACCCGGCTGTCGGTCTCGGGCCGCCCGATACTCCTACAGGTCTGTCGAGCCGAAATGGCCCAGTGGCGGAGGGGTGTGTTCAGACCCGATGGCAACGCATGATCGCAAGGGTTTTTCAACGCCCGGGCGACAGATCGAACTCCCGCTCTTCTCTACAACCAGCACAACCAGAAGGCTGACGCGCGGCCAAGCGACTATGACTGCGAATCACCGAAGAGCAGTGTGACGAAATTCACACTGCGGCCTGACGACGGAGGATTTTTGCATGAGTTCGGCAGGATCGATGCCGGATCGAAGGACAGGGCGCCCGGTAAGAGGGGGGCAACCGGGCGCCCGTCTTACCCTTTGATCAGCCTTCCGAAGGCGGCAGATCCGGCAGGTTCGAGCCGATGAACTCGCTGGGACTTAGCTGGCTGTCGGCATTGGCATCGAGTGCCGCGAACGCCTCGCTGTCCAGATCGGGATAAGCGGCCTGGAATTCCTCGACCGAGATCAGCGCATCGGCATTGGTATCGACCGCGACGAAGGTCTCGGCAGTGCCGGCCAGCGCCAATCCGCCGCCGCCAAGCATGACCACAGAAACGGATACGAGAGAGAGCTTGGAAAGCATGTCACATCTCCTCCTGTCTGAGTGAGACGCCCGGACCCTCCGGCGCGTCTGTCTGATGATACGGGCCTGGGGCGCGGTCCGGCGGCGCAACCTGGAAAATATATTAGCGACGGAAACCCGCCTGGGTTGCGTGGGGCGAGCTCTTTAGCAGCCAAGCTTTGCCAATGATCAGGGTTTCGGAACCGGGCGTAAATCGACAAGGGCAATGCCGACAAAGGTGGTGATTTCCAAGCAGACCGCAATGCGATTAGTCGCCAGGCTCGGCTACCGTCGTCTGCCAAGCTTGCCGAAAAGCGAGCGGCGCTGCGGTTGGGTTCCGGCGATAATCAGCTTTTCGGGGTCGATCACCGAATCCTCGCGAACCAGAACATAGGCGCCGATCCCCTCGACACCGCGCATCCAGCCCTGCGGCCGGTCGCGGATCACCGCCAAGCCCGAGCCGTCCTCCATCGAGATGGTCTCGCGGTCATGGAACACCGAACCGTTATCGAGCAGCATCCAAACCGTCGCCCGGCAGAACGTATGCGCGTCCTCGATCGTGACCGGGGCATTGGCGAGCTCGATCTCGCGCACAGTGAACGGATCGAGACCCAGCGTGAGCACCCCCCAGAGGTCTTCGGTCCCCTTAAGGTCCGGATTGTTGGGCATGATCGGATAGAACTGGATCCAGTGATCGATCGGCGTGCGGCCCGAGATCGCCTCCTCCGCCGCCGCTTGCACGGAGGCGGGTGATTGGAACCCTTGCGAGCTGTGCCAATGCGCCCCTGTGATCTCGACCAGATCGGCGATCGAAGCCAATGCCGCCTGCATCACAGTGGCCTGTGCCTTGGTCCAGATCACATCGCCCTTTCGCGGCTGTACCGGACTAATGCTGATATGCACCTGCTGGGCGGCGAGCGCCGGGCCTGGGTCGAACTCCCGGATCGGGCGCAACCCCTCACCGGTCAGATTGTAGGGATAGGCGAAAGGCGCATACATGATCGCAAAGGGTTCGTCATCCACAGTGAAGGTGGCGGTCGCTCCCTCGATCCGCGGATGTTCTGCCATCCAGCGATAGCGTTCCTCCTCGGTGGCGAGTTGATGGGCAAGCCCGGTCCAATCCAGCGTATCGGTGGAGCGCAGTCCGATCTCGCCCAAGCCCGGAAAGCGCATCCGCATCCGTGCGAGGATGTCAGTCGGCCCCGCCGCTGCCAGATGATTGTCCTTGATCAAGGCGATGGCACGCAAATCGAACGCCATGGTCCCTCCGGATCACGTATCTGCGGCGAAGCGTGCCGTGTCGCCGGGCCGAGGTCAACGCCGCCGGACCAGCGCGCGGAGCTCCGGCGAACATTGGCGCAGGATCTTCTCGCAGCGTGGAAAGCTCCCGGATCACCGCGATATCGCGCTGGTGTCTGCGCGATTCTGCCAGACCGTCTCGCGGATTAGCTGCCCTGAGGCTCAGCTCCGGCGTATCTGCGTTCGAATCCCCCGGTCAGCGCCGGTCGCGGGCGGCCAGGAGCTTCAGCCGCAGCGCGTTCAGCTTGATGAACCCCTGAGCATCCGCCTGGTCATAGGCACCGGCATCTTCCTCGAAGGTCACATGCGCCTCGGAATAAAGGCTCTGATCCGACCAGCGGCCCACCACATCGGCCCGGCCCTTGAAGAGCTTCAGCCTGACCGTGCCCGCCACATGGGTCTGGCTCGCATCGATGGCCGCCTGCAGCATTTCGCGCTCCGGGCTGAACCAGAACCCGTTATAGATCAGCTCGGCATAGCGGGGCATCAGCTCGTCCTTCAGATGTGCCGCGCCACGGTCGAGCGTGATGCTCTCGATCCCGCGATGTGCGGCCAACAGGATCGTGCCCCCGGGAGTTTCATAGATCCCCCGCGACTTCATGCCGACGAACCGCCCTTCGACCAGATCGAGCCGCCCGACACCATGTTTGCCGCCCAGCTCGTTCAACCGGGTCAGGAGCGCCGCAGGTGAGAGCGTTTGACCGTCAATCGAAACCGGATCGCCAGCTTCGAACCCAATCTCGACATACTCTGGCGTGTCCGGCGCGTCCTCGGGATGTACCGTGCGCTGATAGACGTAGTCGGGGGCGGCGACCGCCGGGTCCTCCAGTACTTTCCCCTCCGACGATGTGTGCAGCAGATTCGCATCGACGCTGAAAGGCGCCTCGCCCCGTTTGTCCGAAGGCACCGGCACCTGATAGCGCTCGGCCCATTCGATGAGCCTGGTGCGCGAGGTCAGATCCCACTCCCGCCAGGGCGCGATCACCCGGATCGTCGGGTTCAGCGCATAGGCCGAAAGCTCGAAGCGCACCTGATCGTTGCCTTTGCCGGTGGCGCCATGGGCCACGGCATCCGCGCCGGTTTCGGCGGCGATCTCAACCAGACGTT
>JBCDKL010000093.1:0-10730 GCA_038746695.1 Pseudomonadota bacterium | reverse complement strand
CGCTACCGCGCTCAACAATCTCGCCGAAAGCTACCGTGCCCTGGGCCGCTACGAGGAAGCGGAGCCGCTCTACCTCCAGGCCATCGAGATCGGCGAGGCCACAATCGGCACGGCGCATCCCGACTATGCGATCCGCCTCAACAACCTCGCAAACCTGCTGAAGGACATGGGCCGCTACGAGGAGGCGGAGCCGCTCTTCCGCCAGGCCATCGAGATCGACGAAGCCACCATCGGCACGGCGCATCCCGGCTATGCGACCGACCTCAACAACCTCGCAAAGCTTCTCAAAGACATGGGCCGGTTCGAGGAAGCGGAACCGCTCTTTGACCAGGCCGTCGCCATTTTCGAAGACCGATTGGGAGCGGAGCATCCGACCACGATCAAGGTCAAGGCCAATCGTGAGAAGTTTCGCGAGGCCCGCGCAGCCGCAGGGCGTTAAGGCCGGATGCTGAGCCAGAGGGCAAGAGTCTTCCACCGCGGAGTGTGAGGCTCCCGAACCGGGCGTCGGGTGCTTCCTGTTGCAACGAGTTTCAGCCGCTCCGATCCGTGCCCTCGCGCTGGGTTTGGCGCTCTGCAATGGTGCCGGGTCCCTGCCCCGGTGGCCCAAAAAGTCGCCAAAGATCTCGTGTGGTTGACTTTTTTGTCAATTTTGTCACGTGCAAAGTCGCGTAATCGGTCGCGTCCGAAATCGCCTAAAATCATGCGCTGCGGGGGCCCCTGCGCGCGCTGCCCGGGCCGAAACCGGTCGAAAGGGCTTTTCCCCGCCATTCCAACCTGTTACCAACCATACCGCACTGCAACACGACGGAGGGGCAGATGGGCAAGGTCATCCTGTTCGCGCAACAAAAAGGCGGCTCGGGCAAAACCACGCTGCTCACCCAAATCGCCTGCCAACTGATCGGCCAAAACAAATCCACAACCCTTATCGACGTAGACCCCCAACGCACCGTAACCTCATGGTTTGACACACGTTTACAGAAACGGGGCGAGGCTGGGATGGAGCTGATCGAAAGCTCGGAATGGCGCGTCTCGGGCGATGTGCGCCGGGCCCGCGGCGGCTCGGATTACGTGCTGATCGATGCGCCGGGCAATGCGGATATCCTCGGCCGTTTCGCGATGCGCGAGGCCAATTTCGCAGTCGTCCCCTGTCAACCCTCGATGCCCGATGTCTGGGCCAGTGAGGCGACCCTTGCGATGCTGACCAAATCCGCCTGCGACCACGCCGTGGTGCTAAACCGTTGCCCGCCCCGCTCGAAGGCAGCCGATGAGGCGGCGGAGGCATTGTCGGAGACTGGAGCCGAAATCTTCGCCGAGCGGATCGGCCAGCGCGCAGCGTTCACCGATGCCTTCCTGAAGGGCGCCGGAGTAACCGAGACCCAGAAATCCTCGAAAGCCGCCGAGGAAATCGTGGCCCTGACCGAGGCGCTGGTCAAAGAGGTCGGCTAACCCTTCGCCAACGCGCGTAATTCGTAGATCAGGTCAAGGGCTTCGCGGGGGCTCAACGTGTCGGGATCGACCGTCTCCAACCGCGTCTCCACCCCGCTTTGGCGCGGCGGAGGCGGGGCTGCGCGGGCAGCCGAGAACAGCGGCAGCGCATCTGCTAGGGCCGCGGCACCCTCCTCGCGGTCACTGCTCTCCAACCGTTCCAACACTGCCCGGGCGCGGGCGATCACCGCATCGGGCAGGCCAGCCAGCCGCGCCACCTGCACACCATAGGAGCGGTCGGCAGCGCCAGGGCGCACTTCATGGAGGAAAATCACCTCGCCCTCCCATTCCCGCACCGCCACTGTGGCGGGAGAGAGCTGCGGCAAGGTCTCAGCCAGGGCGGTCAGCTCGTGATAATGGGTGGCGAAAAGACCGCGGCAATGGTTGACCTCATGGAGATGCTCCAAGGTCGCCCAGGCGATCGAGAGCCCGTCATAAGTCGCCGTGCCCCGGCCGATTTCATCCAGTATCACAAGAGCTTGCCCACCGGCCTGGTTCAAGATCGCGGCGGTCTCGACCATCTCAACCATGAAAGTCGACCGCCCACGGGCGAGATCATCAGCAGCCCCCACGCGGCTGAAAAGCTGATCGACCACACCGATTTCGGCCGCGCTTGCGGGCACGAAACTGCCCATCTGCGCCAGCACCGCGATCAGCGCATTCTGGCGTAGAAATGTGGATTTCCCGGCCATATTCGGCCCGGTCATCAGCCAGAGCGGCGCCGGGCCGGACGCTTCCGCGCTCAGATCACAATCATTGGCGATAAATGAGCCTTTGCCCTCGGCTCTGAGGGCCTGCTCGACCACCGGATGGCGCCCGCCCTCGATCTGAAAGGCGCGCGAAGCGGGGACCGAAGGACGGCACCAGCGCTCCTCGACGGCCAGCTTGGCATGAGAGGCCGCCACATCCAGCTCGGCAAGCGCCCGCGCCGCCTCGCCGATCGGGGCCGCGCGGTCCAAGACCGCCTGGCGCAGTTCAGCGAAGATCCGCTGCTCGATCGCCAACGCCTCGGCGCCCGCGTTGAGGATCTTGCTCTCTATCTCGGAGAGCGCCACAGTGGAGAAACGGACCTGATTGGCCAGAGTTTGACGGTGCACGAACGTCTCGGACAAGGGCGGGGTCATCAGCTTGTCAGCATGACGCGCCGTGGTCTCGATGAAATAACCCAAGACGTTGTTATGCTTGACCTTTAAAGAGTCGATCCCGGTCTGAGCGGCATAATCGGCCTGCATTCCCGCGATCACGCCGCGGCCCTCGTCGCGCAACCTGCGGGCCTGATCCAGTGCGGAGTCGATGCCGGTGGCGACCAGCCCGCCATCGCGCGCCAGCAGCGGGGGCTCGGCTGTCAGGGTCTCGTCGAGCAGGCGCACCAGGTCGTCATGGCCCTTAAGGCGGGCAGCGGCCGCGATCAACGCGTCGGGAAGGCCCGCGAACTCGGCAATTAGGGCGGAGAGATCGGCGGCCTGGGCCAGCCCCGTACGGATCTGGGCCAGATCGCGCGGTCCGCCGCGTTCGAGCACCAGGCGCGAGAGCGCCCGTTCGATCTCCGGCACCTGGGTCAGGGCGGTGCGGAGCTGCGCCAAGAACTCGGCATCCTCGGTCAGATGCTGCACCGCGTCCAGGCGCCGGGCGATCTCGGCCGGATCGGTGAGGGGGGCGGCGAGCCGGGCCGCCAGAAGGCGCGCGCCGGCACCGGTCAGGCTGCGATCGATGGCGTGGAGCAGGCTGCCCTGGCGCTCACCCGCCAGGCTGCGGGTCAGCTCGAGGTTCCGCCTGGTGGCCGCATCGATGCGCATCGCACCTTGGCCGGTCTCACGCACCGGCGGTTTGAGCAGCGGCAGTTTTCCCTTTTGCGTCAGCTCGATGTAATCGGCCAGGGCGCCGAGGGCTGCGATCTCCACCCGCTCGAACTGGCCGAAACTGTCCAGCGTGGCGACGCGGTAGAGAGCATGCAGCCGCGCCGCACCCGCCGTCGAGTCAAAGCTGGCGGGGCCGAGGGCGGTGGTGGTGGCACCCGCCTCCTCGATCTGAGCGCGCAGGGAAGGATCCTCCTCAACCTGATCGCGGATCAGCACTTCGCGGGGTGCCAGGCGCGCCAGGATCGGGCCGAGGCCCATGCGCGAGAGGCCCGCCACCGCCATCTCTCCGGTCGAGACATCGGCCCAGGCCAGGGCAGAGGCGCCCCGGATCTCGGCAAAAGCGGCCAGGAAATTGTTGCGCCGCGCATCCAGCAGCGTGTCCTCGGTCAGCGTGCCGGGGGTGACGAGGCGCACCACCTCGCGCCGGACCACCGATTTCGAGCCGCGCTTTTTTGCCTCCGCCGGGTCCTCGGTCTGCTCGCAGACGGCGACACGGAAACCCTTGCGGATCAGGGTGAGCAGATAGCTCTCGGCGGCATGGACCGGGACGCCGCACATGGCGATATCCTCGCCCAGATGCTTGCCGCGCTTGGTCAGAGCGATGTCGAGCGCGGCGGAGGCGGCCACCGCGTCATCGAAGAACAGCTCGTAGAAATCGCCCATGCGATAGAACAGCAGCGCATCGTCATGCGCCGCTTTGATCTCGAGATATTGGGCCATCATCGGGGTGACAGCGGCGGTTTTCGTGGTCACGCGCGGCGGCTCGGCTTTGATGTCGGTCGGGTGCGGATAGCATGGTGGGGGACGGCGCGAGAAGGGGTTTCGCGGCCTGGGCGGGCGGGGAGTGGGGTGTGACCGCCAAGACAGGCAGGATCCTGGGCGGCAGGCGCCGCCCGGGTCCGAGCCCTTGGCTTAATACCCGGCCGCGGCGCGTACTACGCGGAACGCCTCGCGATTGGCTTTGACCTTGATCGTGGTCGGATGCTCCGCCCTCAGCCGGTCCTCGAGAATTGCGACGGCCTGGTCATAGAGCGGCTCCACCACCTCGTAGCGGCCCATATACCACAGCAGGTCCGCGAGGTTGTTGAGGTGGGTCGCATAGTAGGGATGCGCCGTGCCGATGGTGGCCTCGTCAATCTCGATGGCCTGGCGGTAGAGCGGCTCTGCCTCTTCATAGCGGTCCATGTCACGCAGCAGATTCGCAAGGTTGTTTAGGTGGGTCGCGTAAGTGGGATGCGTCGTACCAATCTTGGCCTCATCAATCTCGATGGCTTGGCGGTAGAGCGATTCTGCCTCCTCGTAACGGTCCATTACTCGCAGCATGCCCGCGAGGTTGTTGAGGAATACAGCATAATCGGGATGCAGATTGCCAATGCTGGCCCCGCCGAGGTCTATGGCCTGTCGGTAGAGCGGCTCCGCCTCCTCGTAACGGCCCATGTCCTTTAGCAGGCTCGCGAGGTTGTTGAGGCTGCCCGCATAGTTGGGATGCGCCGTGCCGTTTGTTGCCTCGCCGATCTCGATGGCCTCGCGGTAGAGCGGCTCCGCCTCCTCGTAACGGCCCATGTCCTTTAGCAGGTTTGCGAGGTTGTTGAGGCGGGTCGCATAATAACGATGTTTCTTGCCGATGCTAGTCACTCCGATTTCGATGGCCTGGCGGTAGAGCGGCTCCGACTCCTCGTAGCGGCCTAGAGCTTTGTAACGAAGGGCGAGATTGTTAAGGGCAGTTGCAGTCTCAGCGGCTTTCTCCCCATGCACCCGTTTGGATAGAGTGACAAGATCCTCGTTGAATCGCATCGCCTCGCCGCTGCGCCCTGCGCGCCATAGGAAGGTGCCCGCCTTGGCAAGCCGGTCATAATCCGGTGCCAGAGTGGCAGCGCGTTTGTAATGCTCGGCGGCGTCCAGCCAACGGATCTGTTCCTCGGCGATCTCGCCGCGGCCGAAAGCGGCGCGGGCGGTGCGGTCGACGGCAGGCTGATCGCGCGCCTCGATTTCGGCGAATATCTCGTCGGCTTCGGAAAAATCGCCCCTTTCGAGCGCGTCGATGGCGTGTTGCAGCCGATCACCACCGATCTCGTTGCCCTCGCGCCGAAGCAGATCGGTGAGTTCGGCGATCTTTGTCTCGCGCTCGCGAAGCGTGCCTTCCACATCCGCGAGCCGGCGCTCGACTTCGGCCTTCTGGGCGAGAAGTTGGGCGCGGTCCTCCTGAGGGGCAGTCTCGATGCTCTCATCCAGCGTCACGCGGCGTTGTTTAAGTTCGCGTTCGAGGGCATCGGCCACTTTTGCCTCGACCAACTGATCGATCTTTGGTGGCGCGATATCGGGGCGCTGTTCTCCCTCCCGTCTCCGACGGAGAAGTCTCGCAAAAAATGTGAAGACCGCAGTGGCACCGCCGATGATGGCAATCAGTGTCAATATTCCGCGCGATGTTTGATCATCGCTGACCTGGGTCCAAGCCCAATCGAGATAAACGAAAATCTGATCCATTGGCGCCCTTTGGTTAACTGCTCGATCCTATACCAGCGTTTGCGTTCCACAAGGCCCCGCGCAGCCGGGGGATTTGGGCTTAACGGGATGTTTGCTAGGGGCGGTCAGACTGGCGCGGGATCTCTCAAAGGACGGGAGTGTGACGATGACCAAGCGGGCGAAGGCCGGGGCGGTTGCATCTGTGCGGTCTCGGGCGGCGTTGCTGCCCGAGGGGGCGGAGGCGCATGCTCTCTCGGTTCTAGGGGCGATGGCCGAGGGCGTCGTGCTGTGGGATGCCGAGGGACGCTGTGTCCTGGCCAATCCGCGCGCGGTCTCTCTGATGGAGCTGGCGGCCGACGATCTGGCGCCGGGGGTCGAGCGCGACGGGCTTTTGATGGCCTCGGTCGCCATGGGCGCGATCGCGCGCGAGCAGTTCGAGCATGTCAAATCCGGCTTCGCGGGCAGCAAGCCTTTCGCCTATGACATCACCACAGCATCGGGCCGCGAGCTGCGCGCCCATGCGAGGCCCAGCGGCGCGGGTGGCTTTGTCGTCACCATCTCGGATATCTCGGAGATGCGGGTGCAGGAGCTGATCGTCGCCAAGGCCAAGGAGAAGGCCGAGAAGGCGCAGGCCGAGCTGAGCGAAAAGCTGGACGATTTGAAGCTGGAGAAGCGCGAATTGGAGGCGCAGCGGGCCGAGCTGGAACGCACCGCCCTGGTCGCCACCCATGCCTCGGACCTGGTCTATATCACCAATCCTGAGGGACGGATCGAGTGGATCAACACCGCCTTTGCCCGCCGCACCGGGCATTCGATCGAGACCGTCAGCGGCAAGAGCCCGATTGACCTGCTCTGCGGGCCCGGGACCTCGATCGAGCAGATCTATATGCTGAAGGCCGCGTTTCGCGAGCGCCAGATGACCCGCTGCGAGCTGCAGGTCTATGCCAAGGACGGCACGCCGTTCTGGTTCAAATGCGAGCTGATCCCGATCTTCTCGGGCGATGGGCGGAACACGCATTTTATCTCGGTCGGGCGCGATGTGACCGACCGACGGGCGAACTGGGTCAAGGCGGAACAGGCCCGCCTGTTCGAGCAGCGCAAGCGCGAGGAAAGTCATCTTCTGACCGATTTCAACGAATGGCTGCAATCCTGCGATACGGTCGAAGAGATGTTCGAGGTGGTGCGCACCTTTCTGGCCCGGCTGCTGCCGGATTGCCGAGGCTCGCTCTACGTCTACACCGATAAGAGGGATATGCTCGAAGGGGTCTGTTCCTGGAATGACGGCCCGCTGGTCAAGCATTTCGACCCGAAGGATTGCTGGGCGCTGCGCCGCGGGCGGCCCTATTTCTATGGCGAGAACGATATCGCCTTCGCCTGCGATCATGTGGACGACCAGTATTCCGGCGAGACGCCGAGGCGCTATGCCTGCGTGCCGATCACAGCCCATGGCGATACGGTCGGTCTGCTGCATGCCGACGTTCCGGTCGAGAGTGCAGATGGCGAGGCGCTGAGCGAGGATCAGATCCGCGAGGTGCAGGAGCTGATCAATATCTGCGCCGAACAGATCTCGCTGGCGATTGCCAACCTGAAACTGCGCGAACAATTGCGCGACCAGTCGATCCGGGATGTGCTGACCGGGCTCTACAACCGTCGCTTCTTCCTCGACACCGCGCGGCGCGAGATCGCGCGGGCGCTGAACTCCAGCGAACCTCTGGCGATCATCAGCTTCGATGTCGACCGGTTCAAGAAGTTCAACGACACCCATGGCCATGATGCGGGCGACCAGGTGCTGCGTACAATTTCGGGCGTAATGAAGGAGCTTTATCAGGGTCGCGAGATCCCTTGCCGCTTCGGCGGCGAGGAATTCATAGTGCTCCTGCCCGGCACTGGTCCGGATGAGATCGTCGCGCGGGCCGAGGCACTGCGCAAGGCGATCGAGAAATGCCGCGTGCGTTATGGCAATCAGAACCTGACAGTGACGATTTCGGCCGGGCTCGCCACCTATCCACGAGACGGCAGCGAATTGCAGGAGATGATCAAGCGGGCCGACAAGGCGCTTTATGCCGCCAAGGAGGCCGGGCGCAACCAAGTGGTCGATTGCATCGATGTCGATCCGGACGATCCCGGTCTGAACCAGGAAAAGGACAGTGCCGGCCGGATCAATGCGCGGATCAGCAGCTAGCGCGTAACCTGCCGAACCGGACGTTCGGCGACCGTTACCAAGGGCGTTGAAAACAGCGCGTAACTTCTCGAGGTGACCTGCCGAAAGTAGGTGTGCCACCTGCCCCGCCCGCGGGCCTGTCAACCGGTCTTATCCTAACCTGCAACCCATCGCAGGAAAATCAGCCGAGCCTGGTTCAGTCCGGTCAGGTTTTGCTCTAGTCTCGCGCCTGCGAAACGGGTGCGAGGCCGTTATGACCGACAGATTCTCCGCCGAGAAACTCCCTCACGAAAAGGGATTTCATGTCAGTTGGGAGCAGATGCATCGCGATGCTCGCGCGCTGGCATGGCGGCTGGACGGGCGCGGCCCGGGGCCGAACGGAAGCTGGCGCGCCGTGGTCGCGATCACCCGCGGCGGCATGGTCCCTGCCTGCGTCGTCGCGCGCGAACTGAACATCCGCAATGTCGACACCATCGCGATCAAATCCTACGACCACCAGAACCAGGGGCAACTCGAGATCCTGAAACCCCCCGATGTGGCGATCGGCGATGGGACCGGCACGCTGATTGTGGACGATCTGGCCGATACCGGCGGCACGCTGCGGCTCGTGCGCGGGCTCTATCCCAAGGCGCATTTCGCCACCGTCTATGCCAAACCGAAGGGAGAACCGCAGGTCGATACTTATATCACCTCGGTCAGCCAGGACACCTGGATCTTCTTTCCCTGGGACATGGCGCTGATGTATGTCGACCCGCTCCGGGGCACCGCTTGAGCCTCGCCCTGGGCGAGGAGAGGGCGGCACCGGCGCTGATCGAAGCGCAGGGCCTGACCAAACGGTTTGGCAATTTCACGGCGGTCGAGGAGGTCTCGCTGGCACTGGCGCCGGGGGCGCGGCACGCGCTCTTGGGCGAGAACGGGGCTGGAAAATCCACCCTGGTGAAGATGCTCTATGGCGCCTTGCAGCCCTCCGCCGGTACGATCCTGTGGGAAGGGCGGGCGCTGAGCCTCTCGGGCCCCGCCGAGGCGCGGGCACGCGGCATCGGCATGGTGCATCAGCATTTTTCGCTGTTCGAGGCGCTGACGGTCGCTGAGAATGTGGCGCTCGCCCTGCCCGGCGGCATGCCGGGGCCGCTGACGCCAAAGATTCGCGAAATAGGCCAGGCCTATGGATTGGAGATCGATCCCAACGCCCCGGTCCACGGATTGAGCGCGGGCGAGAAGCAGCGGGTCGAGATCCTGCGCTGTCTTCTGGCCGAGCCTCGGGTTCTGATCATGGACGAGCCGACCTCGGTTCTGACCCCGCAGGAAGCCGAGGCGCTGTTCGAGACGCTCAGGCGGTTGAGCGGCGAGGGGGTGGCGATCCTTTATATCTCGCACCGGCTGGCCGAGATCCGCGCGCTCTGCGATCAGGCGACGATCCTGCGCGGCGGGCGCCATGTGGCGACCTGCGATCCGCGTATCGAGACGGCGCATTCCATGGCCGCCCTGATGATCGGCGAGGAGGTGGCCGCCCTGACACGCCCCGCCGCCCGGCCCGATCCCGGACCCATCCGGTTAGAGCTGAAGGATTTGTCGCTGCCAGCCTCGGGCGGCTACGCAAACACGCTCGACGGAATCGGTCTGGCGGTCAGGGCGGGTGAGATCGTGGGGGTCGCCGGGGTGGCGGGCGAGGGCCAGGGCGCTCTGATGTCCGCTCTAATCGGCGAAAGATCGGTGGCGCCGGGGATGATCGAGATCGATGGCGCGGCGATGGGGGCGACCTCGCCAACCGAACGCCGCCTGGCAGGCGCCGCCTTCGTGCCCGAGGAACGGATCGGCCATGCCGCGGTGCCCGAGATGGCGCTGCCCGAGAACATCCTCCTGTCGCATCACCGGGCGGAACGGCTGGTCAGGGGCGGCTGGATCGATGCCGCCGCGATTGAAGGCTGGGCCGAGCGCGTGCGCGACCGTTTCGATGTTCGCTCGGGCAGTGCACGGCCCGTGGCGGCCAGCCTGTCGGGCGGCAATCTGCAGAAATTCGTGGTGGGGCGCGAGATCCTGCGCCGCCCTCGGCTTTTGGTGGTGAGCCAGCCGACCTGGGGGGTGGATCCGGGTGCTGCGCAGGCGATCCGCTCGGCACTGATCGAATTGGCGGCTTCGGGCTCGGCAGTGCTGGTGATCAGCCAGGATCTCGAGGAGCTGTTCCAGATGGCCGACCGGATCGCGGTGATCCATGCGGGCCGGCTGAGTGCAGCCTATCCGACGGGCGATCTGACGGCCGAGCGCATCGGCCTGATGATGGCCGGTCAGGGTGAGATCCCATGAGTTTGGGCCGATACTGGGGCCAGCGCCCGGGCCGCAATGCCTTGATGGGTTCACGATCAATGACTGCGCCGACATTTTGGGGGGTTTTGCAGTGTCTCAGACCTCTCAGCGTGCTCCAGGAACTCGCGCGGGAGAATGCTTCGCGGCAATCGCAGACCGGCAGACAACGGGAGAGACATCTGGACAGCGCGGCGCACGCTGCGGGAGGCAAGGTGGTTCTGCAATCGGGCGGCCTCACGGCGCGTCTGCATGCGATTCCGGGGCACGCCCTCTCACGACGAAGCCACCGCCCGCCCCCACCCGCCCTCCGCGCGCGGCGGCTCCGTCGTGAGAGGGCGTGTTGGAGGCGTGGCCGATGATCGCGCTTGACCGCCGGGCGGGACCGTCCACTCTAATGGCCTGGCTGTCACCGGGTCTGGCGGTGGCGCTGACTGTGCTGAGCGGCGGTGTCATTTTTG
>JBCDKL010000092.1:0-10747 GCA_038746695.1 Pseudomonadota bacterium | reverse complement strand
GCCTCGCAGTTCTCGACGCCATTCGTCAATTTGGGGCTGGTGGCCGAGAACGCATCCTCACTGCTCGCGCCCCGGATCATGGGCGGAGTACGGGCCTTTGAAATGCTGGCGCTGGCTGAACGTTTCGATGCTGAACGTGCCCGAGAGGCCGGGGTGATCAACGCGGTCGTGGAACCCGATAAGCTCGAGGCGCATGTTATCGAAATCGCGCAACGCCTGGCCGCCAAACCGCAACAAGCACTGCGCCGAACCAAGGCTCTGCTGAAGGGGGACAGCGCCGAAGTCCACGCCGTCAGCCGCAGCGAATCCGAGATCTTTGCGGAGCGTCTGGGCTCGGACGAAGCGCGCGAAGCGTTTATGGCCTTCATGGCGCGCTGAGGTCTTGAGAACCCGCTCCCATTAATCTCTCTGCAAGCCGAACAAAAGCTTGCAAATGACTGACAATTTCACTCCCTTAGGCGCCCAGTGGGGGAGAGCCGCGTCCGCACCACCGGACGCATGGATGCAATGTCCCTGGCGAAAGGGGCAATCACCGGCAGCAGGCCGGATCAAGACGAGGAGAATCACATGGGCAAGCGCGACGAATTGATCGCCAAATATGCCGAAGATCTGAAGACCAAATGCGGGATCACCCCGGATATGGACCTGCTGGAAAAAGTAACCAAGGGTTGCGGCCCGGCGATCTATAACGCCGATTCCGCAACCGTTGCGAGCTCGGACCCCGACGAGCTGGAAACTGTCAAACGCAACTATCTGATGAAAAAGCTCGGGCTCGCCGACAGCCCCGATCTGATGGACGCGATCCACAAAACCATTGAAACATATGGCAAATCCGAGCGGAACAAGTACCGCGCCGTGGTCTATTACATGCTCTGCACCCATTTTGGGAAACAGGCCATTTACGGCTGATAGGATCGGGGGCCGTGCCGTCTGGCGCGCCCCCACTCACCTGAAGGCGGAAAGCCAGCCGAGCCCGGCCTCGGGACTGTCCGCCGGGCGGTACTCAGCACCGAAATACCCCTCATAGCCCATCTGCGCGATGGCAGGCAGCAACCGGTCATAGGCGACCTCGCCCTGGTCCGGCTCGCCCCGATCCGGCACGCCCGCAATCTGGATATGGCCGATGACCGGCAGAAGCGCCTGGATCCGCCTGATCAGATCCCCCTGCATAATCTGAGTATGATAGCAATCGAACATCAGCCGCAGATTGTCCCGGCCTAGCGACGAGACGATCTCGGCCCCATCCTCGGCAAAGTGGAGGTGATAGCCCGGCACATCGCGGGTGTTGATAGGCTCGATCAGAATGCCACGGCCCTCCTCTGCGGCCCTGTCGGCGGCATAGGCGAGATTGTCGCGGTAAACCGCCCGGGCCGCCTGCCCCTCGGCTTTTCCGGCCATGACATGGATCTGAGCGGCTCCGATCTGTGTCGCATAGGCGATGGCCTGATCAATCGCCGCATGGGCTTCATCCACCCTCCCCGGCAGCGCCGAGAGGCCGAAATCGCCCGCCGCCAGATCTCCGCGCACCGTATTGAGACCCAGCATCGGCAGGCCGGTCTCGGCCAGGGCCTCGGTCACGGCGTCGGGCGGTTGGTCGTAGGGAAAGTGACACTCAACCGCATCGAAGCCGGCAGCCTTCGCTGCCCTGATCGCCACAGGCAGATCACGGTCGGTCCAGAGAAAGCCGAGATTGGCGGAAAACTTCATCTTGGGGCCTCCGGTTCTCACTTTGGAGGTCATAGCGTTTGCTGGACCTTCGCGGAACCCGCGATCACTCCGCCGGAACAGATTGCCCGGTTTGCTTGGCAAGATCGCGTAGCCGGTCCTCCTGCCGCCGGTTCGCCACCGCAACGACCGCGACCAACAGCAGGATAAAGGCTGGGAGCACCATCGTCTTCTGCCGGATCGCCAAACCCAGATTGGCCAGGGTCTGCGACAGCATCAGGGTCATGATCAGCGCGAAAAACGCATGGAATCGCAGCATTTCGGAGAGCCGGAGAAGGCGCATGAGCACCCGTAGATTCGCAAGCAGAATCAAAGTGAGCACCACCAGGGCCAGATTCTCGACTGACACGATCAGGCCCAGAGGTCCCGGCGCATCGAAAAAGAAGGGGCGGTAGAGGAACGTGATCACCCGCATCGGTGGCGATTGCCCGGCAAGATCCAGCGAGGTCGATCCCGCCTGATTCACGCCCTGACGCTCGGCTACGAAGGCATTGATCTCGTCGATCCCGGCAGCTTCGAGCCCGACAAAGCCGATGACCAGCGGCAGGATCGCCGCGCCTGCAATCCCGGCCCCCACGCCCACCAGCTTGGCCGAGGGACGGCTGCTGCCGAAGATCGGCAGAAAGGCCAGCACCATCGCCAAGAGCACGACGAAGCCAACATGCGGGCGCACCAGGAAGTAAAGCAGCACCCCTGCCCCGATCATCAGCCAGTCGAACCGCGCCCGGGCCAGACCCAGCGCGAGGAGACCATAGGCCAGCATCGCCAGCGAATCCTTGCCGATGGAGGCTGTCCAGAAATGCAGCCCCGGCAGCAGCAGCAAGAGGCCGAGCAATAGCACTCGTGTGCCAAACCCCTCCTCCGCCATCGCCCGCGCCGCCTTGTGCAGCAGCATCAGCCCCAGAAGTCCGGGGATCTGGAAGAAGAGGAAACAATCGAGAAAGCTCGCCCCGGTCCATTCGCGCAAATTATGCAACAGGAACAGGATGAACTGCGTGCCGATCCCGAAATCGTCGGACAGCTCGGACCGGCGGAAATAGGCGACCGCGTCCGCGGGCCCGCTCATCGAGATCACCCAGAATGCCCCGGATGCCGCCAGATGAAGCCCCCCCAACAGCGCGTAATAGCTGAGGACCCGCCGGTCGCCTCCCGCCATAGCCCAGATTGCGATGAGGCTGAGCAGAACCGCCACTCCTCCGGCCAGGGTCATCGGATCACCTGTCCCGAGTGAAAGAGCGCGCTGTCGGCGGCATAGATATCGCCGATCTGCTGTGCGAGCGCGGGGTCAATTTGTTCCACCATTCCATCGCTACGATTGAGCCGGGGAAAACCGATCTCTCGCCCCAGCCGTTGGCCGAGCCAGACCTCGGCCTTGGCGAGCGCCTCGAGCCGGAACACCGCATCCGGGAGAAGCGCTTGGTCCGGACCGCAGACAAAGCCCACCTGCGGGCGGAACACGGGATCTGCGCGGGTTAGATCCATCCCCGCCAGCCGCTCCACGAAATCTGCAAATCCGCCCGCCCCAGATACGGCCCCGCGAGCGGACGCCCCAGCACCCGCGGCTTCGGTCCCGCCCTGCCGGGCAAAGCGCCAGGCCGAGTGCGCGCGCTCGACCGGGTCGCGGATCACCGCAAAACTTGGCAAATCGCGCCAGAGATCTGGGCAATGCCGCGCCACGACCGCGGCGGGGAAGTGCCCCAACGCCCGACCATAGAGCGCGGTGCTCACGGATGTCCCCGCCGCTTTGGGCACATGGATGAAAATCACACCCGTCCGGCGCCAATGCCCACGGCGGCGGCGAGACATCATCGCCAGCCGCGCCGGCTCGGGCAACTGCCGCTCCAAAGTCCAAAACGCGGATTTCAGCGGGCCGGGCGCCATCATCATCTCTGTGCTCTTGCCATTGCGCGTTTATATCAGGGGCGAGGGATGAAAACAGGGTAGACGGAATGCAAAGCGGACCGCTGAAACACAAGCTTCTAAGGGGGCTCACCCTGGCGATGGGGGCGGAGCGGACCCAACGCCTCGTCTTGGCGCGCAATTTCGCTGCCTATCGCCGGGCGGGCGTCATCTTCGTCCATGTCCCGAAAGCTGCTGGCAGCACGATTTCCGAGGCGCTCTATCGTCGGTCGCTCGGCCATTTCACCGCCCGTGAAATGGCCGCCTATGACCAGACCTGGTTCGAACGTCTGCCGAGTTTCGCCGTCCTGCGCGAGCCGGTCGAGCGTACCTATTCCGCTTGGCGCTATGTCCGCACCGGCGGCACGTCCGAGGGATGGATCGCCCCAAGACCCGATTACACCCTGCCCGAATTCGCCAGTTTCGAGCGGTTCGCCCAGGACTGGCTGCCGCCTCGGATCACCGATCCGGAGGCTTTGGATTTCGTCTTTCGTCCGCAAAGCGGCTTCGTCACCATCGATGGGGCGCAAGCGGTCGACCTGCTGTTCCGCCTCGGCGATTGGGATCCGCTCTCGGATTTTCTCACCGGGACGATCGGCCGGGGCTTGACCCAGACACGCTGGCGCAATCAAAACATCCAGACCACACCCGAGGACATCTCGCCCGAGACGCGCCGCCGGATCGCAGATCTCTACCCCGAGGACATGGCTCTGTTCGAAGGGGTCTCAGCCGAATAGGACCGCCATGACCCATCGCCGCCTCGGCCAAAGCGACCTTATGGTCTCGCCCCTCTGCCTCGGCTCGATGACTTGGGGCAGTCAGAACAGCGCCGCCGAGGGCCATGCCCAGATCGATCGCGCGCTAGAAGCCGGGATCAACTTCATCGACACGGCCGAGATGTACCCGGTCAACCCGATCCGTGCAGAGACCCAAGGCCGGACAGAAGAGATCCTCGGCACATGGTTCGCCCAGAGCGGACGGCGCGAGGAGGTTATCCTCGCCACCAAAGTCTCCGGCGCAGGTGCTGCGGGGTCGCGCGGCGGTGAGCCGATCACCGGGAATGCCATGCGGCGCGCGGTGGACGCCTCACTTGGCCGTCTGCGAACCGACCGGATCGATCTCTACCAGCTTCACTGGCCCAATCGCGGCTCCTACCATTTCCGCAAATACTGGCGCTATGATCCGGCGGGCGAGAGCCGTGCGAGTATCAACGCCAATATCCGAGACGTGCTCGAAACCGCCGCCTCGCTGATCGCCGAGGGCAAGATCCGCCATCTCGGCCTTTCGAACGAAAGCGCCTGGGGCACCGCACAGTTTCTGCGGATCGCGGACAGCGACGGCCTGCCCCGCGTGGTGTCGATCCAGAACGAATATTCGTTGCTCTGCCGGATCTTCGACCTCGACCTTGCGGAGCTCTGCCATCACGAAGGGGTCAGCCTGCTCCCCTTCTCTCCTCTGGCCGCGGGCATCCTTTCGGGAAAATACCAGGGCGATGCCACGCCCGCCGGATCGCGGCGCAGCATCAATGCCAATCTCGGCGGCAGGATCACCCCGCGCCTGGAGCCTGCGGTTCAGGCCTATCTCGACATCGCGGAACGCCACGGGCTCGACCCCTGCCAAATGGCCCTGGCCTGGACTCTGACCCGCCCGGCCACCGCCTCGACAATCTTCGGCGCCACCAGCCTGACCCAACTCGAAACCCTGCTTCCCGCCGCCGACCTCACCCTCTCCGAGGAGATCCTGGTTGAGATTCAGGCCGCCCACAAAGCGCATCCGATGCCCTTCTAGGCGCCACCGATGCCCCTGGCAGCACGCGCTTGCGGAGCAAGCGCAATCATCTCGCATGCGGGCCTGCCCGCATTCCGTTTAGGAAGACCTTGCTCGAAACCCCTTTTTCCGGGTTACAATTCTCCTCGTGGTCGTTCCAGGCCCAAAGCCAAGTAAAGGACCAAGCGCCATGGTCGCCCTGATTGTGGATTTCGAGAATGTGCTCAACAGCGTTGTCTCTGCGCTGATCGTCGCCAGCATCTTGGGTGTGATCTCGCTCTTCAAAGCCTATCGCGACACGCATCGCGGCGCGTCGCGCGAAGACGCGCGTAGCCAGGCGGTTGAGACCGGCCTCAAGGGCGGCGCGTTGGTCGATACCGGACAAGAGGGTCCAAAACGCTACCGTTTCCGGGTTTCGACCTGGAAGCTCTTGTTCCGGATGCTGTTCGGAGGCGCCATTGTCGCTGCGACCGGGCTTGGGATCGACGAGTTAAACATTCCGCCCCCGCCTGATCCGGCCGGCATCGTGGCCTTGGTGTTTCTTATCTTCGGCGGGTTGATTATCGTCGTGAACGGGCTCCGGCTGATCTACCGCGTCGCCTGGGTGATCTTCGGCGGGATGGCAAAGCTTCTGGTCTAGACCGCCCAGACCACCTCACATCACCTCTTTCTTGCGATCATCCGTCTCACCATAGCGATGCAGCGCCGGCGGTTTCAAACCATCGTAAAGGCTCGCGATCCGCTGATTGACGATATCGCCCTGCAGCGCGAAGAGGCTCGCCCCGGTCAGATCGCTGTCCACGATGAACGGACCGAAATTTTCGACCCGAAACATCCACATCGCCTGGGCGATGCCTAAATCGTCGAGCCAATGCACCGCCTCGACCCCTTTGACACCGCGCCCCAGCAAGGCGCCCGTGCCATAGCCGACGGTTGTGAGATAGACAGCACCCCGTGGCGCGAGAATTTTCTCGTAATCCTCGCGCGGCATTCCGCCCTTGCCGATGACGATCTTGGTTCCCGTCAGATCGAGCCAGTCGGCCATCCATTTTGAAAACCGAAACGAGGCCGTCGCCGTCACCCCGCCGATCCGATAGGTCTCGCCATCTGGTGCGGCCGCGGGCGAGCAATGAAAATTGACATTCGAGATCGCCGAGAGATTCTCGACCGGCAAGGCACCGCCCTGCCCCAAAACACGCTCATAGACGCCCTCGCGCGCGGTGTAGACGATGCCGTCGAAATAGACGATCTCTCCCGGCGCCAGCTTGGCGATATCCTCCGAACGGGCAGGCAGCGAAAGACGGTGTTGCTTTATGCGCGTCATCTATCCACCCATGCTTCAACTGGCCGCCCGCGCTGCCCCCGGGCTTCGTTGATATCAACGTTCCACATCAAGACGACATCTCCGCCGCGGCAGGGTTCGCCTCTTCCCAGCCGACCGTCTCGCGCCGCATATATGGGGTGAACCAGTTGGGATCGGTCCGATAGGCGATCTTGCCATCGGCATGAATGCGCGCCGTCGCCCGACGGCTCGACAGGCAGAATGTATGCACCGAGACCGGCATCCCTCCGGTATGGGTATGGCCGCATTCGATATGCATATCGACGCACATCGAGCTTCCGACAAAGCCCATCGCGCCCATCCCAATCCCGTTAGCAACGTCCTTTAGCTCCAATTCCAGCTCGGCGACCTTCGGATCCGGGTTGCGATCGCCGACGACCCTGAGACAGGCAGCCTGTTTGCCGAGTTGCATGCAAGTGTCTTTCGACCCGCCGAGCCCGACCCCGATGATCGCCGGCTGACAGGCCAGACCGCGCTTGCCAAAGGCGATCAGCGTGTCGAGCAGGAACCGTTTGATCCCGTCGATCCCATCGCCGGGGAACAGCATCCGGTAATCTGAGCCGAACAGCCCGCCCTTGTGCACAGTGGTGATGTCGATCCAATCGACTTCAGGCTCGAAGGACCACTCCACCTCCGGCGCGTTCAAACCCACATTGTTGTTGTGATCCGTGCGCCAGAGCGGATGCACCCGGTTGGGCCGGAGCGGCACATCATGGGTGGCCCGCGCCGTGGCCGAGCGCAGCGCGCGTTCGATCCCTGTGAACCCTTCTACCCGTGCCTTGTCGCCAACCTTCACATAGTAACGCGGCAGCCCGGTATCGGCGCACATCGGCCGCCGGTCCTCAGTCGCAGCTTCATAATTCTCGACCATCGCTTTTAGGACAAAGGCTGAAAGATCCCCGGTTTCGAGATCGATCATCCCCTTGATCCCGGTCAGGTAGTCTTCCGGAATGTCGATCGCAGCCTTGGCCATGATATTGTATGCGGCTTCTTCGATGACGGTGTGGTGGATCATTCCATCTGCCCTTCATCTATCGAGATGTCGCTTTTGACGATGTCTACGAGCGCATGCGCCACGCTCATATCCATGTGGTTGTCGCACCCGACTGAGCCGCAACCACCAATGCGGACCGAAGGATCCGAGATTAGCTGGATATCATGTTCGAGCATTGCAACGCCACTGAACCGTTCCTCATGTTCGATCCGAAAGCACTCCGCGGCGGCAAGATCGACGCAATCGTCTTCACGGAAAGAGGTAGTGCCGGAACGTTCGCAAATGAAGGTACAGACTGGCACCGAGGACTATTCCGCCGCTGTCGGCGCGCCAATGGCGCCGTCGATCAGGCTCTCGCCCGGTTTAACGATGTCGAAGGTGACAGGGATCTGTTCGGTGGTCAAATCACTGCCGGATGATCGGATACTGGTGAATGCTGATGTGGTCAGCTCTCCCGCTTCTGGAAAATCCTCGCGAAAATGAGCACCGCGGCTGTTCTCGCGGGCCAGTGCCGCGCGGGTAATCACTTCGGAGATATCGATCAGGCTTTCGAGGTTCTGCCAATCATGCCAGGTCAGATTGAACGCGCGGTCGGTATCGGCAAGACCGGTCTCAGACAGTTCGGCCCGCAAATCCGCCAGCCCATTGAGCGCGCGTTCGAGGCCCGGTTCGGTGCGGAGGATGCCCACCTCCTCCCACATCAGATCGCTGAGCCGATCGCGAAGCCCATGAAGATCTCCAGGCCTCAGGGCGAAGGGGCGTTCTGCGCGGGCGATCCCAGCCTCGATGGCGGTCTCGTCGGGATCGGCGAGGCTGCGATGTGCCACGGCATGCGCCATCTCGGCTCCCGCCACACCGCCAAAGACAGTGGAATTGGCCACTCCGTTCCCGCCAAGACGGTTGGCCCCATGAACACCGCCAGCATCCTCGCCCGCGACGAAAAGGCCTGGGAGCGCGGTCGTGCAGTCGGGCTCGAACACGATGCCGCCCATCATGTAATGGGCGGTGGGGACCACTTCGACCAATCCGCCATCTAGATCGAACCCGCAATCGGCGCAGCGTTTGACCATGCCAGGGAACCGGCCCGCAGTGTTCTCGACATGGCGCATATCGATATAGACACCTCCCATCGGCGTGGTCCGCCCTGCGCGCATCTCGGCATAAATCCCACGTGAGACCACATCGCGAGTGGCCCGCTCGCCCGCGGGATCATAGCCGAGCATGAACCGCTCCTCGGCGCCATTGCGAAGATGTCCGCCGGCACCGCGCAACCCTTCCTCCAGAACCGTGCCGGTCATCCGCGTGTCGGGTCCGCCAAGCAGCCCGGTTGGATGGAACTGCACCATCTCCATATCGCGCAATGCCAGACCCGAGCGGAGCGCCATCGCAAGCCCATCGCAGCTCTTATCGCCCGAGGGGGTGTGATAGCGATACATGGTCGGCCCGGCACCGGTGGCCAGGAGCACGGCCTTGGCCCGCACCAGACGATATCCTCCAGTCCGCATGTCGATCAGCAAGACACCCGAGAGACCGGAGCCGTCTTTGGCGGGGATCAGTTCGATCGCACGATGCTCTTCCAAACGCCGGACATCGCGAGCCAGAACCTGTTCCATCAGACGATTGATGATCTCGATGCCTGTCAGATCGCCTTTATGCGCCGTGCGATCAAAGCTCTGCCCGGCAAAGGCCTTCTGGTGCAGACTGCCATCGCGGTTGCGATCGAAGAAGCAGCCGATCTCGTTCTCGAGCTCCCGGATCGTCTCGACCGCTCCGGTCACCAGCTTCCAGGCAAGGTCCTGCCGGGGCAGCCATTTGCCTCCGGCGATTGTGTCCATGAAATGCCGCTCGATACTGTCGGAAGGATGCAGTGCGACATTGTATCCGCCCTGCACCATTCGGGTGCAGCCGCATTTGCCCAGCAAGCCTTTGACCGCGACGGTCACATCGACATCGGGGTTGGCCTGTTTGGCGTGGAGTGCTGCCATCAGACCCGCACCGCCCGCGCCGAGGATCAGGATATCCGTGACATGGCGCTCCATCAGAAGGCCTGGCCCAGAAAGACCGCTCCGACCGTCAGCGATGCCGCCACGCCGCCCCAAACCCATCCGTGACGCAGGCCGCTCCAGGGCAGGAATTCCAGGATCAGCACTCTGAGGCCGAACAGAAGATGCAGGGTCAGGAGAACGACCAGCCCCCATTCCGCCGCCTTGATCAACGGAAGCTCGGCCAGTGCAAGCCAACGGTCCAGCCCCTCGGCCCCGTCGAGCGCGGTGCCGAGCACTAGGAAATGCAAGGGCAGGAACAGCACCAGCGCCAAGCCCGACAGCCGGTGGAGAATCGCGGCCCAATAGCCGATAGTCTTGCGCCGGGCGGTCATATCACTGCCCAAACGCCGCGCAGGCCGAGCAAGGCGAGGAGGAGCGTCAAGCAGGCCGCAATCCGCCCGGCCCAAATCCGTGCAAACCCGGCCCATTCGATCAGGATCGCCCGCAGACCGATCGCTCCATGGGCCGCGGCCGCAAGTACAAAAACGCCGTAGAAGAACGCCCAGCCGAGCGCTCCGCGCGTGCGCCCCAGAATCTCCTCGGCCGTTAGCCCGCCCTCGACCGCCCAGAGGATCATGCCGAGATGTGCCATCACCAAGGGTGCCAGGATCATCGCGGTGACCCGCTGCACAGCGTAGAGCCAACGTTCGCTCACGCCCCGCCCCGATCCTTGGCGCCAACGAGCAGGTCGAAAAGCGAGCGCCGCTTCAAACCGGCAATCGATTGCGTCGGGTTCAGCCCTACCGGGCAGGCGGCCACACAGGCGCCATGGCTGTGGCAAGAGCCGCAGCCCCCGGCCTCCTGTGCCCTCCGCTTCACTGTGTTTGCGTTGGCCGCGCGTGTGTCATTGGCCAACGTCCATGCCCGGTTCAGCGCTGCCGGGCCGAGATAATCCTGATCCCAAGACACCACATCGCAGGCGGCATAGCAGACCGCGCAAATCCGTCGATGCCGGTATCGAATGCATCAATTGCG
>JBCDKL010000091.1:0-10750 GCA_038746695.1 Pseudomonadota bacterium | reverse complement strand
TTGGATCTTCTTGGTCATCTCACTGTCCTCGTTCTGTGGTTTCGATCAGGTCTTGGATATCTGCATCGCCCGTGGTCAGGACGGCATCGCCGGGAACAGGCCCGGGATCTGCCGCAGGGCGGCGTCGAGCAGGTTGCGCAGGGTTTTGAGCACTTTGGTCATGTCGTCCTCCGTGGGTCTCAGCGTTTCGATGAGGCCAGCATAGCGATTCGGACAACTTCAGGATGTGAGGCGGCTCACATCGGCGTTCTTTGCGAAAAGTGGCTCAGCCCATAACTTGCGCAAGCTTCAGAAACAGCATGCCCGCGATGATCAGCAAGAGCGAGGAGAGCGGACCGAAACGCCGCTCCGGTATCGCAACCGTCAAAAGTGCGAGCCCCATTGTGACCGCGGCAAAGGCACCGATTCCGGCCAGCCGAACCCCCCAGCCCGCGCCCTGACCCAAGGCACTGATTGCCGCCAGAGCGACCGCCCCAGCCAGAACCACCGCCCCCAGCCAGCGCCGCGTTCCGCTTCCCGTACTCACATGCCGCTGCGCCAGCGCGATGGTCTGCATCAAGCCGAAGGACAGCGCCAGAAAGGCGAAGAGATAAAGATAGGCCCCCGGCCCGGGTTGCGGGCTCATGGTGTGCGCCTTGGAGGGATGAGGGGCGATCCTTGGATCATGACCCCGACATCCACTGGATCTGTGCCGGGCCTTGGGAGGCAGGAGTGTTCTGAGCCGGGCTCATGCGTCCTCGCGCCTAGCGGATCGCCGCGATCGGACCCTCGGCCAGACCGTTCACGAATTGGTGGACATAAGGATTGCCGCTGTCGTCGATATCGGCAACGGGCCCCTCCCATTGCACTTGGCCTTCATGCAGCATCGCCACACGGTCGGCGATCTTGCGCACGCTGGTCATGTCATGGGTAATGGTCATCGCCGTCACCTTCATCTCGACTACGATCTCGCGGATCAGATCGTTGATCACATCGGCCATAATCGGGTCCAGCCCGGTGGTCGGCTCGTCGAAGAAGATGATCTCGGGCTCGGCGGCGATGGCGCGCGCGAGACCTACGCGCTTTTGCATGCCGCCCGATAGCTCGGCTGGGTAGAGATCCGCCGTCTCCGCCGTCAAACCCACGCGTCGGAGCTTCTGGATCGCCAGATCCCGTGCATCGGTCTTCGAGAGCTTGCGCGGCCCGCGCAAGAGCCGGAAGGCCACATTCTCCCAAACCAGCATACTGTCGAACAGCGCGCCGCCCTGAAACAGCATCCCGAACTTGTCGAGCAACACCTCTCGCGCCCCGCCACTGGCCTTGACCGCATCGGCGCCGTCCACCGTGATGATGCCAGCATCCGGCCGGATGATCCCTAGGATGCATTTCAAAGTCACCGATTTCCCAGTCCCAGATCCGCCAATGATCACCATTGATTGCGCCCGCCCGACGCTGAGATCCACGCCCCTGAGCACATGTTTTGGGCCAAAGGACTTGGCGATGGAGGTAAGCTCGATCATGCGGGTCTCCCTTCGCAAAGGGCTTTATCAGGACCCCGCACCAGGGAGCAAACCCAACAGGTTCTCGAGCGCCGCGAAAAACGCTTTACGGACATCGGAGAGGCTCGGGGCCTGCCAGACATCGGCCTCTTTGAATTCTCCGACGATCTTTGCGATGATCCTACAGAGCGATTTGCCATGAAACACCAGTGCTCGGCGGAGTCGCACTGCCCGCAACTTCGCGATATCGATACGGCTCTTCGAAAGTGCGACACATATCGACAACGCAAATGTTGAGTCGCTTACAATTTGTTCTCTGCATCGCAGAATGGCACGCAGCATAATCCCTGGGTGGAGCCAAATTCCTCCATCCAAGCATCTTTACTGCTCTCGGCATCTATGAAGCTGCCCTCGTCTAACTTCAGAACCCACGAGAGTATTTCATGGGATCTCGCCTTATGGCTTTTCATTTGACACGGAATAGGCGATCGCGCCGAGTTCTCTCCACGGGAGAACCTCCATTGAGATCGGCAGGCGGTTAGGATCGGGAAGCCCGCTTCCTTAGGCTGGGAACAGGGCCTCGGTCAGGACGTAGTTAGAGGCGAGGATCAAGATCGACGCGGTGACCACCGCATTGGTCGTTGCCCGACCGACCCCTTGGGCGCCTCGGCCTGAGTTGTAGCCTTGGTAGCAACCCATCAACGCAATGATGAAACCAAAAACCGCCGCTTTGATCAGGCCCGATGTGATGTCGCCGGTCTCGAGGAAATTCCACGTCGTCTGGATATATGTTGCCGGATTGAAGTCGAGCCGCAGCACGCCCACCAGAAAACCGCCCATGATGCCGATGATATCTCCAATGAATGCCAGAAGCGGCATCGCGATGGTCGCCGCCAGCAGGCGTGGCGCCACGAGATACTTCATCGGATTGGTGCTGAGAGTGGTCAGAGCATCGATCTGCTCGGTCACCCGCATGGTGCCAAGCTCGGCGGCGATCGAGGCCGAAACCCGGCCGGCCACCATCAGCCCTCCGAGAACTGGACCGAGCTCGCGCACCATACCGATGGCGACGATTGAGGGCACGACGCTTTCCGCGTTGAACCGCGCCCCTCCGGCAAAGATCTGCAGGGCCAGCGCGCCTCCGGTGAAAAGCGCTGTGAGACCCACGACTGGCAGCGAGAAATAACCGATGCGGACGAACTGCCGCCAGATCTCGGCGGGATAAAAGGGCGGGCGCAGGACGTGGCTGACCCCACTTGCAGCAAATAGAACCAAAGCCCCGGTGGCTTGCGCGAGGCCAACAACCGCAGCGCCAATCTGGGCCAAAAATCCGATGAAGATGGTCATGCGCCCCGCCAGTCCGGTGTATTCTCTATCCTATAGGCTGCCCGCCTCCGCCTGCCAAGCGACGAGCCCGGTAGAATGGCAAGGTCCCTCCCAAGAGCCACCGCCCCGGGGAAGTGGTCCGGATCACTTCATTGAGAGCGGTACGGATGGCAAAGCAGGATACTCACCAAGAGGCTCAGATATAGACCCGGCGGTATCTATGGCCGAGACTGGTGAGGATTTCATGGCCGATTGTGCCGGTCATCGCGGCGATGGCGTCGATGCTTTGGTTCGGGCCGATCAGCTCGACCATGTCGCCCGGGCCGGCCTCGGGCACATCCGTGATATCCAGGGTGACAAGATCCATGGACACGCGTCCTGCAAAGGGAACTGGACGGTTGTGGATAACTCCAGCGGCCTGACCCGAATTGCCCATCTGACGGATCAGCCCATCGGCATAGCCCGCTGCGAGCGTTGCGATACGGCCGTCGCGAGGTGCAATATATTGCGCACCGTAGCCGACGCTCTCTCCAGCCTCGATGTCACGGATCTGCAATATTGGGACTTCGACCGCGACGGCGTGGCGGCCTTGGGAGAATGGCAATCCGCCATAGAGGCCGATGCCTGGACGTATCATTTCAAAATGATAGTCCGAACCCAGCAGGATTCCAGCGGTGGCGGAGAGGGTTCGGCCGGTCTGCCGCCCCTCGGTCATGGCTTGAAAGGCAAGGAGCTGCGCCGCGTTCTGCGGATGCTCGGGCTCGTCGGCGCAGGCCAGATGGCTCATCAGATGGGTGATCTGGGGCGGAAGCTCGCCGATGGCGGCAAGCTCGGCAGGCTCCATTCCCAGCCGGTTCATGCCGGTATCGAGCTGCAGGATCGCGGGGCCGGCAGGACCCGACAGCCAGGCGGAAAGCTGCTCCGGCGCGTTCAGGACAGGGCGCAGATTATGGGTTCGGAACCCTGCTTCCTCTTCGGTCGCATAGCCCGCGAGGATGTAGATCTGAGGGGCGGCGCCGAGGGCCTGGCGGAGCCTGGCACCTTCCTCGGGCGTGGCTACGAAAAAGCTGCGGCAGCCTTCGGCTTTCAACGCCCGTCCGACGCGGGCGAGCCCGCAGCCATAGGCGTCGGCCTTCACCACTGCGGCAGTCTCGCATTCCGGCGGGGTCAGCGCGTCGAGGGCGCGCCAATTGGCGGCAATGCTGGAGAGATCGACGGTCAGGCGGCCGGTCAGCATGGGGCTGCCATCATCTCGCAGGGTAAGACGAGGCCCCGGATCAAGCCCAGGGCAATAATCGGCTCACTCGAACCCCGCGTGCTCGGCGGTTGGGCCGCCGGCCTGCACCGGGTCGGAGAACCGGGTGAACTTGCCCTGGAAGTTGAGGTCCACCGTACCGATCGGCCCATGGCGCTGTTTGCCGATAATGATCTCGGCCTTGCCGAAAAGGCGCGCGGCTTTCTCCTGCCATTCGAGGAATTTCGGGTCATCTTCGCTCGGCTTCATCCGCTCGTGATAATACTCTTCTCGGAACACGAACATGACCACATCGGCATCCTGCTCGATAGAGCCAGATTCGCGCAGATCAGAGAGCTGTGGGCGTTTATCGTCGCGGGCCTCGACCTGGCGGGAAAGCTGCGAGAGAGCGATCACGGGGATATCCAACTCCTTCGCGATCGCCTTAAGCCCCTGGGTAATCTCAGAAACTTCGTTCACCCGGCCCTGATCTTTGGTCGAGGCTGGGCGCAGAAGCTGGAGGTAATCCACCACCAGCACATCCAGCCCCTCGGTCCGCTTCAATCTGCGCGCCCGCGCCGCCAGCGAGGAAATCGGCAGCGCGGGCGTGTCGTCGATGAACAATTTGATCGTCTCCAGATCTCGCGCGACTTCGAGGAAGCGGCGGAAATCGGCCTCTTCGATCCGTCCGCTGAGAAGCTCGTGGGATTTGATCTGAGCCTCGGCCGAGAGGATCCGGTTGGCGAGCTGTTCCGACGACATTTCGAGCGAGAAGAAGCCGACCACGCCACCCTCGATGGCGCCGATTGTCCCGTCCGGCTTCTCCCCTTTTTTGTATTTCTTGGCGATGTTGAAGGCCATGTTAGTGGCGAGCGAGGTCTTACCCATCGAGGGCCGCCCAGCCAGGATCAGCAGATCCGAATTGCGCAAGCCGCCCAGTTTCCAGTCGAGCTCGGCAAGTCCCGTGGGGATGCCGGCCAGCCCTCCCCCCCGCTGGAAGGCGGCGTTAACCATATTCGCGGCCATGGTCGCAGCCTGGCCGAAATCGACGAAACCGCCTTCGTACTTGCCGGTCTCGCCGAGGGTGTAGAGCGCCTGTTCGGCCTCGGTGATCTGCTCGGCGGGTTCCTTGTCTGGGTCGAAGGTTTGGGCCGAGGTTTGGATTTCCTCACCGATCCGGATCAGATCTCGGCGCAGGGCGAGATCGCGGATCGAGCGGGCATAATCCTTGACCGAGACGAGGCTGATCGTGGCCTTGGCGAGCGTCACCAGATACTCGGTCCCGCCCAGTTCCTTCAGACCCTCGTCATCCTCGAGAAAGGGTTTCAGGGTGACCGGCGAAGCGAGCGCGTTTTTCTGGATGCGTTTTGCGGCCAGATCGAAGATCCGGCCATGAACCGGATCATAGAAATGATGTGCGCCGATGATCGAAGCGATCCGGTCATAGGAATCGTTGTTCAGCAGCAGGGCGCCGAGCAGGGCCTGTTCGGCCTCGATATTATGGGGTTGGAGTTGGACTTCGGCATCGCCGGTTTGCGCATTCTGGCCGTCGGGCATCCGTTCTATCTCCTGCCTCTCCGTCCGGCTTCTTAGGGGCCGGTCCGGTCTCAAATTGGGCGATGACGGCGCGTTTCACGTGTCTGTCATCGATTTGTTGCAGAGAACATACGGAAGGTTAGCGTGGTTTTCGAGAGCAGCTTGACCTTGACCTCGTCCTGTCCCCGATATCAACACGGCTGTGGATAACCCTGTTCGCAGATCGAAAAACTTCGGCATTCGGCAGGGCTAGGCGGCCTTGGTCAGAAACCCCCTGCGATTCGTGTCAAATCAAGACTCAACCCAGAAGCGAATGATCTGGTGGGCAATCGCCATGGGTGGTGGGGTGAAGAGGCCTTGGCCGTGCTCGCGGGCGAGCATGCTTCGCGCCTCGGCACGGCTGACCCATCGGCAATCCTCAAGCTCTTCCATGTCTGGAGTAAGGGTCTCGGAGAGCGCTTCTGCCAAACAGCCGATCATCAGAGTATGGGGAAAGGGCCAGGGTTGGGAGGCGAAGTAGCGGACCCTGCCGATGGTGAGCCCGGCCTCCTCGGCCAGCTCGCGGCGGGTGGCGGCCTCGATTGTCTCGCCCGGTTCGACGAAACCGGCCAGGCAGGAATACATGCCCTCGACAAAGCGCGGCTGACGGCCGAGGACGCAGCGCTCGCCATGGACCGCGAGCATGATCACCACGGGGTCGGTGCGCGGGAAGTGATGGCGGCCGCAATCCGGGCAGCCACGGCGATATCCGCCTTGTTCGATGGCAGTGGCGCTGCCGCAGCGGGCGCAGTGGCCATGGCCGCGATGCCAGTTCAGCAGCGCGCCAGCATGGCCGATGATGCCAAGATCCTGCGGGCTCACAAAGCCGTGCATGGCGAGGCTGCGCAGATCGATCTGAGCGCTGGGGCTGCCATAGGATCCCGCACGGCCCGCGGTGGCCGGGTTTTGCGGCTCTGGCACTGTGGCCCGGGGGAGGGGGGCGGCGAGGACCGGGATGCTCCGGTCGGTGCCAAGCAGGATGGCGCGAGTGAGATCGGCCCCTTCGGCCTCGGCCCCGGCGCGGCTGTGATAGGGCGACAACGTTATGCCTTTCTCAGGCATCTCGGGCAATTTAAGATCGGCGCCGAGGAAAAGCAGCAGCCGCGCCTCTGGGTGATCGAGTGCGTTTGCGATGGCGTTTTGATCGGGGCGTTCAGATTGGCGGATCAGAGGATTTTCGGTGAAGCCTGCTGCGGTCTCCGGCCCGGTACTTGGGGCGGGAAGGCCGCGAAAGAGATCTGCCATGGAATGCCTGCCGTTAGGGTGATGCCAGTTGGCCTGCCATGAAAGCGGCCCGGGACGCAAGCCTTGGCCCTCTGCAGACAGAGGCCGCTTAACGGAATGCGCCCGTGCCGGTCGCATACGCCTTTAGGGCGGCTTGTTGGGCAAGCCGCGCCGCCCCGCCCGCAGTCAGGTGCGCCGGATCGGTCAGTCGAGGAGGGATTTAGGCAAACAAACACCCCGCCGTTATGCTGCGGCGGGGTGGTTTTCAATCAGTCTGATCCGGTGCGCCTTCAGTCGCGAGGATCGGCGCCTTCGGCATCGAGCACGGGTGCCGGGCCCTCGGCACCGTCGCCGCGGCGGCTTGTATCCTCGCCATCATCGTCCGAGGCCGCTCCGCCGATATCGTCGAACAGCTCAGCGAGGTCGAATTCGCTTTCAGCCTCTTCTTCCGCGCGAAGGTCCTGAATCGATTTGCCGGAGGCTTGGATCTCCGCTTCCTCGGCTGAGCGGGCGACATTGATGGTGATCTCGACCGTCACCTCCGGGTGGAGCACGACTTTCATCGGGTGCAGGCCGAGTTCCTTCACTGGACGGTCCAGTTTGATCTGACGCTTGTCCAGGGTGAAACCGCCTTCGGTGGCCACCTCGGCCGCATCGCGCGTGGTGACCGAGCCATAGAGCGCGCCCGAATCCGACGCGGAGCGGATGATCACGAATTGCTGGCCGTCGAGCTTGGTGCCGACATGCTCGGCCTCGCTCTTACGTTCGAGGTTCTGCGCTTCCAGTTGGGCGCGTTCGGCCTCGAACCGGGCGAGATTCGCCTTGGATGCGCGCAGTGCTTTGCCCTGGGGCAACAGGAAGTTGCGGGCATAGCCGTCTTTGACGGTCACCACATCGCCCATTTGGCCGAGTTTCTCGACCCTTTCCAACAAGACCAATTCCATCGCGTCCCCCTTACTGGACCGAATAGGGCAAGAGAGCGAGGAACCTGGCCCGTTTTATCGCCCGGGCAAGCTCGCGCTGTTTTTTGGCCGAGACGGCGGTGATCCGGCTCGGCACGATCTTGCCGCGCTCGGAGATGTATCGCTGCAAGAGCTTAACGTCCTTGTAATCGATCTTCGGCGCGTTCTCGCCCGAGAAAGGGCAAGTCTTGCGGCGGCGGAAAAACGGTTTGCGGGCCATCAAGCGTCCCCTCTGGGTCTGTCATCACGGGGCGGGCGGTCATCTCTTGGCGGGCGGTCGTCGCGGTCGCGGCGCGGGGGCCGGTCGCCGCGATCGCGGTCACGGCCGCCGCGGCCGCCGCGTTCATCCCGGCTGTTCTTGGCGAGAACCACGGCGGAGGGCCCGTCTTCATGCGCGTCGACCTTGATGGTCATCACCCGCATGATGTCGTCATGCAGGGCCATGAGACGCTCCATCTCCTGCACCGCGGCCGATGGGCTGTCGGTGCGCATGAAGCCGTAATGGCCCTTGCGGTTCTTGTTGATTTTATAGGCCAGCGTGCGCAGGCCCCAATATTCGGTTCCGATCACCGTGCCGCCGTTATCGGCGAGCACTTGGCCGAACTGCTCGATCAAGCCTTCGGCTTGCGCGTTGGACAGATCCTGCCGCGCTATCATGACATGCTCGTAGAGCGCCATGGTGCATCCTTTGTCTCGGGGCGCGCTTCAAAGCAGGGCGGTCAAGCTCCCGAAGCCCTGCACGAGGGGCGACGCCGGTCCTCGGTCCGGGAGAAATTGGGCTGATAGGCAGGATAAGCGAGGAATGCAAGTAGGATTTGAGGATGAGATCGGGACCCGGACGCCGCAACCTCTCCCCCTTGGGCGGGGGAGAGGCGGCGCGGCCTAGGGGGGCGGCGGTCTGTGAGGTGGACCGCTGCCGCGCTCGGTCCGGTGCGCTCGACAGTTCTGGGCTCTAAGATCGGCTGCCACCAACCGATAGAGCGGTCAGAACGAGAGCGGCCCCCGGGTGGAGTACATTCCGTCGATCTGCGAACCGCGCGGATCGCCAAATAGATCGGTTGGCCGACGCCGGGTGACGACCCGGGTCAATCCGCGGCGCTTGTCGATAATCAGCGCGGGGTGGCGAACTTGCTCGAGCAGATCCGCAACCGAGCCGCCCGGTCTGCTGACGATCGGATCAGACGATTCAAGACCGGACACAGATGTATTGGCGGCGGTTGTGCTTTCTTGGTCAGTCTCAAACGCGGTGGTCTTGCAAACCATGCTAAATCCCCCTCGAAAACTCACCTTTGATGGGTCTCACGAGAGAGGAGACGGTTCAGTGGCATTTCCCACAAATCGCTGCGCTCTCCTGCGATTTCGACTGACCATTCGTCTTGAAGCAAACGGCCAACGGGTGCGGTCGAGGTGATCGCGATGCTTGACATGACGCCAGCGCTCGCGCAGTGAGCGCGCACTTTTGGCAGGGAGCGAGGGCATGCGGGCATTTATCTTCCCCGGACAGGGGGCGCAGACCGTAGGAATGGGCAAGGCGCTGGCAGAAGCCTATCCCGCCGCCAAAGCCGTGTTCGAGGAGGTCGATGCGGCCTTGGGAGAGCATCTCAGCCAGTTGATATGGGAAGGCGCGCAGGAGGATCTGACCCTGACCGCCAATGCACAGCCCGCTCTAATGGCGACCTCGATGGCTGCTTTGCGTGCTTTGGAGGCGGAGGGTGTTACCGGCGCCGCGCGTTTCGTCGCTGGGCACTCGCTGGGGGAATATTCGGCGCTGGCCGCAGCCGGCAGTCTGGCAATCGGAGATGCGGCGCGGTTGCTGAGGATCCGAGGGATGGCAATGCAGGAGGCCGTGCCGGTCGGTGTCGGCGCGATGGCGGCGCTGCTGGGGCTGGATTTCGCCACCGCGTCCGAAGTGGCTGCGGAAGCCGCAGATGGCGAGGTTTGCCAGGCGGCCAATGACAACGATCCGGGGCAGGTCGTGGTCTCGGGCCACAAGGCGGCGGTCGAGCGGGCGGTGATGCTGGCCAAGGAGAAGGGCGCGAAACGGGCGTTATTGCTGCCGGTCTCAGCCCCTTTCCATTGCAGCTTGATGCAGCCCGCGGCGGAGCGGATGGAAGCGGCACTGGCCGAGATCGAGATACGTGACCCAGCCATGCCGCTTGTCGCCAATGTGCGCGCCGAAGCCGTAAGCGATCCAGGCGAGATCCGGGCGCTGCTTGTGGCGCAGGTCACCGGTTCGGTGCGCTGGCGCGAGTCGGTCACCTGGATGGCCGCGCAGGGTGTAACCGAGACAGTTGAGATCGGCGCCGGCAAGGCGTTGTCGGGCATGGTGCGCCGGGTGGACCGCTCACTGAGCACATTGGCAGCGGCCGAGCCCGCCGATATTCAAGCGGTGGCCGCGGCGATCAACGGTTGAACCGGCACTTCCCGAGCCTGAGCTGGGACTTCGACGAGGCGACCGACGCGTCACCGGCACCTATTGCACGTAGATTTCCACAGCACGGAGACCGCTCGAGAGCGCGCAGGAAGGCATCGGCACGTTTCTTCGCGCTCGATGAGATGAATTGGGCGAGAAACCTGTTACGTCTTAGGCTGTCTAGGTGGTAGGCGCGGGCTTAAAGAAAGACGCGGAGGAGAGCGGAATGTTCGATCTGAGCGGCAAGCGGGCACTGGTCACCGGTGCGTCGGGCGGGATCGGGGCCGAGATCGCCCGGGCGCTGTACGGGCAGGGCGCTACCGTGGCGTTGAGCGGCACCCGGATCGAACCGCTCGAGCACCTAGCCGCCGAGCTCGGCGAGCGAGCCCATGTGACACCTTGCAATCTCAGCGATCTCGCCGCGGTGGACACTCTTCCGAAGACGGCCTCGGAGGCGATGGGCGGGCTGGACATCCTCGTCAACAATGCTGGGATCACGCGCGACAACCTGTTCATGCGGATGAGTGCTGAGGAATGG
>JBCDKL010000090.1:0-10845 GCA_038746695.1 Pseudomonadota bacterium | reverse complement strand
CCGAGATGGCCGCCAGGCTGGGTGAAGGCACGGCTCAGGCCGATGGCTCGATCCGTCCGGAACCGCTGATGAATGTCGATCATGTCGCCCAGGCGGTGCTGGCCATGGCCTCGCTGCCGCTTGAGAGCAATGTTCTGTTCCAAACTATAATGGCCACGAACATGCCCTTTGTCGGGAGGGGATGATGCTGCGTTTCGACCATGTCAATCTGCGCACCAACCGGCTGGCCGAAATGCGGGACTGGTATGTCGATGTTCTGGGGCTCTCCGAGGGCTGGAGACCCGATTTCGCCTTCGACGGCGCCTGGCTCTATGCGGGAGATCTGGCGATCGTTCATCTCATCGAAGTAGCTGCGGAGCCGGCATCGGATCCGAGCGATCTCAAACTCGAACACTTCGCCTTGTCGGGTGAGGATCTCGCTGGCTTTCGTGCCCGTCTCGCCGCCGAAGGTGTGAGCGCGCAAGAGCGCCGTGTTCCCGGCACCGATATCCTGCAGCTCAACATCCATGATCCAGACGGCAATCATATCCATGTGGATTTCCGGGTGACGGGCTGAGCGTGGACCGAGTGCTGGTCCACCGGTCAGAGTTACAAGCCCATGTCTCACCCGCCTGTCCCGGCAACGGGCCACCGCCCTCCCCCACCCACCCACCGGAGTGCGCTGCCCCGCCGCCGGGACAGGCGGGGTCGGGCTCAGACCACCGGTGTCAGCAGAGGATCTCCGGCGAAATGGGCGGCGAGGTTGCAGACGACGAGATCGCCCATCGCTCTCCGGGTCTTGTGGGTGGCCGAGCCCTGATGGGGCGAGAGGACGACGTTGCCGAGGCCCAGCAGCGCCGAGGGCACCGTCGGTTCAGCATCGAACACGTCAAGTGCTGCTCCACCCAGCGCACCGCTGGTCAGCATCTCGACCAGGGCCGCCTCGTCGACCAAACTGCCGCGTCCGACATTGACCAGATATCCCTCGGGTCCCAGCGCCTCCATAACCGCGCGGTCGACCATCCCATCGGTCTCTGGTGAACCCGGCACCACGCCGATCAGCCAATCGACCGCGTTCGCCATCTCGACCAGGCTGGCGAAATAGGGATAGGGCTGATCCTGTTGGCGCGTCCGACCGCAATAGACCACCTGCATTTTCATCGCTTGGAGTCTTCGCGCGATCTCCTTGCCGATCCGCCCGAGGCCGAGAATCCCGGCGGTCTTGCCCGTCAACTCTCCGGTCAGTCCGAAATTCCGGCCCGGCTGCCAACTGCCCTCGCGGACGAACCGATCGGCTTGCGGCAGGCTGCGGGCGAGGCTGATCATCAGTCCCAGGGTGATCTCGGCCATCGCATCGTTCAGCACATCGGGCGTGTTGGTGACCCGGATGCCGCGCGATTTGCATGCGGTGAGATCCACCCCGTCATAGCCGACCCCGAAGGAGGAGACGATCTCGACTGCAGGGCAAGCCACCAGCACCTCGCCGGGCACGCCATGATGGCCATCGGTGGCGATGCCGCGGACCTGCGGGCCAATCCGGGCCAGCAGAGCGGGCTTGTCCTCCGCCTGCCAGAACCGGTGCAGGATATAGGCCGCTTCGAGCGCCTCCATGGCGCTAGCGATCATCGGGCCGATCATCAGGATTTCGGGCCTGGTCATGTCTCACCTTCATTCAACTGCCGCTCGCGCAGCCAGATATAGAGCCCGCTCAGCATCACCACACTGGCCCCGACAAGAACCCAAAGATCCGGCGCGTCGCCGAAGATCCACCAGGACGAGGCGGTCATGAAAAGGATCTGGAGATAGACGAAGGGGGCCAGCACGCTGGCCGCGGCGAAACGATGCGCGATGGTCAGGCATTGATGCCCGGCCCAGCCGAAAAAACCGATCAGTCCAAAGGCGGTCCAGCTTGCTGCATCGCCGGGCCAGGCCCAATCGGCCAGAGCGAAGGGCAGCATGCAAAACGTAGCGACCCCGGCGGCATAGACCTGTTGGGTCTCGGTCGCATCCACGCCTGCCATCTTGCGGGTCAGTACGATATAGACCGAGGCGCAGGTGACCGCCGCCAGCGAGAAGATCACCGCCCAATGGACTTCTCCAACCCCCGGGCGGACAACGATCAGAATCCCGATGAAGCCGACCACGATGGCGGCCCAGCGGCGCCAGCCGACGGTTTCTCCCAGGATCGGGATCGACAGCGCGCAGATGATCAAGGGCGAGGCAAAGAAGATCGAGATGGTCAGCGTCAGCGGCAGGTATTGCAGGGCAGCGAAATTGCAGGCGGTGGAGAGCATCAGAAACAGCGCCCGCCAGATCGAGAGCCCGGGCCGGTGGGACCGAAACAACCCGGTCCCATCCTGCGGCAGGAAGATCGCGAGCACCAGGGCGAGATGCCCCAGATACCTCACGAAGACCACGGCGGGAGAAGGCATCCCCCCCTCGGTCACCAGCCATTTCGCCGAAGTATCGATCCCGGTGAAGCAGAGAAATGCCAGGATCATCAGCCCGATGGCGACCAGCCTGCGATCCTCGACCGGGCGAACGGTGACTGCGGGTCTCAGATCTGAGCCGGAGATTGCGGGCGGCGGCGGTACTTGAGGCGACCCGGATCTGGAGACTGCGTCATATCGGGCTCACTGCGCTGCCCCGGATTTGACCCGGGACCGTGGCGAGCCGCTCGAGACGTGACCGATAAAGCCCTACACGTCCGAGCCAAGACGCATGGGTTCATTGCTCCACCACGCGGAGCTTCTGCGCGCCGAGACCTTCGATGCCGAGCTCCATCACTTCGCCGTTCTTCAAGAACACTTGCGGGTTCATTCCCATGCCGACGCCCGGTGGCGTGCCGGTCGGGATCACATCGCCGGGCTGCAGGCTCATATATTGCGAGATGTAATGCACCACGAAAGCGGGCTGGAAGATGAAGGTCCGTGTGTTCCCAGTCTGGCGCCGGGTCCCGCTCACATCCAGCCACATATCGAGAGCGTTCACATCGGCCACTTCGTCCTTGGTCACCATCCAGGGGCCGAGCGGGCCGAATGTGTCGTGGCTCTTGCCCTTCATCCATTGCCCGCCGCGCTTGGTCTGAAAATCGCGCTCGGAGATATCGTTGAACACGGCGAAGCCAGCGACATGGTCCATGGCGTCGGCCTCCGAGACGTTCTTGGTATGCGACCCGATCACGATGGCGAGTTCCACCTCCCAATCCAGCATGGTCGCGCCGCGCGGCATCTCGACATCGTCATAGGGGCCCGAGACCGAACTCACTGCCTTGCCGAACAGAACCGGCTGATCGGGGATCGGGTTGCCGGTTTCGATCGCATGGTCGGTATAGTTGAGGCCGACACAGGCGAGCTTGCCGATCTTGCCCACGCAAGGCCCGATCCGAGGGTCGCCCTCGACCACCGGAAGCGCGCCGGGATCGAGCGCCGCCAGCCGCGCCAGGCTTTCGGGCGCCAGTGCTGCGCCGTCGATATCCTCGATATGGGCCGAGAGGTCCCGGATCGCCTCGCCATCCCACAGCCCCGGTTTCTCGGCACCTTTGGCACCCCAGCGCAAAAGTTTCATCTCTCTCTCCCTCGGTCAGCGGATGGAAAGCTCCACCGCGCTTTCATTGATCTGGTAGCGGGCGGAGACCGCCCCTTTCGGATAGCGGGTCTTGATCACAGAGCCGGTGATGACGATCTCGCCCGCCCTGATCTTCTCGCCCTGGCCGGTGACCAGATTGGCGACCCAGGCGAGCGAGCCGAGCGGGTCGGCATCGCCCGTGACCGCCTCGGCCGGATCCTCGCCGCTCCATTCCAGGCGGCAGGGCAGGGCGGCGAGGTCGAGATCCTGCCAATCCGGGATCGGATCTCCCAGGATCACGCCTGCGCACCAGGCATTGTCGGCAATCATGGTGCGGGCATCGAGGGTCTCGTAATTCGCGTCGCGGTCGATAATCAGTTCGAAAGCTGGGCGCAGGCCGGTGATATGGCTGCGGATGCTCTCGACATCATGGCCCGGGCCGGTGATATCGCGGCCGATTTCAACGGCAAGCTCGAACTCGACACCGAGCCCGTGATAGGCGGCCAGAGCGATCTCGGCCGGGCTCTCGTGGATCTCAGGAGCATAGATCCCACCCGCGATCGGGTGGTCGATGCCGCACAATTCCTGCTGCACCTTCGAGGCCAGCGCGATCTTGCGCCCGCCCAGTGGCCCGCGCCCACCCCGTTCCTCGAGCCGGTGGAGTGCGAACTGCGCGGCATAGGCTTCGTCGAGATCGCCGGGGGCAAGGCCTCCGGTCAGGGCATAGAACCGCCGTCGCGCGCGATGCTGGGCGCGGATCTCATGGGCGATCTCGTCGGCTTTGTTCACGCGGCACTCCAGCCGCCATCGATCACATGAGCTTGGCCGGTCACAAAAGCGCTCTCGTCAGAGGCGAGCCAGACCGCGAGATGTGCAATTTCTTCGGGTTGCGCGATCCGGCCCATCGGCTGGCGGGCGACGAAGGCCGCGCGGGCGGCGGTATAGTCTCCAGTCGCGCGCAACCGCCCCTCCAGCGACGGGCTTTCCACCGTGCCTGGGCAGATCGCGTTGCAGCGGATGCCTTGGGTCACGTAATCGACCGCCACCGATTTGGTCAGCCCGATCACTGCCGCCTTCGAGGCACCATAGACACAGCGGTTCGGTGCGCCGATGATCGAGGAGACTGCCGAAGAGATATTGATGATCGACCCGCCGCCGCGTCCGATCATACCCGGCAGGGCCAGCTGGATCGATTTGAACATCGCGCGGACATTCAGGTTGAAGGCGAAGGCGAACTCGTCATCCGTCGCGTCCAGAATCGTGCCGCTATGGACGAAGCCTGCGCAGTTGAAGAGCACATCCGGCTCGGCCCGTTCGATCCCCATGGCGAGGTCGTCATCGTTCAGCGCGTCTAGGCGAAAGCGCTCCACCCCCTCGGGCAGCGGGTCGAGCAGGCTGGCATCGATATCCGTCGCGAAGACCTTCGCGCCTTCGGCATGGAAGGCCTCGGCCACGGCACGGCCGATGCCTTGCCCAGCCGCCGTGATCAGCGTGCGCTTTCCCGAAAGTCTCATGATCCCTCCCGATTTTTTGAGATTCAATTAGCCATGCTGCGGGAAGCTTGGCAATCTTGAGATACGGGTGCGGGATATCTTGCGGGGTCTTGACCCGTTTATCCCATGAAATCGGCGGTGGGCAGGTCCTGTCGCGCGTGGAGTATGCGAGGTTCGGATGCGCTTTCAACAGATCGTCACCTTCGGATCGCTCGCGGTCATACTTCTGGTCGGCGGCCTGGCGGCAGGATTTTTTCTGCGCCACAGTGAGGGCAAGATCTCGCGCGAGGTGGTCAAGCTGCTCGATCAGATCGACAGTTATGCCGATATCGGTCGGGTCGCGCGGCGCTATAACTATATCAAGGCCGAGGTCGCAGCGGCCGATCCGCGGGTCGAGATTCTGCAGCCCAAGAAATTCCTCCCCGGCTATCGCGTGGTGATGGGGGTGGAGCCGGATCTGGTCTCTTACGCGCTCACGCTGATAGATGCGACGGGTGCCGAGCTTCATAAATGGCCGATCCGCTATCAGAGCTTGGTGGCCGAGACATGGATCAAGCACGGCATCAACCCGCATGGGCTGGAGATCTTCCCCGACGGCTCGATCGCGGTGAATTTCGACGGAAATGGCGATGTGCTGGCCCGGATCAATGCTTGCGGCGCGCCGGTCTGGGTGGCTGATGGGATCTATCACCACTCGCTCCATCTCGATCAGGACGGGCTGCTCTGGACCTGGGTGAGCCCAGAGAATGTCGAGGCACCGCAACAAAGCATCGTGGCGCTGGAGGCGGCCACGGGGGCGGTGGTCAAGGAGATCGATATCTTCGACATCGTGGCCGCGGCCGAGCGCAATGGCCTCCTGCTTTCGATCCCGCCCGACTACAAGATCCGGCGCTTCACCCCACAGGTGAACGTTGCGCCGAAGCACGACGCCTTCCACCCTAACGATGTCGAACCGCTGCCACGAGGGCTGGCCGATCAATACCCGCTGTTCGACGCGGGCGATCTGGTGATCAGCCTCAGGAATATCGATTTCGTCGGTGTGGTCGACCCGGACACTCTCGAGATCAAATGGTCGGGTTTCGGCCCTTGGATCAAACAGCACGATCCCGATTTCATCGGCGACGGGGTGATCGAGATCTATGACAACAACATTCATCGCGGGCGGTCGAACCTGATTGCCGTCAACCCGGCCACCGGCGAGATGACCCGCCGGTTCCTGTCGCCCGAGAGCCATTTCTATTCGCGCATTCAGGGCAAGCATCAACGCCTGCCGAATGGCGCCTCTCTGGTCACGGTGCCGGGCGAGGGGCGGGTCATGGAGATCGATTCCGAGGGCCGACCAATCATGATCTATGACAATATCGCCGATGACGGCCTAAACGGCCGGGTCTTCAACGCGATCTGGGTGCCGGAGGATTTCTTCGAAACCTTGCCCAACTGCCCCGGCTGAGACCGGCTCAGCGCATCAGTTGCGGACGCAGGCGCATGCGCGGTCTCGCCTCGGGCGCCAGATGCCGGTTGAGGCGGCGGTTCGCCAGACCGAACAGTGCTATGATCGCCAAGGTCGCAAGGATGAAGTACCCCGCCACGATCGGATAGGCGATGAAGGGGTTGAAGGTCTTCTCGGCGAAATAGTTGGCATAGTAGAGCGCGTCGCCCTGCTGCCGCCAGGCGCCGAAACTGGCGAAGAACACCAGCGCGGTGGCGTGGAAAAGAAAGATCGCCTCATTGGTATAGCTCGGCCAGGCCAGGCGCAGCATGGTCGGCCAGACAATCCGCAGGAAACGTTTGCGCCCGGCCAGGCCGATGCTGGCCGCAGCCTCGATATCGCCCTTCGGCACGGCACGCAGCGCGCCATAGAAGATCTCGGCCGAATAGGCGGTCGTGTTGAGGATCAGCACCAGCAACGCCCCGGCCCAGGCCCGGGTCAGCCAACGGGTTTCGGCGGTGATGGTGGTCAGGCCCAGCGGGATCTCGACCCCCTCGCGCGGCAGCAAGACCAATAGCTCGTAGGCGAAGAAGAATTGCAAAAACAGCGGTGTGCCGCGGAAGAGATAGATAAAACCGCGAGAAGGCAGGTGCAGCCAGGGCTGCGGTGAGGCTTTGCCAAGCGCCAAAAAAGTCGCCAGGCAGAAGCCCGCCGCCACCGCGATCACCGCGAAATAGAGGTTCCAGAGCATCCCCGAGCCGATCAGCACAACCTGCTCGCAAAACGTGATATCGGCCCGCGGCAGCAGGCGTTCTCCGATACCGATTGCGCGCAGGGCATAGGCCTGAAAAGCCTCGCTGCAGCTCATGCCGCCGCCCCTGATCCCGCCCCGGCATTGGGCATTCCGCGCGAGACCCGGACGATCAGCCGGTCGAAGCCTGCCTGGCTGATCCAGGTGAGGAAGAGATAGAAGACCAAAAGGCCCGCGAAGTACCAGGCCCGCCAATCGGGATGGGGATAGTCATAGGCCTGAGTCTTCAACCCGCCGAGCTCGCGCGCCCAATAGACCACGTCCTCGACGCCGAGAAGGAACAGGAGCGGAGTCGCCTTGATCAGGATCATCCAGAGATTGGAGAGGCCAGGCAGAGCATAGACCCACATCTGCGGCAGAACGATCCGTCTGGTGATCCGTCCGGGTGAGAGGCCGATGGCGGCACCTGCCTCGATCTGGCCCTTGGGCACGGCACGCAAGGCACCGTCGAGCACATTCGCGGCGAATGCTCCGAAGACCACCGCATAGGCGATCAGCGCCAGGGTGAAGCCATAGGCGTCATGCACCCATTGCGGCGCTTCGCCCAAGGGCAGCTTTGCAGCCTGGCACACGACGAAATCATTGCCCCGGCGGATTGGCTCGGTGACCTCCGGGCAGAGGATCTTGTGGCGCATCCACTCCAGGCCCTGATCCATGGCGATCGGCACGAAGAGGAAGAAGACGATATCCGGTACGCCGCGGACCATGGCGACATATCCGGTCCCAAGCCAGCGCACTGGTGCGAACCCGGCCCGCTTGGCGAAGGCTCCGGCAAATCCAAAGGCCAGGGCCAGGGGGGCGGCCAGGGCGAGCAGCAAGAGAACCGTGCCGAAGCTGACATAGAAGGCCATATGCTTCGGCGTGGTCAGGTAGCAGGCGAGCCAGCGGCTGCCCTCTAGGCTGGCCGGATCGGCGCAAAAGCCGAACACTCAGCGCTCCCGCTGGCGGCGCTGGTCTGCTCCGCGCGCGGAGCAGATCCGCGCGCGGAGCAAGTCGAGACGCCTCAAAACACCAGCGCTCAAAACACCAGCGCGTCGTCGCCGAACCATTTCTTGATCATGGTGTTCAACGTGCCGTCGGCTTTCATCGAGGCGATGGCGGCGTCCATCTTCGTCTTCAACTCGCCATCGCTCTCGCGGATGCCCATCCCGACCCCGCCGCCCAAAGGTACCGAGCCTATGATAGCCAGCTCGCCACCGGACTCCTCGACGACCGGTTTCAGGAAATCGTCATCGGCCAGCACGGCATCGGCCTCGCCATTCTTCACGGCGGCGATGGTCTCGTCCGGCGTGGCGAATTCCAAAAGCGTGGCGCCCGAGGCTGCGATGTGGCTCGCTTGGATCGTATTGACTTGAGCGGTGATCACGCCGCCCTCCAGGTCCACTTCAGCGCCCGCGAGCCCGACATAGAACGACTCGGTCGGCGGGATGTAATTCTGAGTGAAATCAATCACCTCATCGCGCTCGGCGGTAATGCTCATTCCGGCGATGATCGTGTCGTAATTCCCCGAGACCAGATTTGGGATAATCGAATCCCAGGCGTTGATCACCCAGGTGCATTGCATCTCAGCGCGCTTGCAGAGCTCGTCGCCCAATTCGCGCTCGAACCCGTCCACTTCGCCATTGTCGTTGATGAAATTGTACGGCGGATAGGCGCCTTCCGTCCCCATGCGGATGGCATGGCCATCGGCAAGGGCGGGTCCGGCGATCAAGGCCGCGGTGGCGGCGATCATGGCGAGTGTTTTCATCGTCTCTCTCCTGTCAAAGCGCGCTGGCAAGGAACGCTTTGCAGCGCGCGGATTGCGGGGTTTCGAACACCTCTTTGGGGGTGCCTTCCTCCTCCACCACCCCTTGATGGAGGAAAATCGTGCGGTTGGCGACTTCGCGGGCGAAGCCCATCTCGTGGGTGACAACGACCATGGTGCGCCCTTCCTCAGCCAGGCCCCGCATCACCCGCAAGACTTCGCCCACCAATTCGGGGTCGAGACTGGAGGTCGGCTCGTCGAACAGCAGGACTTCGGGCTGCATGGCCAGCGCCCTTGCGATGGCGACCCGCTGCTGTTGCCCGCCGGAGAGCTGGCTCGGAAAACTGTCCTGCTTGGCGGCGATCCCGACCTTGTCGAGGACCGCCAACGCCTCGCTGCGTGCGGTCTCCTTGTCTTTTCCCAGCACCTGGACCGGCCCCTCCATGACATTCTGCAGGACGGTCATATGGGACCAGAGATTGAATTGCTGGAACACCATGCCGAGCCGAGCACGCAGCCGGTTGATCTGCTTTGGATCGGCGCCGGTCATCTGCCCCCGGCTGTCGGTGGTCACCCTGACCTCCTCGCCGCCGAGAACAATCCGGCCGCGATCCGGGGTTTCGAGGAAGTTGATACACCGCAGGAAAGTGGATTTGCCCGAGCCGGAGGCGCCGAGGATCGAGATGACGTCGCCTTGGTGGGCGGTCATGTCGATTCCTTTCAGAACATCCAGCAGGCCGAAGCTCTTGTGGATATCCTCCGCAATCAGAGTGGCGGGTCGGTCGTGCATCGCTCCCCTTCCTCGCTCGCCACGCTGGCAAGTTTTGCTGCGCTGCGCAATCGCTTTATTTCGTCGCCGCCAAGGCTGCTTGGTACGCGGCGGGACGCGCCGGACAAAGCTGTCGGATATCGGTGTCTCTTTCAGCGGACGAGCGGAGCAAGGTCCGTTTCTGCCACCGATCGGGAATTCGCTTGCTTGGGGCGGGGAGCGCGGGCGATGACGGGGCATGTTGACCATGGCCGCCCCGTCGCTGCGTACCGCCTCGCTCGCCGTCTTTCTGTCCTCGGCGATCTGGGGGCTTTACTGGGTGCCGCTGCGCGTGTTCGAAGCCCGGGGGATCGAGGGTGGATGGTCGGTCACCCTTCTCAACATGCCGCCGCTTCTGGTGCTCATCCCCCTGATGCTGTGGCAGGGCGCGGGCCTACGAAAGCATGGCCACCATGCGGTTCTGATCGGGTTGTTCGCCGGGGCCGGACTGGCCTTCTACGCATCGGGCCTCGTCTATTCGACAGTTCTCAGGGCGACATTGCTGTTCTATCTCACACCGGTCTGGTCGACGCTTCTGGGCATGGTTTGGCTGGGCGAGCGGGTCACTTGGGGCCGCTGGGCGGCCATTGTGGTCGGGCTCGCGGGCATGGGCTTGCTGCTGGGCGGTGAGGCGGATGAGACCCATCCGCTTAACTTGGGCGACGCGTTGGCGTTCCTCTCCGGCATATTCTGGGCGACCGGCGCGTCGATGATCCGACGCTACAACGCCGTTCCACTGCTGCCCATGGCGGGGTTTCAATTCGCCTTCACCGCCGGGCTTGCCGCCTCGATCGCGCTGATTTTCGGGCCACGGGAGATGCCGCAAGTCGCCCCGGCGATCGAGGTGCTGCCCCTTGCGATGATTGCGTCGATCCTATTCATCCTGCCTACGGTCTGGATCATTTTCTGGGCGCAGAAAGTGCTTTCGCCCGGGCGAGCGGGTCTGCTGATGATGTCCGAAGCTCTGGTCGCGGTGATCAGCGCCAGTATCTTCCTGCCCGAGGAGCGGATGGG
>JBCDKL010000089.1:0-10910 GCA_038746695.1 Pseudomonadota bacterium | reverse complement strand
TCCCAGGAAAGCGCGTTGCGCCCGTTGATCTGCGCCCAGCCGGTGATGCCGGGGCGAACCTCGTGACGGCGCGCCTGCTCGGGCGAGTAGAGCGGGAGATACTCCATCAGAAGCGGGCGCGGGCCGACAAGGCTCATCTCACCGCAGAGCACATTGAAAAGCTCGGGCAGCTCGTCGAGCGAGGTGGCGCGCAGGGTCTGGCCCAAGGGGGTCAGCCGCTCGGCATCCGGCGCGTCTCCGTCCAGCATGGTGCGGAACTTGAACATCCGGAACGGGCGCCCAAACCGGCCCGGCCTGCGCTGCACGAACAGAACCGGCCGCCCCATCCGCGCCCAGATCAGCCCCGCCAGCATGGCCAGCAACGGGGCCAGGACCAGCAGGGCAAAGCTCGCAAGGGCGAGATCAAGGGCGCGTTTCATTCAAGCTCCAGATGGCCGATCAGGGCCTCGGTGACTTTATGCACGTCGTAGAGCGCGGATGCACGTTCGTATCCCGCCGCACCCATGCGGGCACGCAGGGCGGGCTCGGCGATCAGCCGCTCCATGGCAGCTTGAAGGGCCCGCATGTCGCGGGGCGGGATCATCAGGCCGGTCTCGCCGTCCACCACCGTCTCGCGGCAGCCTGGCGCATCGGTGGTGATCACCGGGCGGCCCATGGCCATCGCCTCGAGCGAGGAACGCGGCAGACCCTCGCGATAGCTCGGCAGGCAATAGACCGAAGCCTCCGCCATCGCCGGGCGGATATCGTCGAGACGGCCGAGGAACTCCAGCCCGCCAGCAATCCAGACATCCAGCTCAGTCTGCGCGATACAATCGGGATTGGCGTCCATATAGCCGACGAGGAAAAACCGCGCCTCGGGGTGAATGCGCTTCACAGCCACCGCGGCCTCGCCATATTCGCGGACCCCTTTGTCGCCGACCAGGCGCGAGATCATCAGGAAGACCGGCCCATCTGGCAGGGGCGCGCGGGCATAATGCGCCATGTCGACGCCATTGCCGTTCAGCATCCGCGCCTTTCCCGGATCGGCGAGCATGCCGGTCGCGAGGAAGAGCTGCCGATCATCGGGGTTTAGGAAGATCACGCGGTGGTTCAGCCGGGTCGCCCTCCGACAGAGAAAGGCCACGGCCCAGCGGGCGATACGCTGCTTGATCCCACCGCCCGACATGAAGGCATAGCCAAGCCCGTTGACCATTGCGATCGACCGGATCCCGGCGCGGGCGGCTGCAAAGGCGCCCCAGATATTCGGCTTGGCGGTGTAGGTCAGCACCAGATCGGGCCGGATCTTTCTCATGAGCGTCCCGAGGCGCCTGCCATAGGCGCGGTCGGCGAAAGGGTTGATCCCGGCCCGGGCCAGCGGCACCTGATGAAACCGCGCCCCGACCCCGGCAAGATCGGCGGAGAGCGCCGCCCCGCCTTCGGGCGCCGAGGCGTGCACCTGGTGCCCGAGCGCCGTCAGCCGACGGATTAGATCGCCATAGAACAAGAGCACCGAGGGGCCGTAATTGCCGATCAGAAGGATCCGCGCCATCGCCGCTTTATCCCCTCGTTGCCAGGCGTTCCCCCTTCGGCGCGCCTTAGCATGGGGCCAGCCATTGCATCAACGCCGGAAGGGAGTGGAGAGACCTGCGTGAGGAATCTGAGTCAGGTTACTCAAGCGAAGGTCGGACCTAAACGCAAACCGGGTCCGGCCGTTTGATCGGCCGGACCCGGAATCCCACCCTCGGGACCTCGTCACGTCAGGTTGCCACCAATCCCTGATCGCGCAAACCTGTGAGAATTGCGTTAATTGCGGCCCGTGCTTGTGTATCCACTGTAGCTCCGCCACTGGGCTCCGAAATGGCCGGGGCTGCTGTCAGCGCCGGAGAAATCTCGGTATAATTCACCTGCCAATCCTGGTCCGCCCGGTTGAACCGGGCGACGAGGTAGACCGGATGGTTGCGTGCGGGCAGGGTAAAGCCCGTGCCGCCATTCACCGTGATCCCCTGGGCGAGATCGCCCGCCACCGGCTCGATCACCACTGCTCCAGTCGGCTCGCCATTGCTGCCGGGGCCGAAGGCCGAGATCTCGACCCGGTCCTGACCATAGAGCCGGTTCGCCCCCTCGTCATGTTCGAGTTGGAAGGTCACCGACGCCCGGTCGGCAAAGAACCGGTTGCGGCCGGAGGCGTTCGAGAGGGTCTCGATCGCCGAGGTTGCACCGAAGGACCGCTGCGCCGAGCTGGCGAAAATCCGGTCGCTGACAATGGTCACGCCCAGCATGCGCGGATCGACCGGCTGGTCGTTGGCATCATGCTGGTTCAGGCGAAAGCTGCGATCGAAGTCCAAAAGATGCGGGTTCTCGATCACCACTGAGCCAGCGCTGCCGCCGGTATGCAGGATGTGGAACTGGCAATTCTCGAAATATGCGCCCTCGATGCAGATCCGCCTTGCCGAGCCGGTGCGGCTCTGACCCAGGATCACGCCGATGCCATTTGCCTCGGAATGCAGTTTGCCGACGGATTGGCCATAGAGGCTGCCCGCCCGCAAGGCCGTCCCACAGCGAATCGACGAGATTGATTCGATCCAGCTCAAGCCCGCATCATTGCCCTGCAGGCTGATTGCACCGCCCTGAAGGCAGATGATCTCGCCTGCATTCACACCGGCAGGTGGGTTCGGAAACACGGTGATCTGATTGCCCGAGATCTCTTGGACGATCAGCGGGCGCCCGGCGACCGAGACGATATCGTCGACCTCCAGCGCCTCGGGTACTCCGGGCGTGGTCAGCACCGATTGCTGGTTCGGGCCGACAATGCCGTTATCGCTGCGTTGGGAGAAGCTGACAGTCAGGGCATTGGCCAGAATGGTCTCGCCGACCGAGCCGCAATCGAGCGCACGGACATCGCCGAGATTGAGCTGGTTGTTCGCCGAGGTGCGGGCAAAAACGCCATAGCGCTGGAACCCGCGCAGCCATAGCCGGTCGAACTTGGTGTTGCCTGCGGCATCGAGTTCGATACCGTTGCGGACCAGGCGGTTGCCGAAAACCGAGCTGCCGCCCGGAAAGCGGCCATTCACCTCGAGAGTGCCGTCAAAATTCATACCAACGCCGATGATCTTTAGCACGGAATCCATCGCTGCCAGCGCGCTGACCGTGCCGCAGATGAAACGGCTGCCCAGCGCGCCGCGGATCTCGATGCTCTGACCCGTGGCCCAGATCCCCGAGAAATCGCCCAGGATGCGGATATTGTCGGCAAGATAGTCGAAGAAGGCTTGCAGCATCGCGCCGTCATCGCTGGTGCCATCTCCGGTGGCGCCGAACATGAAGGGGGTCACGCGCAACTCCGCCAGATCCCAGAACGCGCTGTCGGCGGTTTGCAGCACACCGCCATGGCCCGGATTGCTGGCGACCCGGCGATAGAGCGCGCCACCGCCATCGCCTGGCGCCGCGAACCCCGCGGTGCGCAGGAAGTCGCCAGTCGGCACCGCAGCCGCCGCCTCGGCGAACGTGTCGAAATCGGGCAGCGAAAGCTCTCCGGCCAAAGTGTCGAGGCGCTGTTTGTCGGCGGCCGAGAGCACGCCTGCATTGGTCCCATCAGCGGCCAGGATCACCGCATCGGTGCCGGTCGAGGAAAGGATGGCCACCGCATCGGGCGTCGCCTGGCTGGCGAGATCGGTCGCCCCACCACCCTGCGAGGCATTAGGTGCGCCGAAACCCGGGTTGAAGACGCTCATACGAAGTCCTCCACGAAGGAAATGCGATAGCCGGGGCGCACCCCGATCGTGGCGGTCGCGAAACTGGTGGCCAGCATCGGTTTGGCACGCGGCGAGCTGGCATCCTCGGACCCCTCTTCGGGCTGCACACGGTATCGCGCGGCGACATTCGATTCGATCACCGCCACGAACGCGTCCGTTGGCGCAGGCCCGGAGGAGGCGGGGCTGCCATTGACCGAGACCGTTTCGAAATCCAGTTCCGGCTCGTTGATCAGCGGGGTCGGCTGGTATCGGGCATCGCGGGTCGAGCCGTCGTGCCACCAAATCTTGATTGTCCCGGGCATGTTCTGCCTCCGTTGCAGCGCAGCCCGGGCAAATGCGCGGCTCGGGCATTTCTGATGTCTCGTGAAATGTCCGGGGAAGCGGCTTAGAACCGCATCCTCCGCCAAAGGCGCCCGGCGGCAAATGCGTCGGACCTGAGGGAGAGTTAGGGAGATTTTCTTAAAATTGAGTGAATCGAATGCAACTCAACCTTTAACAATCCCGTCCGATCAGTTGTGGTAGTAGGTCTTCCCGGCCTTGTAGTACTGGCCATAGCCACCATAGCCGTAGCGTGCGGCCTTGCCGAGGTCGATCTGGGTCAGAGCCAGACCGATCAGCGGCATATCAATCTCGCGGAACTGGTTGAGACCGGCCTGGACAAGATCCCGCTCGGTCCGGTCCCAGGCCACCGAATAGACCAGCGCATCGCCCAGCGCCGCGATCAGCCGCGCATCCGGAACAGCCATCACCGGAGGCGTATCAATCACAATGAAATCATAGGCTTTGCGGACCTGCGCGAGAAACTGCTCGAACTGGATCGAGGAGAAGACATCCGCCGCATTCACCGCGCTCTCCTCGCCCGGCAGGATGTCGAGCCCAGCCTCCGGATCATGCAGCACCACGTCGGAGAACGCCGCTTCTCCATAAAGAACCGAGATCAGCCCCCGACCCTCTGCCGGTGCGTTGAAATAGGCGTTCAGCGTGCGCTTGCGCAGATCGCACTCGATCAGCAGCACCTTTTTGCCCAAAGCGGCGGAGTTCTGCGCCAGCAGAACCGCCAGGGTGGTCTTGCCCTCGCGCGGGATCGAGGAGGAGGACACAATAACCTGTGGCGGGTTCTTCGTATCGCTCAACAGCAGCGAGGTTCGCAGGTCGCGCACCGATTCCGCCAGCGCTGAAGAAGGTTTGCGCAGCACATAGGAGAGCAGATCCCGCCGCCGCCGGATCGGCGCTTTGGGGATATTGCCCAACACACGAAGTCCAGTCGCCTTCTCGACATCCTCGGCCGAGCGGAATGTGGCCAGCCGGTTCTCGCGCCAGATCGCCAGGGCCGAGCCCAGCATCAGCCCGAAAATCAGCGCCAGGCCCATGGTTTGGGTCTTATTCGGGAAGCTGCGCGTGCGGCTGGGAATGGCCGCGCTGAGCACCCTTGCATCGGCACGCTGGATCCCTTCCTGGACCGAGATCTCCTTCATCCGGCTCAGGAAATGTTCATAGATCAGGCGGCTGGCCTCGGCCTCGCGGACCAGTTGGCGCAGCACCACCAGATCGTTGGCCTGTTTCTCGGTCAGTTCTTCCAGATCGGCAATCGCGGGCCGCACCGCATCGGACTGGCTGCGGGCCCGGTCCAGTTGCAGACGCAATTGCGCAACCTGGCGGTCGAGCTCGGTCTGCAATTGGGTGCGCAGCAGCGTGCGCCTTGCCTCGGACTGGTCGCCACTTCCGGTCACGCCGGCCAATTGCTCCGCGATGCGGGTTACCCGGGGCGAGGCGATCAGCGCTGTGATCCTCGCGACATCTCCGTCTGCGCGCAGGGCTGCGACCCGGGCGAGGCGCTCTTCGGTCTGCTGCGACTCCAACAGGTATTCCTCGGCCCGGGCGCGGAGCTCCTTGAGCTTGCGACCCTCCTCAGCCAGGGTCATCTCGTCGACCAGAGGCGTGTTGGATTTATACTCCTCCACCGTCGCCTCGGAGCGTTCCAGCGCCACTTTCAGATCCGCCACCCGGGTTGAAAGCCATTGCGTGGCGGCCTGGGTCGCCTCGAACTTCACCTCGAGCTGTTCCAGGATGTAAAGCCGCGCAAGGCGGTTCATCAAATCGGCGGATTTCTGCCGATTGCGGGTGTCGATCGAGATCTCGAAGACATAGGTCGCATCGACATTGCTGATCCTCAGGCGATTCCGCAGCGCGTCCACCGTGGCGTTGCGCTGCACCGTTTCGGGCACCACGACCTGCGGGCCTGCCCCGAGACCCACAGCATCGAACAGCGCCTTGGCCCAGGCGGATTCGGTCCAGCCTGCGGGCTGGCGCAGATAAGGGTTGAACTCGGGGTCCTCGATCAGCCTCAGATCGTCGACCACGCGCGAGATCAGCTTGCGCGAGCGCAGCACCTCGGTCTCGGTATTGATCGCGATGAAATCGCCCGAGATGCCGGAGACGACCGACTCCAAATCGATCACCTGCTCCTGCTGGGTCTCGAGCACCACCGAAGCGGTGGCGGGATAAAGCGGTGTCAGCGTGCCGAGATACCACCAGGCCATAACGCAGGAGACGAGGGTGATCAGCCCGACGCTCCACTTCCGGCGGCGGATCGCCACCAGCATGTCGGAGAAATCAATGCCCCGGCGCTCCAACTCGGCCATCTGGAACAGGCTGTAGAGGTCGCGACCCGAGGGCACTCCGGCCGACAGACCCGCGGGTCGGGCCCCTTGACGCTCCATCGCTGGATTGGTGACTTCGCGGTTCATCGCTGGGCGATCCTCAACGCTTTCATCCTCCGTCTTATGCCCAAGCCGGGGTTCAAGACAAGGTTTAGGCACCTGTTCCTGGGCTTTGGCGGGCAGGAACGTGCGGAAGATTCGCATCTGGCTCGGCCTTTCGATCGGGGCGGGACCAGTATGAGAAACTGCGGTTAAGCAGATGTGAGAGCCGGGCGATTGCCTAGCCGAGCCGCCTGACGAACTGCGCGGCGCGGGTCACCAAGATGCGTTTTCTACGTTGGATGGCGGACATAAAGGCGGTTTGTACTGGAGTAAGGGGCGGATTTTGCTCTGACGGCGCCGATTATTGCAGGGTGGACTTCGCCATGCTGGTCTCCTGGGCCTTTCGCAGTTCAGTCCAGTCTCTTTCAGTGCCTTCGGGTTAGAACCATTGGGCGGCCAAGCGATGCGGAGCCTCTACCCGCTGGCACGAGGGAACACATGATTTTGAAGCTGCCAGCGTCATTCGGGCAGGATTGCGCTGGAGATCATCTATCCCGCCCTTTCATCCTCCGTGGCCCAAGGCCCGCCAGGATGTCACTGCGCAGGCTCAGCCGGGTGTGGCAGGCCAGCGCGAGGGCCAGATGTGCGGCCACCTGGCTCAGCGCGGCGGCCCAGGCCGCGCCGAAAGCGCCATGACCGGGGATCAGAGCCAGGCCAAGCGCGAGATTTAACCCGAAGGAGGCCGCCAGAATGCGTGCCGCCGCCCGCTCCTGCCCCGCTTGGTTCAGCGCGACCAGCGGGTGGCCCAGTGTCATCGCCAGAATTTGCCCGCCCAGCATCACTGCGAGCACAGGATAAAGCCCCTCGAACCCCGTCCCGAAGACCGCCGCCATGCCCGAAGGGCCGAGCGCCAGGAGCGCCCCGGCAGCCACCAGCGCCGTCGCCATGATCCCCTGCCCGGCCCGGGTCATCAGGCGTTGCGCCTCGCCAGCCGGATCCTCCTGCAAGAGCGCGCGTTTCAGGCGGGGGGTGAGCACGGCGGTGATCGCCTGGCGGCCCAGGAGGGTCAGCACAGCCATCTGGACCACCGGCTGGAACAGCGCAACCTCGCGCCGGTCCGAGAGATGTTCGAGCATCACCCCGCCCAAATGCTGATTGGCGCGCACCGCCCCTCCCGCGATCATCAGGCTGAGCAGCGCCTTGAGCCAGAGCCGGTCCTGGCGGCGCGGCGGCGCGGCGGGGCGGAGCGCCATCGTGCGCACCAACATCACAGTCGATGCGGCCAGCGCCAGCAGAACCGCGACCAGAAAGATCATGACCGCTTGACCGGGCGCGACCCCGCCAGCGACGGCGCCGAGGGTCAGGAGCAATGCCAGATGCAGCCCCGGCCGCACCAGAGAGGCCGGGATCTGCCCCGTCACCGGCTGCCCCAAAGCCCTGAGCGCCGCGCCCTGCACCTCCAACAGGCCAAGGCCCGCGAGAATTGCGAGAGCCGGCCAGAACAGGCGCCACCAAGCCGGATCCGGCGTGCCGATCGCCCAAACCGCCCAGGCCATCAGGGCAATCGCTCCGCTGACCGCGAGCACCCAGTCGCGCGCTCTTGCGTTCAGACCTCGGAGCAGCCCCGGATCGCCCGCATGATCGGCGGCCACCGCTTCGCGCGTGATCAGCATCGGCAAGCCCCCGGCGACCAGGACGGCCAAAAGGCTGATATGCGCCACCACCGAGGCGTAGAGCCCGTATCCAGCGACCCCGAGCATGCGCACCAAAACCACGGTGATCGCCATGGCCAGGACCGCATAGACGCCGGTCAAGGCGATCGAGGCCAAAGCCTGGCGTGAGAAACTCATGCCAGCGCCTCGCGATAAAGCGCCTCATGCGCCGCCGCCGATGTCTCGATCGAAAACGTCAAGGCCCGATCACGGGCCGCGGCACCCATCGCCGCCCTTCGTTCGGGATCGGCGGCCAGGGCGTTCAACGAAGCGACAAAGCCTTCGGTATCCTCCGGCGCGACCAGGATTGCGCAAGCACCGTCGCGGCCAAGGATCTCGGGCACTCCGCCCACATCCGAAGCGATCACCGGCAGCCCGGCATGGAGCGACTCGAGAAGCGCGATCGGCATCCCCTCCCAATGCGAGGTCAGGAGATAGATATCCGCCCCGGCCAGCAGCGCGCCCACATCCGAACGGGCGCCGAGCAGGGTCACCCGGCTGGTCCCGGTTGTGGCGATCTTCGCCTCGATGGCCGCGCGCTGATCGCCTTCTCCGGCGATTTGGAATGTGAGGACGGGATCGGTCTGCGCGGCGATCTCGACCAGATGGGGGTAGTTCTTCGCGAGCCGCAGATTGCCCAGCGAGAGCACTCTTACTCCGTCATGCGCCGCCACTTCCGGCAGCTCCAATCGGCTGAAATCGATGCCGTTGCGGATCAGATGGACCGGGCAAGCGGCGATGGTCCTCAGATTGACCACGGCTTGCTCAGAGATCCCGATATAGGCGCGCACCCTTCGGCTGAGCAGGCGCATCAGCCAACGCGGGCGGTGCAGTGGTGTGGTGTGATGGGTGGCGACGACCGGTCCGCGCCAGGCGCTCAGCAGCAAGAGCCCGATCTTGAGATGGCTGTGAACGATCTCCGGCCGCGCCCTTGCCAGAACCCGGCGCAAGGCCAGCGCGGCGGGCAAAACGCGGCGCCGCGCCCGGTGGCCAATAAAGGCGATCTCGATCCCCGCTGCTTCGAGCCTCGCCAGATTTCGGGCCTCCTGCCCCGAGCGATCACCCATCTCGGCCGCCCTGGACAGAACCGCCATTCCAACCTGATGGCCGCGACTGGCCAGGGCCATGGCAAGATCGGCAGCGAACACCTCCGCCCCGCCCGAGCCGAGGCTGGAGACGACCTGCCAGATCCGCATCAGCGCCCGCCGCTTACATCGATAAAGCTGCCCGTGACATAACGCGAGGCGTCCGAGAGCAGCCAAAGGATGGCCTCGGCCACCTCTTCTGCCGTGCCGGCCCGGGCCATCGGCACGCCCGAGACCATCCGCGCGACCCGGCCGGGATCGCCGGCGGAGGCGTGGATTTCTGTCTCGATCAGGCCCGGACGGACCGCGTTGACGCGGATGTTGCGGGGCCCGAGCTCCTTGGACAGCCCGATGGTCAGACTGTCGATCGCGCCTTTCGAGGCGGCGTAATCGATGAACTCATTAGGCGATCCCAACGCCGCGGCCCGCGACGAGACATTGACGATGGCACCCGGCCCCTCGATCCGCCTCACGGCCTCGCGCGCGCAGAGAAAAGACCCGGTGATGTTGACGGCGAAGAGCCGGGTGAGACGGTCCGCCTCCATTTGGTCGAGCGTGGTCGAAGGCGTCAGGATGCCTGCATTGTTGACCAGCCCGGTGATCGGGCCAAGCTCCGCCTCGGCCCGGTCGAACATGGCGCTGACCTCGACATCGACTGAGACATCAGCCTGATGCGCCAAGGCCCGGCCGCCCGCCGCCGCAATGTCCGAGGCCACCGCCTCCGCCGCCGCGCGGTTGCCCGCATAGTTCACCAGAACCGCAAAGCCTGCCCGCGCTGCAAGCTTTGCGGTCGCCGCCCCGATCCCCCGGCTCGCGCCGGTGATTACGCAAGTGCCCAGATTTGCCATGACCGCCCTTTCCACTGCCCGCCCGACCCGACCCAATCGGTGCAGCCCCATTGGCCCCGAACCGGGCGCGATTGCAAGCATGTCCACGCGAGAGCGCGTCGGTAGAGTCCCGGTGAGTGCTGGCTTACGGGAGGCGGGACTTGTTGAGCGGGATCACCTTGCCGCTTTCCTCGATACCGCCCGGGGCGGCATCTGCATCCCCCACCACCAGATCTCCCGCCTCGGCGGAACGGCGATATCCAGGAACCGCCTCGGCCAATGCCGCCAGCCCGGCATCGGTATCGCCGGTATAGGCTGCATTGCTGAGAGCGGTCAGGATCTGGGTCAAGGCCGAGCCGGGCACGGTCTGCTCGCGGGCGCAAAAGATCTTTGGATCGGGCGTCTCGACCACGCTGTTGTCTATGAGAAGCTCCTCATAGAGCTTCTCGCCGGGTCGCAATCCGCTGATCTTGATCTCGATATCCCCGTCCGGAGTGGCATCGTCGCGCAAGGTCGCCCCGGAGAGACGGATCATCCGCTTGGCCAGGTCCAGGATCTTCACCGGCGCGCCCATATCGAGCACGAAGACTTCTCCCCCCTCGGCCTGCAGCCCGGCGGTTATGACCAATTGGCTCGCTTCCGGGATGGTCATGAAATAGCGGATGATATCGGGATGGGTCACGGTCACCGGTCCGCCCTGCATGATCTGGCGCTCGAAAAGCGGGATCACCGACCCTGAGGAGCCCAGCACATTGCCAAAGCGCACCATGGAATAAATCGTTTTGGGATGGCGCTCCTGCGCCGCGCCCACCACAAGTTCGGCGAGCCGCTTCGTGGCCCCCATGACATTGGTGGG
>JBCDKL010000088.1:0-10953 GCA_038746695.1 Pseudomonadota bacterium | reverse complement strand
GCCGCCGAGAATTGGCGGGTGATCACCTGCTCGCGCCAGCCCTTCCCCGAGAATTGCCCCTGGCCAGGCGGGCGGGCCGATCATGTCCAGGTGGATCTGGGCGACCCCAACTCCACAATCGCGGCAGTCGAAGATATCCGTGGGCGCATCGCATCAGATGGGGGCCAGCTACATGCGCTGGTCAACAATGCCGGGATTTCGCCGAAGGGGCCTGAAGGGCAGCGGCTCAACACGCTCTCGACCGATCTCAGAAGCTGGGGCCAGGTGTTCCATGTGAATTTCTTTGCGAGTGTCGTGCTTGCGCGCGGCCTGGTCGAGGAGCTCAAGGCGGCTGGCGGGGCGGTGGTCAATGTCACCTCGATCGCGGGCAGCCGGGTGCACCCTTTTGCAGGGGCGGCCTATGCAACCTCGAAGGCCGCTCTCGCCGCACTGACCCGCGAAATGGCCCATGATTTCGGACCGCTTGGCGTTCGGGTCAACGCAATCGCGCCCGGAGAAATCGAGACGGCGATCCTGTCGCCCGGCACGGATAAACTTGCCGAAGCGCTACCGATGCGCCGGCTTGGCCAGCCATCGGAGGTGGCTGACGTGATCTATTGGCTTTGCGAGAGCGACAGCACCTATGTCACCGGCACCGAGATCGAGATCAATGGCGGGCAGCATGTTTGAGAGACCCGCAGACCAGTTCGAGACCTCTCAGTTCAGGCCATGTATCGGAACGGTTCGCTAAGACCCCACGCTCAGCCTGTCGTATAGGCCCGAGAACATCTCGGTGGAGAGCGGTTTCATCACATAGTCGCGGATCATCGCGAACTGTTTGGCCCGTTCTCGATCGCAAGGATCCATAGAGGTGGTCAGCATCACGACGACAGACGGGTCGAAAACCGTGCCGAATTCCGCGATGGCCGCCTCCAGCATCTCGAAGCCGTTCATCTTCGGCATGTTGATGTCGAGCAGCATGAGATCGACCGGTATCGCATCGGGCTCGCGCATATAGCTCATCGCCTCCGCCGGCCCGGAAAAGGTGAGAACGGTCCTCACCAGCCCGGTGCGGTCGATCACCCGCTTGTGCAGGCGATTGTCGATCGCGTTGTCATCGACCAGAAGAACGGTCTCAGGCGGCTTGCTGGGCACGGCTCGGTTCCATCGGTAGATAGACGCGGAATTCGGCCCCCTCATCGAGTGACGACGTCAACTCGATCCGACCGCCATGGGAGATCGCCACGCGTCGGCAGAGTGCGAGGCCGAGGCCCTCATAGATCTCGTGATTATGCAGCCGGTTGAACATCGAGAAGATCTGTTCATGGTCTTTCGGATCGATCCCGATCCCGTTGTCGCGGACCGCAAGGACAGAGTGGGGCCGTCGCCCGCCGGTGATCTCACCGCAAACCTCGATCCGCAAGGGCCGGTCTAGGGAACGAAATTTGATCGAATTGCCAATCAGGTTTTGCAGCAGAACCGAGATCAGCCGCGGCTGGGCTCGAATTTCAGGCATCGGTTTGACGTCGATTGCGCCGCCTGCCGCTCTCAGATCAGCGGCGTGGTCTGAGATGACTTCCCGCATCAGGGCCATGGGTTCGATGCATTCAAGCCGACTGGGATCGGTATTCACGATCCGCGAGTAACGCAGGATATCCTCGACCAGATCACGCATCCGGCCGACAATTTGGCGCGCTTCACCGAGCATTTCCGGCCCATCGCGGCCAAGCTTTTCTCCGTGATCGATCTCGAACTCATCGAGCCAGAGGGTTAGCGTGTTCGCGGGCGACTTCAGGTCATGCGAGGCGGCATAGGCGAATTCCTTGAGCTCTTTGTTTGTGGTCTCGAGTTCTTCGACCTTCTTGGCGAGCGCCTCTTCGCTTTTGCGCTGCTTCTCCTGCGCGGCCTCGCGCTTGGCGATCTCCATCTCTCGCGCATCGATGATCTGAATCAGACGTTTCGGGCTGGGTATCGCGACCAGCTTGGGCAGCAACCGCCAGATCGCATAAGCGGTGATTAACGAGATCACCCCAGTCGCCAGTTTGACCATGCCCTCCAAGCCATAGATCGGGAAGAACAGGCTCAAGGTCTCCATCAAATGATTGCTGGCCGAGACGACGATAAAGCCGATCAGAAGCAACGTCAGAGGTGTGAGCTTGGCGTCTTTGCGCTTGGCCAGCACCCAAACGATCATGGCGGGGATCGCGAGATAGGCGAGCTCGATCATCAGCCCAGAGACGATATGCAGCCGCACGACCGTCGGATCCAAGGCGACACTCTCCGCATGCGGTGTAAAGCCCTGGGTATCAAAGAGAAACTCGAGCATTTTGCCGGTCGCCCAAACATCCGCGGTCGACAAGGTCTTGCTGTGACGCCAATTAAAAAGTTCTTAACCGAAACGCGAAACGCCCGAAGGGTTGCGTATCCTGACGATTTCGACACTGAGTTTCCGGACCAGCGGGGTCGGCCCCGCCGCGCAATGCATCGACCCCGTTAATATAAGGGAGAGCTCAGATGATCGACCTCTACACCTGGACCACACCAAATGGCCGCAAGGTCACGATCCTGCTCGAGGAATTGGGCGTGCCCTACACAGCTCATGCGATCAATATCGGCAAGGATGAACAGTTCCAGCCGCACTTCTTGGAGATGTCGCCAAACAACAAGATCCCCGCGATTCACGACCACGAGACCGGGGTGAAGATGATGGAGACGGGGGCCATCATGCTGTACCTCGCCGAAAAGCATGGGCAGTTCCTCGGTGAAGGGTCCGATCGCCTGAAAGCCATCGAATGGCTGATGTGGCAGATGGGCGGACTGGGCCCCATGGCCGGGCAGACCCATCACTTCGTACATTTCAACAAGGGCAAAAGCGCCTATGCCGAGGAGCGCTATCAGTCCGAAACCAAGCGGCTTTACCGCGTGCTAGACGAACGGCTGGAGGGACGGGATTTCATCACTGGCAGCTATTCCATCGCAGATATGGCCTGCTGGCCCTGGATCAGCCGGTTCGAATGGCAGGGTATCGACCTGGCCGCCCATACAAATCTGGCCCATTGGTACCGCCGGATTGCCGAACGTGAGGCGGTTCAGAAAGGCTATCACGTGCCGAAATTCACTGCCGATATCCCGATGCCGTGACCTCGAGTCTAAATTAAAATTTACGACCCATTAAACCTGGCTTGCGTCTGACGCATGCCGGGTTTGCTTTATTGTGCGTTGCACAATAACTCTGGTATACCAGATAACAGGGCAGGAAACAGAGACTAAGGAGTTCCGACATGACTGCTCTGACCCAGTCGCTTTCGACTTCCCTGAACGATTTCATCAACTCGATCACCGAGATCGCCGAAGCCCTGCCCCTGGCCCTGGCAGCAGCCCGCGACTATGACCGCATGGCCGATCTGACCGATGCGCAATTGGAGCGCCGTGGCCTCAGCCGTGAAGAACTGCCGGGCTATGTCTACGACCGGCACTTCAGCTGATCTTAGGCGGCCAGCTCTTTCAGCCTGAGCCGCGTTATCTGGTGGCGGGTGCGCTCGACCACCTCAAAGCGCACACCGTGAAAGGCAAAGACCTGCCCCTCGGTCGGGATCGTCTGAGCTTCGTGGATCATGAGCCCGGCGATGGTGTTGGCCTCGTCATCGGGGAGTTCCCAATCGCAGGCCCGGTTTAGATCGCGGATGGTCATCGAGCCTGGGATCACGATGGATCCGTCGGTCTCGCGCGTGATCCCCTCGGCTTCAAGATCGTGTTCATCCGCGATATCCCCGACAATCTCCTCCAGAATGTCCTCCAGCGTAATCAATCCCTGGAGCGTGCCGTATTCATCGACCACCAGGGCAAAATGCTGCTTGCGCTTGAGGAAGGCACGGAGTTGATCGTCCAGCGGGCGCGTATCCGGCACAAACCAAGGCTTCATGGCAACCGAGGCGATGTCTAGCTGCGCCAGCGCGGTCTCCAGATTATCGGCATCGCGGATATGGCGGTTGACCGCCCGCAGCAGATCCTTGGCGTGGAGCACCCCGACTATGTTTTCCTGCTCACCACGCCAGAGCGGCAAGCGGGTATAGGGTGAGCTGAGGCACTGCTCGACGATTTCCTCGGTCGTGTCATCCAACGATATCGACGCGATATCCCGGCGGTGACGCATCACCTCGGCCACCTCGCGATCCTTGAGATCGAGCGCGGCCAGAAGCCGGTCGCGCTCGGATTTGTCCACCCCACCCTCCTCAGCATGCAGGGCGATGGTGCCGCGGATCTGCTCGTCGGGGGCCAGAAAATGCGCTTGCGGATCGACATTCACACCAAAAACGCTGAACGCCGTGCGAACAATCCAGCGCACCGTGCCGACAATCGGCGCCAGCGAGCGCACCACAATCCGGATCGGTGCCGCCACGCGCCCCGCGGCCCGTTCGGGATTGGTGATGGCATAGGTCTTCGGCGCCACTTCGGCGAAGACCAGCACCAGGATGGTCATGACCAGGGTCGCCCAGGCCACCCCGCTTTCGCCGAAAGCGGTCGTGAAAATCGAGGTGGCCAGCGAAGCCGCCAGGATGTTCACCAGATTGTTGCCCAGAAGGATCGAGCCGATCAGCCGCTCGTTATCCTCGGTCAGGGCCAGTGCAGTCTTCGCCCCCTTGCTGCCCTTGCCCGCCAGCGAGTGCATCGAGGCACGGTTGATCGCGGTCAGCGCGGTCTCGGAGCCCGAGAAGAACGCCGACATGCCCAGAAGGCCCACAATCACCAAACAGGTCCACCAGAACGAGGGGTCCATCACCTCTCCTTTAAACGGGGGTCGAGGGGCATGGTTATGGGTGTTGCGAGCGCAGGCATCAAGGGGGTGAGACCGTAGCGTTAACCTTCTCTCCACCGCATCTGCAAAGCCGGCGCTAACGCGCCGCGGTTAGTATTGTGGCAGTGTCGCGAGGAGAGAGAGAGATGCATTGCCTCTATGCAGCCCCGGGATCGGGCCATTGCTATAAACCCCTGCTCTTGATGCATCAAATGGGCATTCCGCACCGGATCGAGTGGATCGATGTGATGCGGGGTGAAAACCGCCAGCCGCCCTATCTGACGCTCAACCCGGCGGGGACGGTACCGTTCCTCGAACTCTCCTGCGGAGGGCGGGTAACCGAGTCGAATGCGATGCTCTGGGCCCTGGCGACGCGCAGCGATCTGATGCCCCGGGACGGTCTCGCAACCGCCCATGCGGTGCAATGGATGATCTTTGAGCAGACGAGGCTGGCGCCTTTCCTTGCGCCTGCACGGATGTACACGACTCAGCTTCCGCATATGACCGGCACCAGAGCCTTCGAGATCGATGAATGGCGCGCCAAGGCCGAGAGCGGGCTAGCCTTCGTCGAACGGCATCTCACCGGCTCGGCCTTCATGCTGGGCGAGGGTTACTCGATCGCGGATATCGCGCTTTATGCTCATCTTCATCTGATCGACGAGGCCGGGATCGACCCTGACCGTTTCCCCGAGATCCAGCATTGGTGCGCGGAGATTGCCGCCCTGCCCGGCCATCTGCCGCTCGAGGCGATGGATCGGGCCGCCTGAAAAGCCCTACTTGGATTTTGCGACGAAGACACCGTCCCAATCGGTGCCTGGCGGATCCTCGCGATATTGCGCGATCCGTTCCAGGAATGCCGCGGCCAGGCCCTTGGGGTCGAACAGTCCAACGCCCGGCATATCGCCGACCTTGCGGAACGCATTCTCGGCTGCCACCCAATCCTGCCGGCGATAGGCCGCACGGGCGGCGACGATCTGAGCGGCGAGGGTCTCGTAATTCGGATCGCTCGCCACGCTCTCATCGCCCGCCACTGTGTGAATTGTCTCGGGCTGGCTGCGGCCCTTGACCGCCACGTCGTCGATCTCGAATACGGCAAAACCCCTGAGCGCTTGAGCCGTAGAATTCCCCACCAGCGTCTTGACACCGTATTGCTTGGTGATGCTCTCAAGCCTCGCGGCCAGGTTCACGGCGTCGCCCACGCAGGAATAGGCGAGCCGCCGTGTCGAGCCCATATTGCCCACCGAGACATCGCCCGTGTTGATCCCGACCCCGATGGCCGCCTCAGCGAAATCGCGAGCGCGCAACTCCTCATTCACCTGCACCAGAGCGGGGAAGAAGGCCAGCATTGCGCGGACGGATTTGACCTCGTGATCTTCGGTGATCCGAGGCGCGTTCCAGAAGGCCATGATCGCGTCGCCCATGTACTTGTCGACCGTACCCTCATGTTCCAGGATCACCTCGGTGAGCGGCGATAGGATACCGTTGATGAACGAAATCACTTCGTCCGGCGTCATCTTCTCGGTGATGGTCGAGAAGCCTCGGACATCCAGGAACATGATCGACAGCGTGCGTTGCGCACCCCCGGGCGTCAGGTGCTTGTCGGGATTGTCGATGATATCGTCGATGACATCGGGGCTCACAAAGTGCTGGAATTGTCGGGTGATCTCGCGTTTCGCGGCATCCGAGCGGAAGTAGTTCCATGCGGAGACGGTCAGATAAGTCCCAGCCACGGCAAGCCCCGCACCGACCGGGCTGAACAACACCTGCTGGCCCGAGAACAACGTCCAGCTCGTCCCACCCAGACCCGCCAGCGCCGAGACGGTCGCCCCAAGGCCGAGCAGCGGCAGGTTCAGCGCCAGAAGCACCGCGATCAGCATCCCGAGACTGATCAGCAGCAGAAACTCCAAAGCCACGAACCAGTCTGGGCGGTGGAAGAAACTGCCGGTCAGGATCTGCTCGATGATCTCGGCATGAACCGTGACGCCGGGGACATCCTCGCCGAGCGGCGTGGTGATCAGATCGCGCAGGCCCGGAAAATCCGCGCCGATCAAAACGATCCGGCCCTGGATCTCGGCGGCCAGGTCCGCAGGAAGGGCGGCACCCTCCAAGACCTTGGCGGCGGAGACAACGCGCTCGGGCTGGACCCCGGCAAAACGCACGCGAAGGGTTCCATCGGGTTCCAGGGGCACGACCACATTGGCCGCACGCATCGATTGGACTACCGGCTGAGAGCCAAGTTCTACCTCGCCCGACCCGTCCGACGCCTTGACGATCGAGGAGGTCGCATCTTGCGCCACGCGCAACAGCTCCATCGACAGAGCGGGCACCAGCCGCTCCGCCACTTCCGAGATCATCGGCACATAGCGGACATATTCCCCCGATCCCGGCGGAAGGCTGATCGAGCCGACGCCCAGGGCACGGTCCACAAAGAATAATCGGCTCGACAGTGCGCCGCGGTAAAGCGATACCGCCCCGCGCACCGTCCCGCTCTCGACCGGGCTGCGGACACCATAGGGTGGCAGGCTGTTTTCTTCGTCACCGGTCAGCAGCACTGTGGCGAGGACCGAGTAGGAGTTGCCCAGGCTTTCGGCGAACAGGATGTCGTTGTCGGGCAGGGAATCCAATCCGCTCAGATCCACCTCGATCGGGGTCTCCGAGATATGCGAGGCGGCAAAGCGGGTCCGGAACTGCTCCCACGCATTGCGCACTTGTTCGGGCGAGGTTCGGTCAGGTTCGGAGAACAGGATATCGAATCCGATTGCCGCCGCACCGGCTTCGGTCAACCGGTCGACCATGGCGGCGATATAGCTGCGGGGCCAAGGCCATTGGCCGAGCTCCTGGATCGAGGTTTCGTCGATCATCACGATCCGGACTGGCGCGCCTTCTGCATCGTAGTCCCGCGGCTGAAGAGCCTGGTAGTAATCGAACAGAAGCTCCTCGGTCTCTTCCAGCGCCGACAGCCGCAGATAGGACATCGCGGCGATCACCCCCGTCACCACCAGCCCCAGCACGAGTGCGCGCCAATCGAACACTGCCGAGCGTCTTCCTGGCTCTGACCCGCGCCGCACCCCTGCCATGCTCCGATTCTCCGCTTTCCCCGGCATCTGCTCGGAATGATTGCACGATTCCGACTTAACGGGTAGAATCCAAGTCGTCCGGGCGGGTAACGGCGGGGCCGCCACGGGGCCAAGCGCGCGATGATGCGCAGAAACGAGCGGGGACTTGCATGTGGGGACATGGGTCTAGGGGGCTTTTCGCCGGGCTGCTTGTCGCGGCGGCGCTGAGCGCACCGGTATCGGCGCAATTGGTCAATCCGGCCATCGGCGACCGAGGTGAATTGCGTGCCGAGCAGGCACAATTGTTCGACGAATTGCGCAGACGTCCGGACGATCTGGACCTGATGTCGGAATATGCCCGGCTGTCGATCCAGCTCGAAGACTATGAAGCCGCAATCTCGACTCTCGAGCGGATGCTGATCTATCGCCAGGACCTGCCGCAGGTGCGCCGAGAGCTGGGCGTGGCATATTTCAATATCGGCAGTTACGAAGCCGCACGGCTTTATCTCAGTCAGGTACTGGACTCCGAAGATCTGCCACCCGCAGTACGCGCCAATACCGAAGCCTATCTGGCCGAGATCGAACAGCGCACACGCATCAATCGCATCACCCAAGCGCAGGCGGGTGTGGGCATCGTGTTCTCGACCAACGCGAATTTCGGGCCGGAGCAGATCGAGGTTGGTGACGTGGTTGGCCAGGTCACCCAAGGTGGAGCGGAGGAAAGCTTCGGCGTCCGGGTCTTCGGCAATCTCGTGCACGACTACGATTTGCAGGGGACCAATTCCGACTTCTGGAGGACCGAGCTCGCGGGGCTCGGCATCCGCTATTTTTCGGCCGAAGAAGGCAATCTCGAATTTGTCCGCCTGCGCACTGGACCGCAGTTGTCGCTGGACGACGCGGATTTCGGGCCCAAGATTCGGCCATACGCCGCGATCGGGCATCTGAGCGTTGCCGACGAGTCGCTCTATCTCCAAGGCGGCTTTGGGATCGAGCTGCGCAACCCGATCAATGCGTTCCTATCTGCCTTTGGCGATTTCTCGGTGCAGTACCGGGATTTTACCGACAACAATCGCAACGATTCGGATGCGATGCGGGCGACGGCACAGTTCGGGCTCGCCTATATCCCGGCGCGCGATCTGGTGCTGCGCGGCGCCCTCATCGCCGAGCAAGAGCTTGCCCGGGATTTCGAGAACACGAATACCGAAATCGGAGCCCGTTTTTCCGCTCAATATCAGTATGAGACCGGCCTATCGGGGATCGACTCGAAATGGATCGCCGCCGGGGTTCTCGACTTCCGCGGGCGGTTCTTCCCAGGCGATCAGGTCTCGCTGGCCGATGGGCCGCGTCAGGATTTCGACATCAATGCGGGGCTCTCGCATATCTTCGGGATCACGCAGAACTTCGCGCTGCAAGCGGATTTGACCTCGATTTTGCGGGAATCGTCGAACGACACGTTCGATTTGAACAATGTAACCCTGGGGTTCTCGGCGCTCTACCGGCTCTGACACCCCGTGCCGCGCTCAGGCGGCCAGAGTGAAAGGCGAGACCATGCGTTCCATCCTGCTCGCAACAACGGCCCTGTCGCTGGGCACGTTCCTGCCGCTGACCGCGCCTGCGCAAAACATCGGCAATGTCGCCGCGGTGAACCGCGATATGGCGGGCACGCCGCCCACGGCCGACCGACGGCTCCTCCAGCTCGGCAACAATGTTGTGCGCAACGAGCGGATCGAGACATCGGATGAGGGAGCCGGGCAGTTGATGTTCATCGATCAGACATCGCTTACCGTCTCGCCCAATACCGATATTCGGCTCGACGAGTATGTCTATGACCCGGCCACCGATACCGGGGATGTAGCGCTGACCATGACCCGGGGCGCGCTGCGCTTCATCGGCGGTCGGATTTCGAAGAACCGCCGCGCGTTGGTGCGTACTCCCACCGCAACCATCGGGATCCGCGGCGGTATGGTGCTGCTCGAGGTCGAAGAGGGCGTGACCAAGGTGACCCATCTAGCGGGCGAGTCGACCACCGTAGTCTCGTTCGGCGACAATGATGGCGACGGGGTCGATGACGGCCCCGCACCCGGGGAGGAGTTGGAACAGTTTCTCTCGGGCGGCGACGTGCCCGCGGCCGAGCAGGTAACGCTCAGCCGCACCAGCTCCACTGCGACCACCGGTGAGCCGCAGCAGGACGGCCAGCCCACCGAGGTGCAGTTCACGGGCCTGACAGATTCCAGCGAGCTCGAAGAAGTCTTTGGCGGTTTCGAGGGCAATCAGGATGGCGGCACCGAGTCGCCCCCCACAGATGCCGACATCGAACAACAGACCCAGCCGATCGCACAGATCAACTCCGAAGTTCCCGGCGGGCAAAACACGCAACCCGTCTCGACCACGGGCGAGAGCAGCGAAGGCATCCGTTCGGACAGTGAACCCCAGGAATTGCCGCCGCAAGAATTGGAGACAACACCCTCGCAAGACACCGCAATCGAGAACGAGACGGATCCTGATACGGGCGATCTGGCGCTGCTCCCCGAAGGTGGCGCCTTTTTCGTTCCTGGAGTTGGCCTGGATGCCTTCACTTCGATCACCGAAGGATCGATCATTGGGACCACCGCAGATGGGCAGACCGTCACGTTGAACGTGCCTGCATCCGCCACCGATCTCCTCGCCACCAATCCCTTCACCGGAGGCAGTTTCTTCGCCCAGACCCGTTTTCCTAACTCTGGGTTCTTTCTAATCGAATCTGGCCAAGCAGTGTCGAGCGAACTCGGCGAACTCACCGGGATCGGATTCGCCGATTTCGACAATGAGTTCATCATCGCGGGCGTTGAGAACGAGTTTGAAGAACCGGCGCTGATCTTCTTCGGCACGAACACTGACAATCAGAATGGCTTCTTCACTTCTGACCCGACGGCGCCAGCGGGCGCGAACTCGATCACCCAATATGTCATCGAGGCCGAGTTGGACAATCCGAATGACACATCGACGGACCTGCTCGCCATCATCAGCAATGGCGGCACCGATGCGAGTGATGGCCGGGCGATTTTCGCGGAAGTGCTGATCGAGGCTGGTCAGGGGGGACAGACCAGCGAGCTGTCGGTCCTCGCCGCCCCATTGGTGCGGCGG
>JBCDKL010000087.1:0-11044 GCA_038746695.1 Pseudomonadota bacterium | reverse complement strand
TCTCGGCCCAATCGGAGTAGAGCCGCGTCAGCGCCTCGCCGCCCTCGACCCCATAGGCGTCCTCGATCGATGTTTTGCCAGTCATGGACGTAATCCTGCCGTGCGCGGTTGCGGCAGACAAGCCCCGCTCTATCCCGCGATTAAGATCCGTGATTTCCTCGCGTCTGAGGGAGGGGGATGATGCAGAAGATGAAGGCGATCCTGGTGCATGGCACTTTCGCCCGCCACACATGCTGGGACGATTGCGTCGAGGAAAAAACCGCAACTGGCCAGCCTGCAAAGACGGACAGCCGGTTCGTCGCCAGACTGCGCGCCCAATTGGCCGACCGTGACGTTGAGATGGCGTTCGAGCCCTTCCATTGGTCCGGCGAGAACTCACATCAGGCGCGACGCGAGGCGGCCGAGGCGCTCGCTGCAAAGATACGCGAGCAAGACCGCGAGACCCATCCGGACGGTTTGTTCCTGATCTGCCACAGCCATGGGGGTACCATCGCGCGGCTGGCCGCTCAGATGGATCTGGGTGGAGACGAGCCCGCCGGCGTGATCACCTTCGGCTCGCCCTTCGTGCGCTTCAAACCGCGATCGGTCGAGCGGGTGGTCTCGGCGCTGATGTGGATGCAGCGCGGCGTGGTCGCGGTTTTCCTTCTGGCGCTGCTCGCTCTGGTTGGAATTGCGATCGCATTCGGCGATCCATGGCTGCAAATCCTCGCGCCAGGACTGTTTTTGGCGAGCTTTCTCTGGCTTGGCTGGTGGCCCGGCGCGATCAGCCGCCAGATCAGGCGGAAGCGCGATCAATTGCTGGCAACCCGGTCGGAATTACTGGCGACCTATGACCCACCGGGCCGAGCGGGCAAGACCAGCTATCTCAACTATCACGCTTTCGGCGATGAGGCCGGGCTGGGGCTGAGCGCGGTCAGCGCGGTGACCTGGGCGTTCAACACCATCGTGACCACACTGATCTTTTCCTTTTTCCTGTTCCTCAGCGTCGCACTGGCGGTCAGCGCCTTTGGCGATGCGCTGCTGCTTCCGCTGGCCGAGGGGATGAACACGATCTTCGCCTGGGCGCCTTTGTTCCGCCCGATCGAAACCGCGCACGGCTTCTCGTGGCAATATCTGCTGGCCTCGGCGTTTGCGATCACACCGGATCTCTTGTTTCTGGCCCTGGTGATCGCCGTCTGCGGCTTTGCCCTGATTCGGATGCTAGAGTGGATGGATCTCGCATTCGGCGGACAACAGGCGAGTTGGTCCTTCGTCACCGATATATATGTCAGCCGCCTGGCCGGACCGCGGGCCGAGCTCTGCCGCACCGTCCTCTTTCGAGCCTGGGGGCAGGGCAGCTTCATGCATAATTACTACTACATGGACGAGCGGCTGATCGATGGTCTGGCCGAGCGGATCGCGGATTGGCAAGTGCGTCCCACCCGGCCGCGCAATTGGGGCGGGTGGGTGTCGTTCCTGCTTTGGCTGCTCATCCAGTTCTGGATGCTCGGCGTCTTTCTGGGCGAGGCGAACCCGGTCGGCGCTCCCGAGGCCCCGCCAACGACGACAACGTCAACGCCGACGGCGGAGCCCTGACGCCGCTCAGAAAGCGATCTGATAGCCCAGGGTAAGGGTCCAATCGGTCTCCAATTGCGGGCCGTTCAAGTCGCGATAGACCGGTCGGCCGAACTCGAAGGCCAGGCGCTGATTGCGCCAGAACCCGCTCTGCCCGACCAGATTGATCCCGGCCAGCAGCGAGACCTGAGTGCCGCCGTAATTGTCAGGGTCCGCGGTCTGCACCGGGGCGACGATCAAAGGGTCTTGGCCGTCGATACTGCCCAGATGGCTGCCCAGGACCCGGCCCGAGAAGCTGATCCACGGCACCGGGGAATAACTCGCCCAGGCCGTCGCCTCGACCCCGTCGCCCAGCGAGTAGCTCTCGGAATTGCGCCCCAAACGCAGTGTCCCCTGCACCTGTCCGCCCCATCCGAAACTGCCGGATTGGCCGGAATAGGTCATGCCCGGCAACAGATCGAACGTGCCCGAACCCAATTGCATCGCATAAGGCAGGCGCAGCACCGGACGCGCCCCGTTGGGGGCGAGCACATTGTCCTGCTCGTCGATCGAGCCGGTCGGAATACTCACCGCCGCGTTCAGGTGGAGATGGTGGACGCCGTCATCGTAGAGCCTAACCAGCGCCCCCAACCGACTGTCGCCCAGCCCGTAGGTCGCAGTGTTGAACGTGCCCAGAACCGTTGTGCCAGTCGCCCCCTGAAATGTCAGGTGGTTCATCGATTTCGCGACATAGCTGGTCATCGCCATCAGCGTGACATCGTCGGTCGGCGCCCACATCGCGCCCAACATATGCATCTCCATCACCATGTCGGTGGGTACGACACGCAAGGTGGGCGGCTGGCCTGGCGTACCGAAGAAGCGGTTCGGCTGGGTGGTCGCGATCTGTTGCGCCGAGATCGGATCGGTGCCGATCCGGCTGCCATCCATATTCATCCGCATATAGCGATAGGCGAACATGATCTCGCCGGCCTTATGCATATGGTCGCCCATCACTCCGATCGGCGCATGGCCATCGGCGCGGATCGGGCCGGTACCGGAATGGACGGCATCGGCCTGTGCGCCATGGCCAAGAAGCAGGCCGAGCGCAACGGCGCCCAGCCCGAGCAGGTGGTGTTTCATTGGATGTCCCCTTCTCATTCTATCCGTTCTGAAAGCTGGTTCAGGACGGGAGTGGGGGACCTCTGGCAGGGTTGGGATCAGTGGCCGCACGGGCCGTGGGGACGGCATGGGCCGTCGCAATAGGGTGGGGATCTGGCTGCGACCTAGGGGCCGGTATGGGCAGCGGCGAGGGTGGGAGGACCACCTGGGCAAGGCCGGTGCATAGCTCGCAACCATGCGGCGGCGCCGTCTGACCCGGGAAAGGGCTGCCATCCGGAGCCAGGCTGATCTCGACCAGCCCCTCCGGCCCGCAAATGACAATAGAGCCCTGGCCCGCCGGCGCCCCTGCAGGAGCAACGGCGCCGACGGCGATCAGGCTTTGAACCAGGACCCAGATAAAGGCCGGGACCAGAAGCCAGGATCGCCTGGTCTGCTGGCGATCCCGGATCATGGATCTCGGCCTGACATCCACCCTTAGGGCTCAGGCCTCGGGCTGGGGAGCGGTCTTTTTCGGCTTGTAATTGGACTTCTCGGCGATCCGGGCCGATTTGCCCCGGCGCGCGCGCAGATAGTAGAGTTTTGCCCGACGCACCCGGCCACGGCGTACAACAGTGATCGCGTCAATCTGTGGAGAGTGCAGCGGGAAGACCCGCTCGACCCCTTCACCGAAGGAGATCTTACGCACGGTGAAGCTGGCGCCCAGCGTATTGCCGCCCTTGCGGCCGATGCACACGCCCTCGTAGTTCTGCACCCGGGTCCGTGTGCCCTCGGTCACCTTCACGCCGACCCGGATGGTATCTCCGGCAGCGAAATCCGGGATCTTCTTTCCGAGGTCTTTGACATGCTCGGCCTCGAGCTGTTGAAGCAGGTTCATCGTCTCAATCCTTTTCAGAGCCTGTATCGGCTTCGGTTTGGCCGCCCGATTGCTCTCGGTCTCCCTCGGTCGCCTTCTCGTCGAGATAGGCCCGCCAGAGGTCGGGGCGTCTTTCTTTGGTCAGCCTTTCAGCCTGGGAGAGCCGCCATTCGGCGATCTTAGCGTGATGGCCAGAAAGGAGAATTTCCGGTATCGCGCGCCCCTCCCATACCTGGGGCTTGGTATATTGCGGATGCTCGAGCAGCCCCCGCGAAAAGCTTTCCTCTTCGGTGCTGGCGGCGTTCCCCAGCACGCCCGGCCTAAGCCGGATGACCGTATCCAAAACCGCCTGTGCGGCAACTTCGCCCCCGGTCAGGACGAAATCGCCGAGGCTGATCTCTTCCACACCCCGCGCGTCCAGCACCCTCTGATCGACGCCTTCATAGCGCCCGCAGAGGAGTGTCAGCCCGTCGCCTTCCGCAAAGCGCTCTGCCATTCTCTGGTCAAAGCGCGGGCCGCGGGGCGAAAGATAAACAACCGGCCAGCGAGACCGGTCCTCTACACCTTTTTTTGCCGCGAAGTCCAGAGCTTTAGCGAGGATGTCTGCGCGCATTACCATGCCTGCTCCACCCCCTGCCGGGCTGTCATCGACGGTGCGGTGGCGGTCGGTCGCGAAGCGGCGAATGTCGAACGCCTCGATCTCCCAAAGCCCCTCCTTCAGAGCCTTGCCGGTCAAACTCTCACCCAGAACCCCCGGGAAGAGCCCCGGGAACAGCGTGAGAACCTGCACCCGGAACGCCCCAGCCTTGCCTTTGGGCTGCATCAAAGGGCGCGGCTGGGACGATATCTCTGGCCGGAACATGCCGTGCGAGCGGGGTTTATCCGTCATCTGCAACCCTGCAATCAATGCTGGCCTTTGCTGGGGGGAGGAGATCACTCATCCTCGGGCCGCGCAGTGATCTCGTCCGGGGGATCGGCGACGAGGCGGCCTTTGGCGAGATCGACATGCGGGACGACCTCGCGAGTGAAAGGCAGCAGCATTGGACTCGGGCCGATAATGTCCAACATATCGCCCGCGCCGTGATCGAAGACCGCACGGATCGTGCCGAGGGAGGCACCGCTGGTATCGAAGACTTCGAGGCCAATCAGATCGGCATGGTAATACTCGTCCTCCCCGGGGTCCGGCAGGCGGTCGCGGGGGGCGTAGAGGCGGGTGCCTTTGAGAGCCTCCGCTGCCTCGCGGGTCGGAATGCCAGAGAGGCGGGCAGCGAAGCCTCCCTTGACGGGCCGGGTAATCTGGAGAGTGAAGCTGGTGCCGTCTTCGGTTCTGAGCGGACCGTAGCTGGCGATCGCCGCGGGTTCGGCGCAGAAGGATCTGATCCGCGCTTCGCCCGAGACGCCAAAGGCGCCGGCGATGGCGCCGACGCAGATATGCCCCGCCGGTGCGCGCGGGTGGGCCAAGCCGTCCGTCACCCCACCAAGCCCCCGCCCGCCCCCGCCCACCCCCCGGCGCGCAGCGGCTTTGTGGGGAGACGGACGGGGTGTGGTGCGGATTATTCGGCCTTGGCTTCTTCCGCCGGAGCCTCTTCCGCGGGGCTTTCTTCGGTCGCAGCTTTGGCCGCAGCGTCGGCTTCTTTCGCGGCTTCGGCGGCAGAGGCGGCTTTCTCGGCTTTTTCTTCGGCGCGTTCCTTGGCTTTCTTGCCGGGTTCGGCCTTTTTCATGTTGGCACGGGTCTTGGCCGGCATCACGCCTGCGGCTTCCAGCATCCGGCTGATCCGGTCTGTCGGCTGCGCGCCTTCTCCGAGCCAATGCTGGACCCGCTCCATATCCATCTTCACCCGGTCCTCGCTGTCCTTCGGGAGCAGCGGATTATAGGTACCGAGCTTTTCGATATAGCGCCCATCGCGGGGCATGCGGCTGTCAGCGGCCACAATGCGGTAGAAGGGACGCTTCTTCGACCCGCCGCGGGCGAGCCGGATTTTGATGGCCATGGGTGATCTCCTTTTACTGACCGTTTGACCCGTGTTCGGGCCTATTTGCGAAACTGCTGATGGTGGCGGATCACCTCGTCGATGATGAACCGCTGGAATTTCTTGGCGAAGGCCGGGTCGAGCCCGCTATCGGCGCAGAGCCGCTCGAGCCGTTCAATCTGCCGTGCCTCTCGCGCCGGATCGGCGGCAGGCAGCGTGTGCGCGGCCTTGAGCCGCCCCACTCCCTGAGTACATTTGAAACGCTCCGCAAGCGTGTGAACCAAGATCGCGTCGAGATTGTCGATCGAGGCACGCAACTCGCCAAGCAGCGCTTCGGCTTTGTCGGTTTCGCTCATGACAGCACCTCCGGCCAAGGATGGCGATAGACGAGATCGCTGGGGTCGGGGCTGACGGCATCCGCATCGAGGAGTGCGCCAAGGCGCTCGGCCAGGCGGATCGAGCGTTTATTGGCGGCTTCGATATAGCTGACCAGGGCCGCGGGGCGGTGGGTCGCATAATCATGGGCGCGGGCCGCCTGGGCCGCTTCAAAAGCAATGCCCTGGCCCTCGGCATCCTCCCAGAGCAGCCAGCTAAGTTCGCGCTCGGGATAGTCCTTTGGCTGCCAGCAGCCGATCGAGCCAATGGACCGGTCCGAGCCCTTGCGGGTCACCATCCAGGGGCCATAGCCATAAAGCGCCCAATGCCCCGCCTCCATCGCAAAATTCCGCCAAGCGGCAAATTGGGTTCTGGCCTTGCCGACGTGGCGGGCGCGATCCGAAAGGAAGAAGCCGATATATGCCTCAGCGTCCTCTGGCTTGTGGCGACGCAGGATGAGCCGGTCGGTTTCGAGTTGTTCGGTCATGCCAACCCGTCCGACAGAGCGGTCGGACCAGGATGCCGCCAGACCTTCATGGTACCATACCGGGGGTGCTCGTAATCATACTCGTAAGCTGCGCCAAGTTTGGTCGCCAAAGCGGCAGAGCGGGTATTGGCCGGGTCGATCAAGCTGATCGCGGTGGTCCAGCCGAGAGTGGTGTAGGCGTAGTCGCGCGCAGCCCGCGCCGCTTCCTGTGCGATGCCACGGCCTTCGGCATGCTCCAACACGGTCCAGCCGATTTCGGGCTCGGGCCAAGCTTCCGGGAACCAGAGGCCGACATGGCCGCAGTAGCGCCCGGTGGCTTTCTCATCGATCCCCCAAAACCCATAGCCTCGGATCACCCAATGGCCGAGCAGGGATGCAATCATTCGCCAAACTTCGTCGGGTCGCATCGGTCCGCCGACGAATTGCGCGCGGTCGGTGGCGTAGAAGGCCGCTTCGTCTTCTAGATCGGCAACCGAAGGCGCGCGCAGACGCAGCCTTTCCGTCTCCAACACTGGGATATCAACTGCGAGTGCTGTCATTTCTTTTTGCCCAGCCCGCTGAACCCGCCAAGACCACCAAGGCCGGGGGGGGAGACCCGGAGAGCCTTTGCCGCCAGTCAAGCCGCCGAGGCCCCCTGGGAGGCTCGGCATCTGGCCCGGGCTGGGCAGCGCGCCGCCGGGCGCCGCGCCGGGAGGCATCCCGCCGGGCATTGGTGGCATCTTGCCGCCCATCATCTGTTGCATCATTCCCATCATGCCGCGCTTGCCCTTGCGACCCAGCTTTTTCATCATATCCGCCATCTGCCGGTGCATCTTCAGCAAGCGGTTCACATCGGCGACCTGGTTGCCCGAGCCCTTGGCCACCCGCTCCTTCCGGCTGGCCTTCATCAGATCGGGCTTCTTGCGTTCTTCCTTGGTCATCGAGTCGATGATGGCGATCTGACGACGCAGCACGCGGTCATCGAAGCCCGCTTCCTCGATCTGCTTGGACATTTTGTTCATGCCCGGCAGCATGCCCATGATGCCTTGCATGCCGCCCAGATTGATCATCTGCTCGAGCTGCGATTTCAGATCGTTCATGTCGAAGCGGCCCTTTTGGAACCGCTTCATCATCCGCTCGGCTTCCTGCTGCTCGATCGTCTCCTGGGCTTTTTCGACCAGAGAGACGATGTCGCCCATCCCGAGAATACGGCCTGCGACCCGCTCGGCGTGGAATTCTTCCAGCGCGTCCATCTTTTCGCCGAGGCCAACGAATTTGATTGGCTGGCCGGTGACTGCCCGCATCGAAAGCGCAGCACCGCCGCGCCCGTCGCCGTCCATCCGGGTCAGCACCACGCCCGAGATGCCGATGCGCCCGTCGAAATTCTCGGCGGTTGCCACCGCGTCCTGGCCGGTCAGACCGTCGACCACCAGCAGGGTTTCGTTTGGCGCGGCGGTGTCGCGGACCGCTTCAACCTCGCCCATCAGTTCGTCATCGATGGAAAGCCGCCCGGCCGTGTCGAGCATCACCACATCGTAGCCGCCGAGACTCGCCTGCTGCTTTGCCCTTTTGGCGATGGCGACCGCATCCTGACCCTGCATGATTGGCAGCGTCTCCACCCCGGTCTGCTGGCCCAGAACCGCAAGCTGTTCCATCGCGGCGGGGCGGCGGGTGTCGAGCGAGGCCATCAGAACGCGCTTGCCCTCACGCTCTTTCAGCCGTTTCGCCAGTTTCGCCGTGGTGGTGGTCTTGCCCGAGCCCTGCAGGCCCACCATCAAAATGGTCGCAGGTGGGCTGTCGATCCGCAGCGCGCCGGGATCGGGATCGTCTCCAGCCAGCACACGGACCATCTCGTCATGGACGATCTTCACGACCATCTGGCCAGGCGTGACCGATTTCAGAACCGACGCACCGGTTGCCTTCTCCTGCGTCGCCTTGATGAAATCGCGCGCCACGGGCAGGGAAACATCGGCCTCGAGCAGCGCCACCCTCACTTCGCGCAGCGCGGTCTTAACATCCTCCTCGGTCAAGGCCCCCTTGCCGGTGAGCTTTTCCAGGGCGCCGGAGAGGCGGTCGGACAGCGCTTCGAACATCGTCATTCCTCCGGAGGGGTATCCTCCAACGTCAAATCGCACCGGCGGGCGCAACGCGCTGACCGGTGGCGATCCCGAGGCCAGCCCGGGACCGGAAGTATCACACTTCCAGAGACGCGCGGGAGATACTGGGAATCTCCACTGCTGTCAAACGGCGCTCTATCCCATGGTGAATGCTTTCTAAAATGTAGTTCCACGCAATAGGAACAAACTGGGATTCGGTTTTCTGGGATGCATCCTTTCTGCCAATACAGCGTGGACGAAAGGATATTTAGTCATGCGCAGTCTATGGGCACTGATGATTGTTGGGCTGGCGATCCTTACCGCTCGCCTCCCACGCCGGGGCTAATGCCCGGGGGTTGATTTGCGGATGCGGCGCGGTAAGCAGGCGCATGCATTCTCGCCCCCCATACACCGTCGCGACCTTCTACCATTTTACACCGCTCGACCCAGTGGCACATCGTACCGTGCTGGCGCAGGCCGCGTGTGGTGCCGGGGCGAAAGGCACGATCTTGCTTGCGCCCGAAGGGATCAACGGAACCATCGCGGGCACGCGGGAAGGGATCGACCGGGTTCTGACCGAGATCCGCGCATTGCCCGGTTGTGCCGATCTTGAGTGGAAGGAGAGCGGCGCGACTGCGATGCCCTTCCGGCGCCTCAAGGTGCGGATCAAACGCGAAATCGTAACCATGGGTGTCGCGGGCGTCGATCCTGCAGCACAAGTCGGGACTTATGTGGCGCCCGAGGATTGGAATTCGGTGATCGACGATCCCGATACAGTGGTGATCGACACGCGCAACGATTATGAGGTGGCGATCGGCCGCTTCGATGGTGCGCTCGATCCCCGAACGCCGAGTTTCCGCGATTTTCCGCGCTGGTGGGCCGAGAACCGCGGAGCGCTGACGGGCAAGCGCGTGGCGATGTATTGCACTGGCGGGATCCGCTGTGAGAAGGCGTCAAGCTTTCTGCTCGGCCAGGGTGTCCCTGAGGTCCTGCATTTGAAAGGCGGTATCCTGAAATATCTCGAGCAGGTGCCCCGGGAGGACAGCCGCTGGCAGGGCGCCTGCTTCGTCTTCGACGGACGGGTCGCGGTGAGCCATGGATTGGCCGAGAGCGATCACAGCCTCTGCCATGCTTGCGGCCGCGCGGTGGATCAGGAGGGGCGGAGGCATCGGGATTATATCCAGGGGGTGAGTTGCGCGGCCTGCATCGGCGAATACTCCGCCGAGGACCGCGCCCGTTTCGCAGAAAGGCAGCGCCAGATTGGCCTGGCAGCCTCCCGATCCCAGCGCCACATGGCGGGTGGCTGAGCATTTTTGACAGAAATCAAGGCGCCCGCCGGGCGGCTTGTGCAGTCTTCCTCTGACCCCGGGGCGTGTTCCGGATTTCCCATCCAAGGGAGGCTGCCATGATCGACCAAGCCGAATTCAAGACCCTGCTGAACCAACGCCGCGCCTATCTCGAAAAGAAACTGGTGCAGTTTGAACACTCACTTGATCGTCCAAAGAGTGCGGATTTCGAGGATCAGGCGATCGAAGCCGAAAACGACGAAGTGATCGAGGGGCTTGGCAGTGCGGGCCTGGCCGAACTGCGCCGGATCGACGAGGCGTTGCACCGGATTGAGGCGGGCGAATACGGGCTCTGCCATAGCTGCGGCGAGGAGATCCCGGCCGCCCGCCTGCGCGTGGTGCCCGAAGCGCAGGTCTGCACCGGTTGCATGCCGCGTTGAGCCTGCGCCGCTGTCAGGCCGGGCGCGGCTGCCATGCCCGGTCCTGGACCGGCAGATGCACCAAAGCCGAGAAGATGCCGAGCGCGATCGACGCCCACCAGATCAGGTCGTAATTCCCGGTCAGGTCATAGACCCGGCCGCCCAGATAAATGCCGATGAAGCTGCCCACCTGATGGCTCAGAAACACAAAGCCATACAGCGTGCCCATATGCTTTGGCCCGAACATGGTCGCCACCAATCCCGAGGTGAGCGGCACGGTGGTCAGCCATAGAAGCCCCATGAAGAACGAGAACACGATCACCGTCAGGGGTGTGAAGGGCAGCGAGATAAAGACGAAGATCACCACCGCCCGCAGCGCATAAATCGCCGACAATATCCAAGGCTTTGGCAGCCGCGCGCCCAATTGTCCAACGATCAGCGTGCCAATGAAATTCGCCGCCCCAACAATCGACAGGGTCAACGCACCGAGCTCGGTCGCCGGTCCTTCGGGCGTTGCGCAGACCTCGGCAACAAAGGCCGGGAAATGGGCGGCGATGAACGCCACATGGAAGCCGCAGACAAAGAACCCAACGGTCAGGAGCAGATAGGAGCTGTGCCCAAAGGCACGCTGCAGCAGGGCTCCGGTGCTGAGATCGTCATGCTGCGAGGCGTTGGAGGCCGGGATCTCGGCCTTCAGGAATGGGATGCACGCGGCCATGGGCAGCAACAGGCCCGTGATCGCCAGAAGCGCCATCTGCCATCCCAATGCCTCAACCAAAACCCCCGAAAGCGCGGGCAGGATCATTTGGCCCAGTGAGCCGAAGGCAGCGGTAAGGGCCAGGGCCTGGCTGCGCTTCTCCTCCGGCGTCGCGCGGCCCACCACGCTCAGAATCAGGCCGAAGGCAGTGCCTGCGACCCCCATGCCGA
>JBCDKL010000086.1:0-11045 GCA_038746695.1 Pseudomonadota bacterium | reverse complement strand
GTGGCTCCGTCGTACTCGGGAGAGGGATCAGAGCGCCTTGCGCGCCGCCAATGCCGCAGAAATCGTGCCGTCATCCAGATAGTCAAGCTCACCCCCCACTGGCACCCCCTTCGCCAACGAGGTCAGGGCGACACCGGTCTCAGCCAGATAATCCGCGATGACATGGGCCGTCGTCTGTCCGTCCATCGTCGCGTTCAACGCTAGGATCACCTCGCTGACCCCATCCACCCGAACCCGCTGCGCCAGGGCCGGGATCCTCAGATCCTCTGGGCTTACCCCATCCAGGGCCGACAGAGTCCCGCCCAGCACGTGATAGCGCCCCCGGAACACCGCTGCCCGCTCCATCGCCCAGAGATCCGCCACATCCTCGACAACGCAGATCCTGGTCGCGTTACGTTTTGGATCGGCACAGATATCGCAGATCTCACCAGTCGTCAGATTACCGCAGATCGGACAGGTCGCGACCCGTTCAGACACGGTTGCCATGGCCGCGGCGAGAGGGATCAGCAACCGCTCTTTCCGTTTTACCAGCGCCAGGGCGGCCCGCCTCGCCGAGCGCGGGCCGAGCCCGGGCAGCTTCGCCATCAGTTCGATCAACTGCTCGATCTCGGCCCCGCCGCCCGTCATGCGCCGCGCTCCCGCGCCACCACGCCGGTCAGGCATCCGACCGCACCTGCGGCCTTGCGCAGTTCGCGCATCGGCGTCTCAATCACCGCGATCCCGAGGCTGGCATAGAAGTCCCGCATCGTCGGGTTCTCCCCCGGCATCAGTACTCTGCGCGGGCCGAGTGTAACTATGTTCAAGCCTCTATTCGCCGATGCTTCATCCGCATCCGGCAGGAACGCGACCTCGAAACCGCGGCTGCGCAGCGCCTGGACCGCGGCATGGGGGGTGCGCCTCGGCCAAGCGATGGCAAGATCGCGGTCGACGATTCTGAGGATGCCCATTAGATGCATGGTTCCGAAAGGCATATCGACAACCAGCGCTTCGCATCCGATCCGGGCCAGCAGCGCGGAGATCTGCTCGACAGCCGCCTGGTTGGTCCTGAGGCCGCGCCCGATCAGCGCGGTCCCGGCATCGAGCCACATGAGATCGGCGCCCTCAAAAGTTGCCTGTCCGGTCATCGTGGCCAGGATCGGCACCCGACCCCGGGCCAGTGCCTCGGCGACCGCCACCTCCTCGCCCGCCCGCACGGTCGAGGCGGGGCGGGCGAGGATCGCACCCTCGGGCGTCATCGCGAAGAGATCAGCGCAGAACATCCGGTTCGGGCTCGGCTCGGGCACATCGGGGACGTAGGAGACCATCACTCCGGCGGCGCGGTAGGCCTCGGCCATAAGATCATGTTCTGCTTGCGCAGCCTCAATCAATGGTGTGTCGAGATACTGCGCGGCATCCACATCCGATACGGCGATCTCCGCTCCTGGATGGGCCAGCAACACATGGGTCAGGGCTCGCCACTCGCTGTCGAGTCCACCTTGCCAGAGCCGCCCCATCTCCTCGCTATGGCTCGCAGTCCTCGGCGACCATCCGGCCCCGCCATAGGCCGCCGTCCCAAAGCTCATCGTTCAGCCAAATGGCAGCTTCATGCCGGGCGGCAGAGGCAGACCTTCGGTGATTTTGGCCATCTCGGCCTGGCCCGCCTCCTTGGCTTTGGCTTGGGCATCGTTGACTGCGGCGACGACCAGGTCTTCCAGAACCTCCTTCTCCTCACTGCCATCAAGTAGCGAGGGATCGACCGTGAGCCGCTCGAGCGCGCCATCCGCCCTGGCCACCGCCGTCACCATTCCAGCACCCGAGCTGCCCTCGGCGGTGATCGTGGCGATGCGCTCCTGCGCCTCGACCATCTTTTGCTGCATTTCCTGGGCCTGCTTCATCAGCTTGCCCATATCGCCCATTCCGCCGAGGCCCAGAACCATCTCTCGCCCTTTCTCTTGCTGTCTGCCGCGCGCAGGGTACAGGTGCCTGCGGCATTGGGATAGGAAAACCGCGCCTCAAGTCTCGTGAAACGGATCGTCGGTCCAGGTCTCATCCTCGCCATCGACAAGATCGCCCTCGATCTCGTCGCGTTCGGGGACAGGCGCCAAGATCTCATCGGGCGGCGTGGCACCGAGGGGTTTTAGGGTGATGCTGGCAGGCTCGCCAAAGATCTCGACGGCAGCCAGCACCATCGGATGATCGCGCACTTGGTCCATCATGTCCCGATGCGCGTCATCGGCCAGGCTGCGCAGGGTCGGTGCGCCGGGGCCATCGACCACGGCAACGGACCAGCGCCGGCCAGTGATTGCCGTCAACTTGGCGCCCAGCTTGCCCGCCAGATCGGCAGGGGCGCGGCCCACGGGTGCAAACTCCAACAGGCCCGGGCGGAGAGTGACCAGCGACACATGCTCCTCGACTTGTGTCTTCAGCACGAGGTCACGGCCCAGAAGGGTGGTCACATCCTCCAGCGTCTCGATCGTGGGGCTGGCAGCCAGGGCTTCGGGCGCCGATTGCACCACGGGAGCGGTCAAAGCGGTGCCGGTCGCCACTTGGGCAAGCTGTGGCGCTTTGGAGGTGGGGCCGGAGGATGATCCTCCAGAGGCCGGAGCTGTGCCGCCTGAAACTGTGCCGCCCTGCTCGGTCAGCCGGCGGACGAGATCCCCCGGCGTCGGCAGATCCGCCACATGGGTCAGGCGGATGATCGCCATCTCGGCGGCCATCATGGCATTGGGCGCCAGTGCCAATTCCTCCATCGCCTTGAGCAGTAATTGCCAGGCCCTGGTCAGAACCCGCATCGACAGCCGGCTGGCCAGATCCTGCCCCCGGGCCCGCTCATCGGCCGAGACAGTCGGATCATCGGCGGCCTCGGGCGAAATCTTGACGACTGAAATCCAATGGGTGAGTTCGGCCAGATCGCGCAGTACCGCTGCGGGATCGGCCCCTTCGGCATATTGCGCGCTGAGCTCGGCCAGCGCCGCCGCCGCTTCGCCCTTCATCACTGCCTCGAAAAGATCGATCACCCGTCCCCGGTCGGCCAGGCCCAGCATGGCGCGGACCTCGGCGGCTCCTTGCTCGACCCCGCGGCAATGGGCGAGCGCCTGGTCGAGCAGCGAAAGCGCATCGCGGACCGATCCCTCCGCCGCCCGGGTGATCAAGGCCAGCGCCTCACGGGTGAGCGCGCCCCCCTCTTTCGACGCGATGCCGGAGAGATGCTGCATCATCACCTCGGGTTCGATCCGGCGCAGGTCGAAGCGCTGACAGCGCGAGAGCACCGTGACCGGTACCTTGCGGATCTCGGTCGTCGCGAAGATGAACTTCACATGGGCCGGCGGCTCCTCCAGCGTCTTCAACAAGGCGTTGAAGGCGGAGGTGCTCAGCATATGCACCTCGTCGATGATGTAGAGCTTGTAGCGGGATGAGGCCGCGCGGTAACGCACCGAGTCGATGATCTCGCGGACATCATTGACCGAGGTGTTCGAGGCCGCATCCATCTCCAGCACATCGACATTGCGCCCCTCGGCGATCGAGACGCAGGCCTCGCATTCGCCGCAGGGGTCGATGGTGGGGCCGTTCCCGCGCTCGCAATTCAGACCCTTGGCGATGATCCTGGCAGTGGTGGTCTTACCCACGCCGCGCACACCGGTCAGGATAAAGGCATGGGCGATCCGGTCATGGGCAAAGGCGTTCGAGAGGGTCTGGACCATCGCCTCCTGCCCGATCAGATCACGGAAATGCCCGGGCCGGTATTTCCGGGCGAGCACCTGATAGGGCTGGGTCTCGGGGCTGTCGGTCGCATCCGCCATCGCTTGTCTTTAGCGGCGGGCGAGCGGGGCTGGCAAGGGGATGCGGCTCAGGCGGAGAAGATGAAATCCTCTGCCGCCAAAGTGCCCAAATCGACACCAGGAAGACGGATCGAGCCGCCGAGCCCGGTCTCGGCCGCAAAGCGGATACCGCCCGGGCCGTCGCTCTCCTCGAAAAGGACTAGGTCTGCGAACCCTTCGACACTGGCCAATGCCGAGAGGTCGATGAGATCCTCATCGGTGAAGTCAGCGATCGTGTCCTGCCCGACCGTATAGACAAAGCGATCGGCGCCCGCGCCACCCTCAAGCAGGTCAGGCCCGCCCTGCCCCTCCAAAGTGTCATCGCCACTACCGCCAAAGAGCGTATCTCCGCCGGTCCCACCTTCCAATAGATCGTCGCCGCCTTCTCCGGTCAAAGTGTCCATCCCAGAGCCGCCGAACAGCGTGTCGGCGCCGCTACCACCCTCGATACTGTCATTGCCGGGCCCACCGGAGATCAAGCCGCCGCCTTGGGCGCCGTCGAGCATGTCGTCTCCAGCTCCGCCGAAGAGGCTGTCGAGTCCAGCTTGACCGAGCAGCGTGTCATCCCCAGCCCGCCCCAGCAGGTGGTCATCGCCGCCGAGGCCGCGGAGTTGATCGGCTCCGGCCCGGCCGATCAGCGAGTTGGCGCCATCCTCGCCCAGGATGAAATCGTCTTGATCGCTACCCAGCACATGCTCGATACCGTCGAAACTGTCTCCCGCCGCGTCTGATAGGAGACCAATGCCTTGGCTGAGACGCACCGAAACCCCGCCGGGCGAGTCGCGGAAATCCACCGTGTCATCGCCTGCTCCGCCGAAATGGCTGTCACCACCCGCGCCTCCAGCCAGCAAATCGTTGCCATCGCCGCCGAGCAGCGTATCGCCGCCGCCGAACCCGGTCAGCGTCTGCGCCAGGCTGGCCAGCGCGTCGCCCAGCGCGATACCGTCGGTGACGGTAACGCTGATCTCGACCTCCTCGGCAGAGGCAGCCGAGATCTGCGCCGCAAGGCGCCCAGCCGAGAGCGCATCGGCGGTGAAGATCTGCCCAGCCCCGCCGTTCTGGCCCAGCGTCGCGCCGAAGCCGGAGAGAAACATCACATCCCGCGCGATCCCCTGGTCCGGGGTCTCGAAAGTCACGGTCAAGCGCTGGCCCTGATCAATGTCGACCATGAGAAGATCGCGATCCTCGGCAGCCGCAAGATTGGCCGAGACGGTCTGACCAGCCGCCACCAAGGTGCCGGTCGAGAAAAACGCCCCGTGATCGTCGCGCAAGACCGTGGCGGTGATCTGATAATCCCGCTCGATCACCTGGCCCTGATCGGCCACGGTGGGTGTGATCGTGAAAAATGTCCGCCGTTCGACATCCGCCCCCTCCTCGGGCGCGAAGAAGTCGATCGTCAAAAATTCCCCCGCGATCGCCTCTGCCGTGGCGCGCAAAGCGAAGACATCATCGAAAATCTGCGTCTCATAGAATTCGGCCGGATCGTCGCCTGCCGGGTTTGGCCCGACCTCGATCGTCAGCAGATCGCCATCGCCGAGCTTGACCTCGAACGCATCCACATCGACCAGCACGCCTTGCTGGAGCTGCTGTGCGGTGATCCCGCCGAAAATCGTGGTGTCGCCGAAGATCTCCAGGACATCGGTGATCGGCCCCTGGGCAGGGATCGTCCCGTCTGGGAAATCCCCGTTCTCGGTAATGATGGTCATACGCACCGCTCCCGCCACTGGAGGCAATCGTATCAAATCGCCGAGGGGTATTGGAAGAGGTGAGAGGCTGGACAACGACCCAAGCGGGGCTCGTTACGGCTGCTTCCTTCCGGATCTGACCGGGTTGGCGAGGCGCTCGCCCGCGCCAACCTCTCGAGTTAGAGGATAGGCCCGTCCAGCCCCGGGCGCAAGTGGGCTCCACCGGTTGAGGCGCGCCTGGACCATTGGAGCGTGCCGAAAACCCGATCCCAGAGCGGCGAGGTCAATCTGTAACTAACGCCGTCGTCGCGGAACTGATGGATCAGGTGACGCTATTGAAGCGCTTTGCCGATGCGCCCCTCGATCCAGCATTTGTAAGTCGCGAAGTGCACTAGCTCATGGTGCAGATAGCCGACAGCGATGACTGCCAAGAACGGCAATGCGATGGCCCAAGGCAGTGCGAGTGACACTATGGCACACAGCCAGAAGTCTTGCAGTGCAGATATTGTTGTTGGCGCCCCTTGCCCAGATCATTGCGCAATCGATAGTGAAGCGTTTGGAGAACGAGCGCGCAGAGGCTCGGCAGCATAGAATTGGTTACCTTACGGTGGAGGCCAAATTCTACCGAACTCCAGGTCGCGAGACCGGCAATGAATACGCCGATCACAGGCCAGGCAAGCGCCGAAGAGAAGATCCCGTGACAGCCCAACCACCATTAACGCCTGGCCCAGCCAAATCGCCGCAGCCATGCAGAGCTTGGCAAAGCGGCAAGCTTCGACCGGGACCCATCCCGGAGGTACCTCTTTGATTTTTGACCTCGGCGATGGCGATGACATGCCCGGCCAGCTTTGGGACAGCTCGCACGGCACGTCGAGGCAGAGGCGATCACCCGTCCACGAGTTCCGCGGCGCGATTGAGATCGACCGAGACGAGCTGGCTAACTCCGCGTTCCACCATCGTCACACCGAACAGTCGGTCCATCCGGCTCATGGTGATGGCATGGTGGGTGATGATCATGAACCGTGTCTCGGTCTGTCGCACCATCTCGTCTAGGAGATCGCAGAACCGGGTGACATTGGCGTCATCCAAGGGTGCGTCCACCTCATCCAGCACGCAGATCGGAGCAGGGTTCGAGAGGAACACCGCGAAGATCAGCGACAGGGCAGTCAGCGTCTGCTCGCCGCCCGACAGAAGCGACAGGGTCGAAAGCTTCTTGCCAGGCGGCTGACAGAGAATCTCGAGCCCTGCATCCAGAGGATCCTCGGATTCGACCATGACCAGCCGCGCTTCGCCACCGCCGAACAGATGGCGGAAAAGGCCGGAGAATTTGCCGTTCACCTGTTCGAAAGCGGCGAGGATGCGTTGGCGGCCCTCGCGGTTCAACTCGCCGATCCCGCCGCGGAGCTTGGCGATGGCGGCATCCAGATCCTCTTTCTCTCCTGCCAGAGTATCGCGTTGGGTTCGGATCTCCTCGGCATCCTGCTCGGCGCGCAGGTTTACCGCACCCAGACTGTCGCGTTGTCGGCGCAAGCGAGTGACATCCGCCTCGGCCTGGGCGAGCGTGGGCAGAGCATCGTCTGCCAGTCCGATCTTTTCGCTAAGATCGTCCGTCGAAAGCTCTAGCTCCGTGCCGATCGTCTGGACGATCTCGCCCAGTTTGGCGGCAGCACCCTCAAGCACCACTTCGGCCCGGGCGATCGCTTCGCGCTTGGCGGCGGCGTCGCGTTCGGCATCGCGCTCGCATTGCTCGGCCTCGCGAAGCAGATTGGTGCCTTCTGCCAGCCGGTCGGCGGCGGTATTGCGCCGGTCCTCGGCGGACGAAATTTCTCCGCTCAACGCCTCACGCCGGGTCGCAAGGGTCGGCGGGACTTCTCGCGCCGCACCAAGCTGAGTCTCGACTTCGCCCCGGCGACGCCCGAGATCGGCGATACGGTCGGCAGCGGTGGCGCGGCGCTCCTGCCAATTGCAGGTCTCGCGGGCAATCTCGGACTGGCGCTTCTCGCGGGCCAATCCCTCGCGGCGAAGTTCGTCCGAGCGCGCCCTGGCCGAGAGCATCGCTGTGCGGGCAAGATCGACCTCGCCGCGTTGGACCTCGACCGCTTCGCGGGCTTCGGCCACATCGTCGAGATCGGCCAACGCAGTTTCGGCCTCTTGCAGGGTTGCCTGGGCGCTGGTCTGATCCTCGCGCCGCCGGGCGAGTGCGGCACTTTGTGTCTCCAACCGCCCTCTGGCGATGGTCAGATCCGATTCGGCGCGCGAAAGAGCGCGGGCGGCTTCGGTCATTTCCTGATCGCAGAGGCGCCGGTCCTCACGGCAGCACTGTTCGACCTGCGTGCTCTCCGTCAGTTGAATTTTGGCTGAGCGATGCGCGTCCTCAGCAGCGGCGCGGGCGGCCTCGGCGATCTTGAGTTCATCTTCGAGGGCGGCGAGACGGTTGCGCTGTTCGAGCCTGAGAGCGGCTGAGGAGGCGCCATCCTCGGCCCGAACCCGCAGCCCATCCCAGCGCCAGAGCGCGCCCTCGCGGCTGACCAGCCGCTGCCCGGGAGCCAGACTGGCTTGCAGGGCGTCGCCCTCGTCCGCGCTCACGAGCCCGGTCTGCGAAAGCCTGCGGTCCAGCAGCTTCGGTGCCTCAACATGTGTGGCAAGCGGCTCTCCCGGCGGTGCCGGTGCGGCGGGATAGTCCTCCAGGGTGACCCAGCCGCTTTCATCTCCCGCTTCGCCGGCGCGCAAGTCGTCTCCAAGCGCAGCACCCAAAGCTGCCTCATAGCCCGGCGCGACCTTAACCAAGTCGATCAATTGGGCCGCACTATCCGCCTCGCGCGCCAGCAGTTTCGAAAGCGCTTGCACTTCGCCAGAGACCGCGGTCGCTTCACCCGCTGCCTCCGAGAGCCGAGCCCGGGCCTCAGCTTCGCCAGTCTGAGCGGCTGCACGAGCGGCCTCAGCTTCGGTCAGCGCGGTTTCGGCGGTCTGCGAAGCCGCGACCGAGGCCGCATGGCGCGCATTCGCCCGGTCAAGCACCGCTTCGGCCTCGGTGATGATCGCGGCAAGGTCCCGCTCGGCACTCTCGGTGGCACCGATTTCCGTTTCGATACGGGAGAGCGCGGTTGCGGCTTCGTCCCGGCGGCGTTCGGCGGCGGCGGCACGGGCTGCGAGTCGCGCCGCCTCCTCCGACAGCCGGTCGAGCACAGTTTCCTGTTCTGTCAGCGCCCCGCCCGCCGCTTGAGCCGCTTCCTGTGCCGAAGCCAACGCTTCTGGCTGGCCCCTGTTCGGCCTCGGCCAGATTCGCAGCTTCCGCTTCCAACGCCGACAAAGCCGCGGCGGCATCCGTGTCGAGGGTCGCCTCGCGTTCGCCATCCAGTGCGATCTGGCGCAAGCGGGCCTCAAGCGTCTCGACTTCCTTCAACGCTCGCGCTTCGACATCGGTCAACTGATCGCGCTCGATGGTCAGGCGTTGAAGGATCGCTGCCGCGACCATCTCCTCCTCGCGCAGAGGGGGCAGCGCTTCCTCGGCCGCCTCGCGGGTCTGGCGTGCGCGAACCGCGGAGCCTTCAGCAACCGCGCCGAGCCGCACCGCCTCGGCCAGGGCCTGTTCGGCGGTGAGATGCTCGGCCTCCGCACCGCGCCAGCGCAGATAGAGCAAGGCCGCTTCGGCCATGCGCAGCTCCTCGGCGATCTGGCGGTAGCGGCGCGCCTGGCCTGCCTGGCGCTCCAGGGTCTTCAACTGCCCTTCAAGCGTGTCGATCACATCCTCGACCCGGGCGAGATTGGTCTCGGCCCCGTTCAGCTTCAGCTCCGCCTCATGCCGGCGCTGGTAGAGCCCGGAGATCCCCGCCGCCTCCTCGAGGATGCGCCGCCTGGCCTTCGGCTTTGCATTGATCAACTCAGCGATCTGGCCTTGGCGCACCAGGGCGGGCGAATGCGCGCCGGTCGACGCATCGGCAAACAGCATCTGCACATCGCGGGCGCGGACATTCTTTCCGTTCATCGTGTAGGCCGAGCCGATATCGCGGGTGATCCGGCGGCTGATCTCGAGCGTGTCCGCCTCGTTGAAGGAAGCCGGCGCCAGTCGGTCGGAATTGTCGATGACCAGATCGACGCTGGCCGAATTGCGTGCCGGACGGCTTTCGGCACCGGCGAAAATGACGTCCTCCATCCCGTCGCCGCGCATCTGCTTGGCGCGGGTCTCGCCCATCACCCAGCGCAGCGCCTCGAGCAAGTTGGACTTGCCGCAGCCATTCGGTCCGACCACGCCGGTCAGCCCCTGCGCGATCACCAGATCGGTCGGATCTACGAAGGATTTGAAGCCTTGGAGCCGGAGTTTGGTGAACTGCACGCCTGCCTCGTGATCGAGTTATCCCCCGAAAATCAGGAAGTGCCAGGCGGCTGTCAACGGCGAAACTGCTTGATATTGGGGTTATCCACAGGAAAACCCCGATATCTTGTGTGCGGCCTTATCAGAGATGCTTGTCCACCAGCGCGCTGAACTCCGCATAACTCATATCGCCGCTGACCTTGTCGCCATTGATCACGAAGGTCGGCGTCGATTGAACTGCATCTTCAGTCGCAGTGCGCTGATAGTTTTCGACCAGGGTTTTGGCGTATTCCTGATCCGACAAGCAGGCATCCATCGCCTCGCGGCTCAGCCCATTGATACGACCTATTTTGCGAATCTCTCCGATCAGCTGGTTTTCCGGCGCACGGGTCCAGCGATCCTGTTGCTTCAGGTACTGATCGACCAATGGATAGAACGCGCCCGCGCCGCCGCAGCGCGCCACCATCGAGGCATAGAGGCCGAGCCGGTCGAAATAAACCTCGCGCATGATGAAGCGGACTTTGCCGGTCTCGACATAGTTCGTCTTGAACTCCGGCCAGGTGCGGATGTGGAAACGTGCGCAGTGCGGGCAGGTCAGCGAGGCATATTCGATGACGGTCACGGGTGCGTTTTCATCGCCCAGCACCACGTCTCCGGTATGGGGCTCGGGCGTATCGGCGAAGGCCGGGGCGGACAGGCCGGTGCTGGCCAGGGCCGCAGCGGTGAGGGTAAGGGCTGTGCGGCGGTCGATCATTCGGGTCATTTCGGAAACTCCTGATCAGGGGATTTGGAGTGTGGAGAGGAATTCGAAAGCACCCAGCCGCCAAGACGGGTGAGTGCTGCGCGCAACTCGGGGTTCTTGATATCCTGGGTCAGGGCGCGGGCTTTCTCCAGCGCCTCGGGCTTGGGAGTGTCGGGTTTTGGAGCGATCGGCTTGGGCTGAGCCGCTGGCCCTTCGAAGGCCGCGCCATGTTCGGCGAAACCGGGCTGACCGGCCAATCCGGTCGCCTGGGTCAAACGCAGGCGCGAGATCGCCTTGTAGCCGTAGAATTGGTTGATCCGCTCGAGGATCTGCGGTTCGCGATGCGCGACCTCGGGCGCATGGCCGCTATCCACGCGGACCAGAAGGGTGGCACCGATGGCGCCGCCATAGCTAACTTTGATCGGCTGGCACAGCGCCGAAAGATGCGGACCCAGTGCCTCTTCCCAGCGCAGCAGCACATCGGGTTCGGCGAAACCCATCTGGCTTGC
>JBCDKL010000085.1:0-11103 GCA_038746695.1 Pseudomonadota bacterium | reverse complement strand
TTTCCAGATCGAACTGACCGGGTTCCATGTGTTGGAGGAGAGCAATTTCATCCTCTAGGCAGGGGAGCGGGCTGCGTTTAGGTTTCGGCCATGAAAATCACCCGGATCACGCCCCATCTCCTGCGCGTACCCACTGGCGACCGCGCGTTCTACTCCAGCCAGGCCCTGTTTGCAGAACGCAATTCCTGTCTGGTCGAGATCGAAACCGACCAGGGCCTCACCGGCTGGGGAGAGGGTGGCCAATGGGGCCCCGGCGCTCCCGTCGCATCTGCCATCCGCGAGGTGTTGGCACCCCGCTTGATCGGCAGCGATCCGACCGAGCCGGTCCGGTTATGGGAGGAAAACTACGCATACACCCGCGATTTCGGTCAGGCGGGAACTTATATCGAGGCGCTCTCGGCGCTTGATATCGCCTGCTGGGACCTTGCCGCGCAATCCGCCGGGTTGCCGGTGTGGAAATTGCTGGGCGGTCGGTTCCGTGAACATGTCACCGCCTATGCGACCGGTTGCTACTACCCGCCCGACTATGCCGATACCGAAAGCATGATGGCCAAGCTTCGGACCGAAGTGGAGGGGTATGCCGAAGCCGGGTTTCGTTTCATCAAGATCAAGATTGGGCTTTTGCCGTTGGACCAGGACATTGCCCGGATCGCTCTGATCCGCGAGGTTCTTGGGCCAGGCGTCGCCATCATGGCCGATGCCAACCACGCCTATACCGCAGGTGTCGCCTTAGAGATGGCGCGGCGCATGGCACCCTACGATATCCGTTTTTTCGAAGAGCCGGTCGTCACCGAAGATCGCGCCGGATATGCCAGACTGCGGGCGGCCAGCCCGGTTCCTATCGCCGGGGGAGAGTGTAGCTTCACCCGCTACGGCTTTCGCGATCTGATTGGTGAGGGCTGCGTCGATATCGCACAGCCCGATCTTGCGGCCAGCGGCGGGTTCACCGCGTTTCGCGAGATCGTGACATTGGCGCAATGCTATGGTGTCTCGGTGATCCCGCATGTCTGGGGCTCGGGCGTGGCCGTCGCTGCGGCGCTGCATGCCATCTCCACCATCCCGCCAATGCCCCCGACGGCGGCGCCCCTTCCGCTTCAGAACGAGCCGATGATCGAAGTCGACCGCACCCATAATCCGCTGCGCGACGCGTTGATCCAGCCGGGGTTTTCGTTACAGGACGGCGGTCTTGCAGTGCCGGAGGCGCCGGGGCTGGGTATCTCGGTCGACCGCGACAGGCTCGCGGCTTTCTCAAGCTGATCGTACCCCTTAGTCTACTTTGCCGATCAGAATGGTCCCGCGCGCTGGGTCAAAGGATCTGTTCCGCCAGGGCCGAGGCGCCGCGCTTTAGATCGATGGCGATCTGGTCGAAACGGTTCGGGCCCAAACGGCTGGCTGGTCCATGGGCTGCCAGAGCGCCGAGGAACTGCCCCTGCGGCCCAGTCACTGGCACGGCTACGGCCATCATACCGTCGATGAATTCTTCACGGTCGGTAGCATAGCCCGAGGCGCGGATCTCCTTGAGCGTTGCTCTCAGGGTGGCGGCATCTGTCAGGGTCTTGTCGGTCCGCTTCTCAAGGGCCAGCGCGGCCAGCAATCGCGTCAGCGGGCGATGCGCCAGATTGGCGAGAAAGCACTTTCCGCTGGCGGTGCAGTGAAACGGCACGTGGGAGCCGATGGGCAGTTGCACACGCAGCGGCCAATCCGCCTCGACCCGGTCGAGATAGCGCATCCCCGCTTCCTCCGGCACCACGAAGTTCACCGTCTCGCGCAATTCTGCCGCCAGGCCACGCAGCACTTGATGCCGTCCGATCCGGACATGATCGGTGTCGAGTATCTGGCTCGCAGTCTGGCGCATTCGGCGCGAGAGGCTCAGTTTCTTGGGATCGGTGTCTCGGGTGACGTAACCCTCCTCGATGAGGGTTTGACAGAGCCGGTGAATCGACGCCTTTGGCAGGCCAATCTCGGCATTGATCTCGGAGGGGCTCAGCGGGCGGCCCGCCGAGGCCAAAGTATCGACAATCCGCAAAAGACGGAGATTGGTCGGCACGCGCTCGGGCTGGTTCATGTTTCCCCCATGCATCTTCCACGAAAGCCCTTGTCAGGGCTCATTCGAAGTGTTTTGATCATATTAAGACAATAAGTCTCATTTTTCAAATAATGAGAGCAGGTTGGAAGCGGATATCGTCATCGTTGGGGCCGGATCGGCCGGATGTGCCTTGGCCGGTCGGCTGTCCGAGGATGAATCTCTCACTGTCTTGCTGATCGAAGCAGGCCCCAGCGACTGGAATCCCTGGATCCACATTCCGGTGGGCTATTTCAAGACCCTGGATAACCCGGCCACGGACTGGTGCTATGTGACCGAATCCGATCCGGGTTTGAACGGTCGCTCGCTGAAATGGCCGCGGGGCCGTGTCCTTGGCGGATCGAGTTCGATCAACGGGCTGCTCTATGTTAGAGGCCAGCAGGAGGATTACGATCACTGGCGGCAATTGGGTAATCCCGGCTGGGGGTTCGATGATGTTCTGCCTGCTTTCCGCCGATCCGAGGATTGGGAGGGCGGTGAGAGCGAGAGCCGTGGCGGTGGTGGCCCCTTGGGGGTGAGCCATGGCCGCCTGTCCCGCCCGGTGGTCGACGATTGGATTCGGGCCGCTGTGGCTGCGGGCTATCCGGCCAACGACGATTACAATTCCGGCGATCAGGAGGGCGTTGCGCCCTTCCAGCTTACCATGCGGCGCGGCTTGCGCTGTTCCTCGGCGCGGGCCTATCTGGGTCCGGCGCGGCGGCGGCAAAATCTGACCCTCTACACGGGCGCGCAGACCCAGCGCGTGGTCATCGAGGACGGTAAGGCGATCGGGATTGAAATCGCCCATGGCCGCGGCGCGTTAGAGCGGCGCGAACTGGTCCGGGCACGGCGCGAGGTGATCCTTTCGGCTGGCTCGATCGGCTCGCCGCAGATCTTAATGCTGTCCGGCATCGGCGCAGGTGCCGACTTGACCGAGACCGGGATAAAGGTCGAGCGTGATCTGCCCGGGGTCGGCAAAAACCTCCAAGACCATCTTCAGGCGCGGCCGGTCTTCAAATGCGCATCCTCGACCATCAACACGGAATCACGCAGCCTGATCCGCCGCGCCGGGATGGCTCTGGAATTTGCACTCAACCGAACCGGTCCCATGACTATGGCGGCCTCGCTGGGAGCGGCTTTTCTCAAAACCCGGCCAGAGGTGGAGACGCCGGATATTCAGTTCCACATCCAGCCGTTCTCGGCCGACAGCCCGACGGAGGGGCCGCACCCGTTCGACGCTTTCACCGCTTCTGTCTGTGTGTTGCGGCCAGAGAGCACTGGCGAGATCCGTCTGAAATCGCCCGATCCGATGGCGCATCCGGCGATCCATCCGAATTACCTCGCGACCCAGACCGATTGCGACACCCTTGTGAGAGGCATCCGTATCGCAAGGGAGATCGCCGCCGTCGAACCGCTCGCCGGGCGGATAACCGATGAACATGCGCCCGGCTCGGATGTGCCCGATGACGACGCGGCGCTGTTGGACTGGGCTCGGAATACGTCAACCACGATCTATCATCCCACCGGAACTTGCAAAATGGGCCCGGCAGAAGACCCGAAAGCTGTGGTGGATTCGCGGCTTAGGGTGCATGGTGTGGGAAATCTGAGGGTTGCAGATGCCTCGATCATGCCGCGGATCGTGTCGGGGAACACCAATGCGCCCGCAATTATGATCGGCGAACGGGCAGCGGACTTTGTGAAGGAGGACGCCACCGCGTGAGTCGAGCAGACAGGCCGGATCGCCTGGGCCGCCATGGCCGATGATCCGCAGGGCGGTGCTTGGTCCAAGCGCGCCAGAACCGTAGAGAGGACAAGGGAGGTACTTAATGTCCGTACTCAGAAAACTGGCCCTCGGCGCTGCCGTGGCCACCACTGCCTTGGCCGGTCAGGCCTGGGCCGAGACCGTGATCCGCGTGCAGTCGGTGATCCCGGCCAAGGCCGACGAAGTCTTCATGCTGAACGAGTTCGGCAAGGATGTGGAACGGCTGACCCAAGGTTCGGTGAAGATCGAGGTTCTGCCGGCCGGCGCTGTGGTCGGCGTGCGTGAGACCTTGGATGCCGTCGACAAAGGTTTGATCGAAGGCGGCTTCGCCTGGACCCACTACTGGTCGGGCAAGCATCCAGCGGCGATGCTGTTCGGCTCGCCGGTTGCCGGTGCTGGGGTCGGCATCGACAACATCGCGTTCGTGAGCTGGTTCCAATATGGCGGCGGCAAGGAGCTCTATGACGAGCTCTGGTCGGAAATGGGCGTGAACGTGAAGGGCTTCATGCTGCAGCCGGTCGGCCCCGAGGCGCTGGGTTGGTTCAAGGAGCCGATCACCTCGATGGACGATTTCCGCAAATACCGCTTCCGGACGCCTCCGGGCATCCCGGGCCAGACCTATAAGGATATCGGCGTTGCATCGGTTGCCATGGGCGGCGGAGATATCCTGCCCGCTCTCGAAAAAGGCACGATCGACGCTGCCGAATGGTGCTGCCCGAAGCCCGACTCGGTCTTCGGCTTCCAGAAGGTGTTGAAGCATTACTACCTGCAAGGCCTGCACCAGGTGGTGGTGAACGCGGATCTGTACATCAATGGCGATGTATACAACTCGCTGACCGATCACGAGAAAACCGCTTTGGAAGTGGCCGCAACCGCCTCTCTATCGAAGGCGATGTCTTACCGGATCTTCGAGAACGGCAAGGCGCTTAAGGATCTGGTCGACAATCATGGCGTGATCCTGCACGACACCCCGGCCGATTATTTCCCGGCCTATATGGGTGCCGCCAGAGCGTCTCTGGAGAAGAACGCTGCCGAGAACGAGTTCTTCGCCAAAGTTTGGCAGAGCCAGAAGGACTTTGCCGAGATCGCTGTGCCGTTCTGGGCTGGTGCGCAAGCGTCCAACGCAGCCTTGGGCAAGGCCTTTGCTGACAGCCTGAAGTAAGGCCGGTCCGGCTCGGACTCGACAACACCGGGCGGGCGCCCTCACGGGCCCCGCCATACCCTTTCCCGGCCTGATCTGCACTGGGGTAGGGCACCGGACTTGCCGCATCCGAAATAGGCGGCCAAAAAAGACAGGCGCCGAGAGAGCGCTGTGACAAACGATACAAAAGGGGGGATCATGGCCGAGGAGCCGAAACCCGGTGATCTCGACATCACCGACGAGTTGATCGCGGAGCGTCGCGCCGAACAGCCCGGTCAAACCCCCGAGGATATGACCCCATGGCAGCGCCCGATCACTGCCTCCGTTGATTTGCTGAATCTCTGGGCTGGGCGGATCATCTGCCTGCTGATGGTACCGATGATCTTTGTGACGGTGTTCGAGGTCGTCTCGCGCACCTCCTTTGGGATCCTTGCGGCCAACGGGATGGACGGACTTGCAAGGGAATGGGGCCTTGGGCCAACCCTTTGGGTCTATGATGTTAGCCGGATGCTCGGCGGCGTGCTGTTTATGGCCGCCGCTGGATATGCCCTGATGCGGGGCGTCCATATCCGGGCCGATTTCCTCTATCGCACCTGGTCGTCCAAGACCCAGGCGACGGTGGATGCAACACTTTATATGGCGTTTTACTTCCCGGCGATGCTGTTCTTTTTCTGGACAGCGTTGGATTACACGCTGGATGCATTCAACATACGCAATGGGTTTGAGTATTCGGGATGGGAGCGGGCGAGCGACAGCACTTGGGCGCCGGTTCTGGGGCCTGCGCGGGCAGCCATGCCGATCGGAGCGCTCCTGCTGTTCCTGCAAGGATTTCCCGAACTCTTCCGCTGTTTCCACCAGATGGGCCGGGAACGCGAGGCGGTGTTTCTGAAGATCTTCCCCTATTACTGGGCCATCCTGGCCTTCGCCTTCGTTCAGGTCTTTTTCCCAGATATCCTGCCCTTCGACATCTCCTCGCTTTTCGGCGGGTTTGGTCTGTCCAAGCCACAGATCGGGATGGTGATGCTGGGTGTGATGCTGTTCTCGATCTTTGTCGGCTTCCCGATCTCGTTCACCTTGATCTTCCTCGGCTTTATCTTCGGCAGTTGGGGTGGGTCAAGTGCGCTTACCTTCTTCCTACTGCAGCTGCAGGTGAACTCGACCATGCTGGACGACCAGCTCGTCGCGGTGCCGCTCTTCATTTTCATGGGCATCATGATGGAGCAGGCGGGTCTGATGGAGCGTCTGTTCAACGCCGTTCAGCTGATGATGTCGCGCACCCGAGGAGCTCTGTTCATTGCGGTTCTGTTCGTGTCGACGATCTTTGCCGCGGCCACCGGGATTGTCGGGGCGTCTGTCACTATCCTGGGCATCATGGCGGCGCGGACGATGAACAAGTCCGGCTATAACGTCCAACTGGCGGCGGGTACGATCACAGCGGGAGGTACGGTGGGCATCCTGATCCCGCCATCGATCATGCTGATCGTCATGGGACCGGTGCTCGAGGTGCCGGTCACCGATCTGTTCCGCGCGGCGATCATTCCGGGCATCATGCTGGCGGGGCTCTATATGCTCTATTCTATCGGCCGCTGCTGGCTGAATCCCAGCCTCGGTCCGATCCTGCCGGAAGATGAGCAGCCCGAGACATCTCCATACTACTTCTTTGAGGTTCTCGCGGTCATGGCGGCCTTGTTCGTTTTCGTCTGGCTCTGTGTAGAGGGGTCGACCGGCGGGCTGGCAATCTTTCCTCTGGCCGGGTTGATGATCCCAATCCTGTGGCTGGGCGTCATGTGGGCGGCATTTCGCTATCTGAAGTCAGCACAGCCGGGGGGCTTTTACTTCTCGGACCTCTGGTACGAGTTCTTCATGGGTCTGGTGCCGCCGACGGTTCTGATCGCCTTCGCACTCGGTTCGATCCTAGCGGGCTGGGCGACGCCTGCTGAGGCAGCGGCCTGTGGGGCTTTCGGCTCGATCCTGCTCTCGCTGGTCTATCGCAAGTTCACGATTCCGGGCTTCTATGACGCGATGATCAAGACGCTGGAGATTACGGTCCTGATCATGTTCCTGGTAGCCGCGTCGAACTTTTTTGGCGCGGTGTTCTCGAACCTCGGTACGCCGAAAATGTTGACCGAGCTTTTGTTGTCGATGGAGATGACGCCGACCTGGACAATGATCTTCATCATGGCCCTGATCTTCCTGCTGGGCTGGCCGTTGGAATGGGTGCCGATCGTCCTGATCATCGTGCCGATCCTGTTGCCCGTGGTGGAGAGCTTGGATTTCGGTATGGGACGAGAGGATCTGCTGATCTGGTTCGCAATCCTGGTCGCGGTGAATTTGCAGACGGCGTGGTTGTCTCCGCCGGTAGCGCTTTCAGCCTACTTCCTGAAGGGCGTGGTGCCTGAGTGGGATCTGAAGGACATCTATCTCGGCATGATCCAGTTCATGGGAATCCAGCTTCTGGGCCTCGTGCTGATTTTCACATTCCCGCAGATCGTGCTCTGGCTACCTCAATACTTATACGGCTCGCAATGAAGGCGCTGGTCTATGAGGGGCCGCGCCAGATCGACATTCGTGATGTGCCCGAGCCTGTGGCAGGCTCGGGAGAGGTTCTGGTCAGGATCGGGGCAGTTGGGTTGTGCGGCTCCGACATGCACGCCTGGGCAGGGCATGACGCTCGGCGTCCGGCACCCCTGATCCTTGGCCATGAGGGGGCGGGTCTGGTGGCCGGAAGCGGACGCCGGGTCACCATAAACCCCCTGGTCACCTGCGGTCTCTGCGAGGAGTGCCTAGCGGGCTGGACCAATCTCTGCGCCAAGCGGGAGATCCTGTCGATGCCCCCGCGCCAGGGCTGCTTCGCCGAATGGGTGGCAGTGCCGGAGGGCAATCTCGTCACCGTTCCCGATAATATACCGTTGGAGAAGGCCGCGCTTACCGAGCCTCTGGCCTGTGGCTGGCATACGGTTGCGCTTTGCCAGCGTCAGATGCGCCATGCGCTGGAGGAGGCCGAGTGCGTGGTGATTGGCGGCGGTGCGATCGGTGTGGGTGCCGCACTGGCTCTGGCCGCTCAGGGCGTAAGGCGGATCACCATTCTCGAGACCAACCCAATTCGGATGCCGGTGCTGGAGAAGCTCGAGGGTATCGCCGCCTGCCATCCCGATGCATACCAAGCCAGCCCGCATCTGGTGATCGATTGCTATGGCGGCGCTGCGACCCGGGCTTGGGCCTCGGCCACAACCCGGCCTGGCGGGCTGATCGCCCATATCGGGCTTGCCTCCGCCGAAGGCGGTCTGGACGTGCGCCGGATGACCTTGCAGGAGATCGGGTTCCTCGGCACTTACACCTATACGGCTGCGGCCTTTCGTGAGACTGCCGACGCGATCTTCGAGGGCCGCCTTGGACCGCTCGATTGGATCGAACCCCGCCCGTTGGAGACCGGCGCGGAGGTGTTCCAGGACCATGCCAATGGCCGAATGGCGGCGCCGAAGACCGTGTTCATCCCATGAGGGCATCGTCTCCGCAGCGGATCCCGGTTGTAGAGAGCTCGCCCAACATGCACCACTGGCGCGAGTAGATCCCGAAGAAGAAGGCATAAGTCGATGGTGGATATCCTCTATGAAGTCTCGGAAGGGGTCGGTCTGATCACCTTCAATCGCCCAGATGTGCGCAATTCGATGAAGCTCGACATGTATGCACGGGTTGCCGAGATCTGCCGCGAACCGGGCGATGCGAAAGTGCTGATCCTGCGCGGAGCGGGCGACCGCGCCTTCGCCGCCGGGACCGATATGACCGAATTCCGGGGCTTCTCCGAACCGCAGGACGCGCTCAATTACGAAGCGAATATGGATGATGTCTTGGGCGATGTCGAACGCTGCCCCTTGCCGACTATCGCCGCGATCCAAGGTGCCTGCACCGGCGGCGGGGCGGCCATCGCCGCAGCTTGCGATATCAGGATCTGTGATGAGCGGCTGAAATTCGGTTTTCCGATCGCGCGGACCCTGGGCAATTGCCTGTCGATTGGCAACCTGAACCGGATCGGCACTTTGATCGGCATGGGCAGGCTGCGCGAGATCGTGTTCACCGCAAGGCTGATCGGCTCGGAAGAGGCCGAAAGGATCGGTCTGGTGGCCGAGATCTGCCCCGACCCCCATGCCCGCGCTTCTGAATTTGCTGAGACTTTGAAGGGCCACGCTCCCCTAACTCTGCAAGCCACCAAGGAGGCGCTGCGCCGCCTGCGCGTAGACGGACCGGGCGCCGAGGATGGCGACTTGATCACCCGCAGCTATATGAGCCGCGATTTTCGGCATGGCATGGAGGCGTTCCTGGCCAAACGGGCACCCGAATGGAGCGGGGAATGAGCGGCCCGCTCTCCGGCTGCCGGGTTATCGAACTCGCCCATATCATGGCCGGGCCCGTCTGCGGGCTGATGCTGGCCGATATGGGCGCCGATGTGATCAAGGTAGAGAAACCTCAGGGTGACGATACGCGCCGGTTCACCCCTCCTGAAATCGGCGGGGAAAGTGCGGCCTTCATGATGATGAACCGCGGCAAACGCGGAATCGCGCTGGATCTGAAACAGGAGAGCGCTCGCGACGCGCTCCGCAAACTCATCCTCAAAGCCGATGTGGTGATCGAGAATTACCGCAAGGGCACGATGGAGAAGCTTGGGCTCGGCTATGACTCCCTCTCGGCCAAGAACCCGGGACTGATCTATGCCGAGATTTCGGGTTTCGGGCGAACCGGGCCTTATGCCGATCGCGGCGGGTTCGATCTGGTCGCCCAAGGCATGTCGGGCCTGATGTCGATCACCGGCGAGGGCGAGGGCCGCCCGCCGGTTAAGGTCGGCGCTCCGATCAGCGACATCACCGCGGGCATTCTGGGCGCCATGGGCGTGGCCGCTGCCTGGGCGCATCGTCTGCAGACGGGGCAGGGGCAGCGGGTCGATACCTCTCTGTTTGAAGCGGCGATCACGCAGACCTACTGGCAGTCCGCCATTGCCTTTGCAACCGGCGAGGCGCCGGGTCCGATGGGCTCGGCCCATCCCCTCAACGCGCCCTATCAGAGCTTTGAGACAGCCGATGGATGGATCAATATCGGAGCCGCCAACCAGGCGAATTGGGAGCGTCTGATTGCCCTGATCGAGGCGCCCGAACTGGCCGCCGACCCCCGGTTCGCCCGCAATGCCGATCGGATAACCAACCGGATCGCACTATCAGAGGCCATCACCGAACATACCCGCACGCGCTCCACCGCAGCTTGGCTGGAACTCATGGAGCAAGCCGGCCTTCCCGCCGGCCCGGTGCTCGATATTCTCGAGATGCAGCAAGACCCTCAAGCCCGGGCCCGCGGAATGGTGACGACGGTTACCCACCCAAAAGCGGGCGAAATCCAAACTCTGGGCTGCCCGGTCAAGTTCACTGCAGCCTCAGAAACACCCCACCGCCCCGCCCCCCTCCTCGGTGAACACTCCCGGGAAGTTCTGGCTGATCTTGGTCTGAGTGACGGCGAAATCGACAGAATGTCAGCAACCGAAGCAGTGATTTCGCCTGTCTGACCGGTCAAGAGGACGTCCACGCGGAATCTTATCCGCTTCCGGACACGTGCGCTCGAGTGTGGAAATATCACCGAACCGCCAATTGGCGAAGTGAAGACTGTGAATTTGATCTGGAGTTCTGCGGCCGAAGCCCAATTCTATGCTCAGAATTTTAAACACTCACAGGTTTTTTGAGAAAATTGCTTCTGGGAAAGAATAAATTCTAGGATGCTCTTTTTTATTTTCTCAATGCGAAAATAGTAGCAGCGAGAATTGTTCGAAGCCAAAATGAGTCCCAAGTTTTAACACTTGAAGAATTCTGGCGTATAGGCGACGAGCATTTTGACCTTCCCCTTGATATCCGGGCCTATGCGAACTGGAGTTTTCCCCCTTTGACTGCGTGAAGGAGGAAGGTCATGAAGCGCGAACGGTTTAGCGAAGAGCAGATCATCGCAGTCCTGAAAGAGAAAGAAGCCGGAGCGAAGACCGACGAGATTTGTCGGCGCCACGGGATCAGTTCATCGACGTTCTACGGGTGGTGCAGGAAATAGGCGGCATTGACGTCAGTGAGGCGAAACGGCTGCGCGAGCTTGAGAGTGAGAACGCCAAGC